>NZ_JBIBUO010000017.1:0-164079 GCF_043079545.1 Streptomyces sp. NPDC015171
ACTTCCTGTGGTTCGAGCGGCTGCTGGAGGACCAGGGTTCGGGTCTGAACAAGCCGGCCGCGGTGATCGTGGAGACCGTGCAGGGCGAGGGCGGCGTCAACGTCGCGCGCCCGGAGTGGCTGCGGGCGCTGAAGGAGCTGTGCGAGCGGCAGGACATGCTGCTGATCGTCGACGACATCCAGATGGGCTGCGGCCGCACCGGCGCGTTCTTCTCCTTCGAGGAGGCGGGCATCACGCCGGACATCGTGACCGTGTCGAAGTCGATCAGCGGGTACGGGCTGCCGATGTCGCTGTGCCTGTTCCGGCCCGAGCTGGACGTGTGGGAGCCGGGCGAGCACAACGGCACCTTCCGCGGCAACAACCCCGCCTTCGTCACCGCGACCGCCGCCCTGGAGACCTACTGGGCCGACGGCTCCGTCCTCGAGAAGCAGACCCGCACCCGGGGGGAACAGGTCGAGGACGCCCTGGTCTCGATCACCGGGGAGAACCTCGCCGATGTGAAGGAGTACCGCGGACGCGGCCTGGTGTGGGGCCTGGAGTTCCACGACAAGGAGCGCGCCTCGCGCGTCGCCCGGCGGGCCTTCGAACTCGGACTGCTCATCGAGACGTCCGGCCCCGAGGGCGAGGTCGCCAAGCTGCTGCCGGCCCTGACCATCACCCCGGACGAGCTGGACGAGGGACTCAGCGTCCTCGCCAGATCCGTCCGCGAGACCGCCTGACCTCTGGCCCACCGACCGTCCGAACACCCCGATCCAGGAGGCATCGCACCGTGATCGTCCGATCGTTCAAGGACATCGAGGACACCGACCGCCATGTGAAGGCCGCGTCCGGCACCTGGGAGAGCAAGCGCATCGTGCTCGCCAAGGAAGGAGTCGGCTTCTCGCTGCACGAGACCACCGTCTACGCGGGCACCGAGACATCGATGTGGTACCAGAACCACATCGAGGCCGTGCTCTGCGTCGAAGGGGAGTCGGAGCTGACCGACGAGGAGACCGGGGAGAAGCACTGGATCACCCCGGGCACCATGTACCTCCTCGACGGCCACGAGCGCCACACGCTGCGCCCCAAGACCGACTCCCGCTACGTCTGCGTGTTCAACCCGCCCGTGACCGGACGGGAGGACCACGACGAGAACGGCGTCTATCCGCTCGTCACCGAGGAGGGGGCGGCCTGAGATGACGACCGCACGCGCCAAGCCCGTCTTCCGCACCCCGACCCCCGACGACGGCCTCGCGGTGTGGGAGCTGGTCGCGAACACGCCCGGCCTCGACACCAACAGCCCGTACGCGTACGTCCTGTGGTTCCGCGACTTCGCCGAATCCTCCCTGGTGGCCACCGTCGACGACGAGATCGTCGGCTTCCTCACCGGCTACCGCCGACCCGAGGAACCGGACACCTACTTCGTGTGGCAGACCGCCGTCAGCCCGCGGCACGGCATCCCCTTCCTCGGGGTCAAACTCTTCGAGGCGGCGGCCGAGCGGCAGCGCGCCCGCGGCGCGCGCTTCGTCGAAGCCAGCGTGTCGGCCGACAACCGCTCCATCCTCATGGTGCTCCGGCAGTACGCCCGCCGGCAGGCGGCCGAGATCACCGAGCAGCTGCTCTTCCCCGCCGACCTGCTGGGCGACGGCCACCACGACGAGATCCTCCAGCGCATCGGCCCGCTCGCCGCCCCGGACCCGGACCCCGACCCCACCGCCCGCCCCGCCCCCTCCCGTGTGAAGGAGACCGCCGTATGAGCACCACGCTGCGCCCCGACCTCTACCCCACGCGTGTCAGCGGCGAGGCCGTACCGCAGCCGCGGGTCGACCCCGTCGTGTGGGGCAAGGGCCCCGGCCCGCTCAGCGAGGAGCAGCTGGCGGCCTACGAGTCCAGCGGCTATCTCGTCCTCGACCAGCTGCTCTCCCCGGCCGAGGTGGAGACCTACCGCGCCGAACTGGAGCGCCTCGGCCAGGACGCGGAGCTGCGCGCCGGCGACCGCGTCGTGCTGGAGCCGGACTCCGACCGGCTGCGCTCGGTGTTCGAGGTCGAGAAGGTCAGCGAGGTCTTCGCCCGGCTGCTGTTCTCCTCCCGGCTCACCGACATCGCCCGGCAGGTGCTCGACTCGGACGTGTACGTCCACCAGAGCCGCGTCAACTACAAGCCCGGCTTCGGCGGCGCCGAGTTCGACTGGCACTCCGACTTCGAGACCTGGCACGCCGAGGACGGCATGCCCCGGCCGCGCGCGTTCAGCGTCTCGATCGCGCTGAGCGAGAACTACGCGTTCAACGGGCCGCTCCTGGTCATGCCGGGCACGCACCGGACGTTCATCCCCTCGGTCGGCCAGACGCCGCCCGACTTCCACAGGGAATCGCTGCGGGTGCACCGGATCACGGTCGGCTCGCCGGGCCAGGAGCACCTGTCGCGGATGGCGGAGCGGCACGGCATCGAGCAGATCACCGGGCCGGCCGGCTCCGCGGTGATGTTCGACTCGAACCTGCTGCACGGTTCCAACGGCAACATCACCCCGTTCCCCCGCTCCAACATCTTCATCGTCTACAACAGCGTCGAGAACACGCTGGAGGAGCCGTTCGCCGCGCCCAAGCCGCGTCCGCAGCACCTCGGCAACCGGGAGTTCCGGCGCTAGACGTCCGGTCTTCGACGCGTGGGGCGGCCGTTCGCGGCCGCCCCACGCCGCGTCATGCCGCGGCGCCGGGGCCGCGGAAGGTGGCGCGGTAGGCGCTGGGCGAGGTGCCCAGCGCCGTGTGGAAGTGCTGGCGCAGATTGGCGGCCGTGCCGAGCCCCGACTGCTCGGCCACCTGCTCCACCGGCAGGTCCGATTCCTCCAGCAGCTCCCTGGCCCGTTCCAGACGCTGCTGGGTCAGCCAGTTCATCGGGGTGGTGCCGACCTCGTCACGGAAGCGCCGGGTGAAGTGCCGTACGCTCATCGCCTCCTGAGCGGCCATCTGGCCCAGCGTGACGGGCTCGTCCAGCCGCTTCAGCGCCCAGCCGCGCGCCGCCGCGGTGGACGGCGACGACGGCTCCGGCACGGGCCGGCGGACGAACTGCACCTGCCCGCCCTCCCGGTGCGGCGGTACGACGGTACGGCGGGCGACGTCGTTGGCGACGGCCGTGCCGAAGTCGCGGCGGATCATGTGCAGGCACAGGTCGATGCCGGAGGCGCAGCCCGCCGAGGTCAGCACCTCGCCGCCGTCGGTGTACAGCACATCCGGATCCAGCTCCACCTGCGGGAACAGCCCGGCGAACTGGTCGGCGTAGCGCCAGTGCGTGGTGGCGACGTGCCCGTCGAGGAGCCCGGCGGAGGCCAGCACGAAGGCGCCGGTGCAGATCGACGCCACCCGGGTGCCGGGCCTGATCAGGGCGAGCGCCGCGCCGAGCGGCCCGGAGAGCCCGGGGTGCCGCTGCTCGTAGTCGTCGTAGGAGGACAGCACGATCACCGTGTCCGCCTGCGCCAGCGCCTCGGGCCCGTGCGCGACGTTCAGGGTGAAGTCCCCGTCGGTGCGCACCTCGCCGGGGTGCAGCGCGCAGGTGACGACCTCGTACAGGGGCTCGCCGTCCGCCGACGCCCCCGTACGGGCCTGTCCGAACAGTTGGTGCACGATGCCCAGTTCGATGGGCAGGGTCATCTGACGGGCCAGTACGGCAACGCGGTGACGTGCGGGACGGGAGAAGACGGTCCGGTCG
This sequence comes from Streptomyces sp. NPDC015171, assembly GCF_043079545.1. Classification (NCBI taxonomy): domain Bacteria; kingdom Bacillati; phylum Actinomycetota; class Actinomycetes; order Kitasatosporales; family Streptomycetaceae; genus Streptomyces; species Streptomyces sp. NPDC015171. The sequence goes on from NZ_JBIBUO010000017.1 coordinate 3,682, forward strand.
GTCATGGCCACATTCTTGCGCATCGTGGCCATGCAGACACTCGCTGGGCGAGGGGCCTGCCCGACAGGCTGGAAGCATGGTTCAGCACGCGCAGACCCCAGTGACCCCGCCCCCCACCACCGTGCCGGACGGCCCTCGTCCCGCCGGGCACCGCGCGTGGGCCATCGCCGTCGTCGCCGGCCTGGCCATCGTCGCCGCGGGTGCCTTCACCACCGTCCCGGGCCTGCTGGTCACCCCCCTGCACCAGGAATTCGCCTGGGACCGCGGCCAGATCGCGCTGGCCGCCTCCGTCAACATGGTCCTCTTCGGCTTCACCGCCCCGTTCGCCGCCGCCCTGATGGATCGCGCCGGGATCCGCCGCGTGGCCGCCGGCGCCATGCTGCTCATCGCCGTCGGCGCCCTGCTCACCAACGCGATGGCGGCACCCTGGCAGCTGATCCTGTACTGGGGTGTGCTGATCGGGCTGGGCAGCGGCTGCCTGACGATGACCTTCGCCGCCCTGATCACCAGCCGTTGGTTCACCCGCCGGCGCGGCCTGGTCACCGGCGCGCTCAGCGCCTCCAGCCACCTGGGCCAGCTCCTGTTCCTCCCGCTGCTCGCCTGGGCGGTCGACCGCTACGACTGGCAGCCCCCGGTGGTCACGCTCGCGCTCGTCGCGCTGACCGTGTCCGCCCTCGTCGCCCTGTTCCTGCGCGACCACCCGGCCGATGTCGGCGCCATGCCGTACGGCGGCGAGGAGTTCGTCGAGAAGCCCGCCCCCGCCGAGGGCGCCGCCCGCCGCACCGTGTCCGTCCTCTTCCAGGCCACCCGCACCGGTACGTTCTGGCTGCTGGCCGGCATGTTCGTCATCTGCGGCGCCTCCACCAACGGGATCATGTGGAGCAACTGGGTGCCCGCCGCCCACGACCACGGCATGCACGCCACGGTCGCCGCGTCCATGCTGTCCCTGATCGGCGTCTGCTCCGCCCTGGGCGCGGCGTTCTCGGGCTGGCTCACCGACCGCTTCGATCCGCGCCGGCTGCTGACCGTCTACTTCACCGTCCGCGCGCTCACCCTGCTCGCCCTGCCCATGGTGTTCACCGCCTCGGCCCAGCCGTCCATGATCGCCTTCGCGGTGATCTACGGTCTCGTCGACGTGGCGACCGTCCCCCCGGTCATCGCCCTCTGCCAGCGGACCTACGGGGACGACGGCCCCATCGTCTTCGGCTGGACCAACTCCGCCCATCAGCTGGGGGCCGGCGCGTCGGCCTTCCTCGGCGCCACCGCGCGCGATGTCTTCGGCACCTACGACACGGTGTGGATCACCCTCGGCGCGGTCTGCCTCGTGGCCGCTCTGCTCGCCATGGTGGTCCGTGCGTCCCAGGGCGAACGCCGGCTCGTGCCGGAGGCCGGCATCACGTCATGACGCACACGCCTGTGCATGTGCCCGTGCCCGTGCCTGTGCCGGTTCCGTTGCCGGCATGGGCACTTGGCCGGGCGCGGCCTCGGTGAGCCGCCGGACAACCGCTTATTTCGTACCCCAACCGGCTTTTCCCAGAGGGAAGTTGACCGTAGAACCAGATCCCGGGAGGGGATACCGGCGGTAACCATAGTGCGGTAAACCCGGGATGCCGAGCCGGGCATTCCAACTCCTTGTTTCCTGCGCGCCGTTTGTGCCAAGGTGAGCGTCCCCGCGGGAGGGCAAAGGCGGACGTCGACGTCAAGGCCGGCCCTTTAGGTACGCACCAATCAGGCACTGCTTTCCGACAGAACGCGCTTGCGTATGCGTTCTGCGGCTGGAAAGGAAATGGTTCCGTGCAGTCCTTCTACCCCCCACGCCCGCCCTATCCGCCGCTGCCCGGCCCCGCCGGGGAGTCCGACCGCCACCTCCTCGCCCGGCTCGGCGGCCCGGACGACGGCCGCCACCACGCCGTCGCGCTGCTGCTCGCCCGGCACTGGCGGGCCACCCGCGACTACGCCGTGGTCTGCCTCGCCGCCGCCGGACCCGCCGCCCAGCTGGTGGCCACCGCCGCAGTCCACCAGGTGCTCGGCCGGACGGCGGGCGGCGTGCTCGGCGGCGCGCTGCGCCCGCAGCTGCTGGCCGCCGTCCGTGACACCGTCCGCGCCTGGGCCGCCGACGAAGTGGCCTGCGCCGCCCTGCCGGAATTGCGCAGAACCACCGGTGGTCGCGGGCTGCGTGCCACAAAGTCCGGACCATCGGAAAGCAGGCGGCTCGCCGCCCGCGCATTCCGGGCCCTTCCCGGCGCCTCGCAATGCCTTCTCTGGCACATCGAGGTCGAAGCCGAACCCATAAACATACCCGCTGGTCTGCTGGGTATCGACACGGCCACCGCGGCGACCGCGCTCGAGCAGGCACGCGAGCAATTCCGGGCCGGTTGCGTACGCGCCCACCACGAACTCGCGCCCACCAAGGAATGCCGCTTCTACCACCGGCTCCTCGACGTCCCCATCCGCCGGGGCGGCGCCCTGCTGCCGGATGTGCGCCGGCATCTGACGGTCTGCGATCACTGCCGGCACGCCGCCGAGCAACTCGGCCACTTCGACGGGGGTCTGCACCTCCTGCTCGCCGAGACCGTGCTCGGCTGGGGCGCCCGCCGCTACCTCGACTCGCGGCCCGGCCGCGGCGCCCCCGAGGAGTGGCCGCCGCCGTCGGCGCCGCCGGCGGCGGCCGCGCCCGGCGGCCGGCACCGCACCGGACCGGGGCACCGCCACCGCACGGCCGTCGCCCTCGGGGTCGGACTCACCTCCCTCGCGCTGCTCGCGACCGTTCTCGCGGTCCGGAGCTGGTCCGATGACAACGCTGTCCCCGCACCCGGCGCCACCTGGGGCGCCCCCGCCGGCGGCACCGTGCGGCCGGGCGGCGCGGGCGCCCGCCCCGCCCCGTCGCCCTCCGCCGCCTCTGTGGGCGACCCCGCCGAGATCGCCCACGGCACACTGCGCGGCCTCGCCTCCGGGCGCTGTCTGGACGTGCGCGGCAACCGGCTCGCGGCGGGCGCGGGCGTCCGGCTCGCCCCCTGTTCGGCAACTGCCGCACAGCAGTGGTCTTACCGGGACGACGGTCTGCTGCGCAGCGCCGCGGACCCCGCCCTCTGCCTCGCCGCCGACCCCGGCACGAGGGGCGTCGCGCTGGCCGCCTGCGTCGTGCCGGCCGGGGAGGTGTCCTACGACGTCACCGTGCGCGGCGAGATCCTGCTGCGCTGGCACCGGGGTCTGGCGCTCGCGCCGACCTCGGGCCGCTCCGGCCGCTCCGGTGCGGCGGTCGGGGTCGCGCCTCGCGACGGGTCGCGGGAGCAGCGGTGGGTGTGGGAAGCGGGGGCCGGTGGAGCCGGTGGGGTGGGCAGGGCCGGTGGGGCCGGTGCGGACAGTGGGGGCGACGCCGCGCCGGCGGGCCCTGACGGTTCGGGCGGCCCGGGCGGTTCGGATGGTCCAGGTGGTCCGGATGGTTCGGGCGGGGCCGGTGACGCCGGGCGGTCGGGGGTTCCGCGGGGCGGTGCCGGGCAGCCTCCGGGGCGCGCGGACGGCGGCGGCACCTCGCGCGGGACGTCCGGGAGCGCCGGCCAGGAGACCGGGGAGCCGGACGCACCGCGTGTCGCGCAGATCCGTGCCGGAAAGGCGGAGCGGCCCGCCGGGTCCGGCGGCGGTGCCGGTGCGGACGGGGGAGCACGCGGCGTGCGAGCCGTGCCGGCAGCGGTGGGCGCTCTGATGGCGCCGGCTGCCGACGCGCTGAACCCGCCGGCCGGCGGTGCCGGTGCGGGCGCCGGCGGATCCGTCTCGGCCCGGGCGCGGTCGCTCCTCGGCTGACCTGCGTGCCTCGCCCCGGCCGACGGGCGCGGGGCCGTCCGGCGAGGGGGCCGCTCCGGTGCGGGTGGCCCCTTCTCGCGCGCCAGCGCACACCCCGGCCGCCCTGGCCGTTTCCCGTCGGCCCGGTTCGAGCCAGCGGGAGGACGTCATGCGGAATTTACAGACTGCGGCTGACTGTCCCGGCGAATGGCGCGGGGGTGAGTGCAGGGTGAAGCGGGCGGCCGGTTTGACGGATCTGTGACGGTCTGCCGCACGAGACTGGGCAGCGCATGGCCCTCGTCTCCGCAGAGACTCGCGCGATTTGTCGCTCCTTGCGATGAATTCGCCGGACTGGCCGGATCGGCGCCACCGCACATGGAAAGGCCGCGACGTTATTGACCCGTGAGTAGCACCTCGCTAGTTTCCGGTGCCCTCGCATCAGAGCGTCTTGCCGCACACCCCCCACCGTGCTGTCTCGCCGATCGTGCCGGAGCATCATGACCTCCCCTGTGCGTGCCCATGACCTGATTCTGTGCCTCACCCCGTTCGGCGAACCGGACGCCGGTCTCGCCGCTGCCGCCTGCGCCGCCGGTGCGCTCGGTGTCCTGGACCTCGGCACCGGCGACCGAATATCCCGTGAACAGCTGTCCCGGCTGAGCCGTGCGGCACCTGGGCCCTTCGGCGTCCGGATCGCCGGGCGCTGCGCCCTCGCCCCGGCGGATCTCGGCCGTGCCGCGGACGCCGTGCACACCGTGGTGCTCGCCCCGGACACGCCCTGGATTCCGGCCGAACTCCCCATCGGTCGCCGGGTGTTGGCGGAAGTGACCGATATCGGGCAGGCCCGCGCGGCCGTACGGTCGGGCGCCCATGGCCTGATCGCCCGCGGTGCCGAGAGCGGCGGCCGGGTCGGTGAGCTGAGCACCTTCGTCCTGCTCCAACAGCTGCTGGCGGACGAGGAGTCGGGCCGCCTGCCGGTCTGGGCCTGCGGCGGCATCGGCCCCCGTACCGCGGCGGCGGCCGTGGCGGGCGGGGCGGCCGGTGTGGTCCTGGACAGCCAACTGGCCCTGTTGACCGAGTCGGCGCTGCCGGAGTCGGTGCGGGCGGTGCTGCGGTCCCTGGACGGCTCGGAGACCGTGCTGCTGGGCGGCCACCGGGTGCTGCGCCGACGCGGCCCGGACGCTCCGCGGCCGCCCGCCGACGACCCCGAGGCGGTCGCTGCCCTGCTGGGCGCCCGCGAACCGCGCGGCCGGCTGCTCCCGGTGGGCCAGGACGGCTTCCTCGCCGCCCGGTTCGCCGAGCGGTGGCGGGATGTGCGGGGCGTCGTGCGCGGCGTGTCGGCGGCGGTGCTCGACGTGGTCGGGCCGGAGGCCGGCCCCGAGGTGTGGCCCGAGGTGTGGCCCGAAGTGTGGGACACGCCCGGGACGACGGAAGCGGACGTGGCCGAGCCGACCGGGCCGGCGCCGGGTGCGAGAGCGGGTGCGGGTGCGGCCCTGCGGCCCGGGGCGGCCATGAGCCGTGCGCTGGGCACCCGGTTGCCGATCGCGCAGGGGCCCATGACCCGGGTCAGTGACCAGGCAGGATTCGCCGATGCGGTGGCCGGGGACGGCGCGCTGCCCTTCCTCGCGCTGGCCCTGGCCGACGGCGAGCGGACCCGTGCGCTGCTCACCGAGGCGCGCGCCGCGCTCGACGGCCGCCCCTGGGGCGTGGGCGTGCTCGGCTTCGCGCCCGAGGAGATCAGGAACGCCCAGCTGGAGGCCGTACGGGAGCTGCGGCCCACGCACGCCATCGTCGCGGGCGGCCGGCCCGCCCAGGCCGAGGCGCTGGAGCGGGCCGGGATCCGCACCTTCCTCCACGTGCCCTCGCCGGGGCTGCTGCGGCAGTTCCTGGACGCCGGTGCCCGGAGGTTCGTGTTCGAGGGGTCCGAGTGCGGCGGCCATGTCGGGCCCCGGGCCTCCTTTCCGCTCTGGGAGGCTCAACTCGCCGTACTGGAGGACTTCCTGGCGTCGACGGCGAAGGGTGCCGGCACCGGATCGGGTACCGAGGGCGCAGGAACGCCCCCGCTGGAGGTCTTCTTCGCGGGCGGTGTCCACGACGAGCGGTCCGCGGCGATGGTCGCCGCCCTGGCCGCTCCGCTCACCGCTCGCGGTGCCGCGGTGGGCGTACTCATGGGCACGGCCTACCTGTTCACGCGGGAAGCAGTCGCCCGTGGAGCCGTACGGCCGCTCTTCCAGCGGCAGGTTCTGGCCGCCACCTCGACCGCCCTGCTGGAGACCGCGCCCGGCCACGCCACCCGCTGCGTGCCGAGCCCTTTCACTCACGACTACCGGGAGCGGGAAGCCGCGTTACGCGCGCGGGGCGTGCCCGACCGGGAGGTCTGGGAGCGGCTGGAACGGCTCAATGTCGGGCGGCTGCGCATCGCGAGCAAGGGCATGACCCGTACCGACGGCGGCGAGTTGCGGGACGTCGACGAGGAAGGGCAGCTCAGCGAAGGGCTGTTCATGGCCGGCCAGGTGGCCGTGCTGCGCTCGGCGCCCACCACCGTGGCGGACCTCCACCGCGCGGTGACCGACGGCGCCACGGACTTCCTGACCGCCCGGGCGGCCCAAGCGGCGGCGGCCGTGGAAGCCGGGGAGGCCGTGACGCCCGGGACGGCAGGGACGGCCGCGGAGGTTCTGCCGGCTGGGGCTGGGGGTGCCTCGACGGGCGACGAGACCAGGGAGACCGTAGGAGCCACCGCGGCTGTAGGGGCCACCGCGGCGGTCGGAGCCGCCGAGGCCGTACGGGCCACCGAGGCCGTACGAGCCGCAGCACCTGGCCGTCGTCACCGGGCCGTGCGACCCCGCCCGGGCTCCGTCGCCGTACCGCCGCCGCCCCCGCCGCTCGACATCGCGATCGTCGGCATGGCCTGCATGTTCCCGCAGGCCCCCGACCTCGCCACCTTCTGGGCGAACATCGTCGCCGGCCGCGACGCCGTCACCGAGGTCCCGCCCGACCGCTGGGACCCGGAGGTGCACCACACCGCCGGCAGCACCGCCTCGAAATGGGGCGGGTTCCTCCCGCCCGTCCCCTTCGATCCGCTGCGCTACGGCATCCCGCCGGCCTCCCTCGGCAGCATCGAACCCGTCCAGCTGCTGTCCCTGGAGGCGGCCCGCAGAGCGCTGGACGACGCCGGATACGGCGAAACGGGCCGGGAGTTCGACCGCTCCCGCACCTCCGTCGTCTTCGGTGCCGAGGCGGGCAGCGACCTGTCCAACGCCGCCACTCTGCGCGCCGTCCTCCCGTCGTACTACGGCAAGGTCCCGGACGGTCTGGAGCAGCAGCTGCCCCGGCTCACCGAGGACTCCTTCCCCGGCATGCTCGCCAACGTCATCTCCGGCCGGATCGCCAACCGCCTCGACCTGGGCGGCGCCAACTACACCGTCGACGCCGCCTGCGCCTCCTCCCTCGCGGCCCTGGACGTGGCCTGCAAGGAACTCGTCTGCGGCACCAGCGACCTGGTGCTGTGCGGCGGCGCCGACCTGCACAACGGCATCAACGACTACGTCCTGTTCACCGCCGTCCACGCCCTCTCCCCGACCGGCAGGTCCCGCGCCTTCGACGCCTCCGCCGACGGCATCGCCCTCGGCGAGGGCGTGGCCTGCGTGGTCCTCAAACGGCTCGCCGACGCCGAAGCCGCAGGTGACCGGATCTACGGCGTGGTCAAGGGCCTCGGTTCCGCGAGCGACGGCCGCTCCCTCGGCCTGACCGCACCCCGGCCCGAGGGGCAGCGGGCCGCGCTGGAGCGGGCGTACCGCAACGCCGGTGTCCGGCCCGCGGCGGTCGGCCTGGTGGAGGCGCACGGCACCGGGACCGTCGTCGGCGACCGCACCGAACTCGGTGTGCTCGGCGAGGTGTTCGCCGAGGCGGGCGCCGCGACCGGCGGCTGCGCGCTCGGCTCGGTCAAGTCGCAGATCGGGCACACCAAGTGCGCCGCCGGACTCGCCGGACTGATCAAGGCCACCCTGGCCCTCTACACCGGCGTCAAACCGCCCACCCTGCACCTGGAGCGGCCCAACCCGGCCTGGACCGAGGACGACAGCCCGTTCGCCTTCCACACCCGCGCCCAGCCCTGGGCCGCACCGGCCGCCGAACGGTTCGCCGGGGTCAGCGCGTTCGGCTTCGGCGGTACCAACTTCCATGCCGTGCTCGCCGCGTACGGGGAGGCGCCCCCGCCCCCGCAGGCGCTGGACGCCTGGCCCGCCGAGCTGTTCCTCTTCCGGGGCCGGGACATGGCGGCGGCCCGCCGGGAGGCCGAGGAGCTCCTCCGGGCCGCCGAGTCCGACGGCAGCCCGTGGCGGCTGCGCGACCTCGCCCTCGCCGCCGCCCGCCGCGCCGACACTTCGCACGCACCGGTGCGGGCCGCCGCCGTGGCCCATGACACCGGGGAGCTGATCGGACAGCTGCGCCGCATCCTGGCCGGGGACGCCGACCCGAGTGCCGGGATCCACCTCGCGGACCCGGACCCCGGGCCCCTGTTCACGGACCAGGATTCCGGGCTCGCTCTGGCGGGTCCGGCCTCCCGCCCCGCTCTCGTGGACCCGGACCCCGGGCTCCTTCGCGCGGACGAGGATTCTGGGCTCCCTAGGGCGGATCCGGGCTCCCAGCCGCTTCTCGCGGACCAGGATTCCGGGCCCGTTCTCGCGGACCCGACCTCCAGGCTCCCTCTCACGGCCCCGAACCCCGGGCCCCGAGCGGCGGCCCCGAACCCCGGGCCCCGAGCGGCGACCCCGACCCTCGGGCCTCACCCGGCGGCCCCGAACCTGGGGCCTGACCCGGCGGCCCCGAACCCCGGGCCCCGAGCGGCGGCCCCGACCCTCGGGCCTCACCCGGCGGCCCCGAACCTGGGGCCTGACCCGGCGGCCCCGAACCCCGGGCCCCGAGCGGCGGCCCCGACCCCCGAACCTCATCCGGCGACCCCGACCCCCAGCCTTCATCTGCCGGCCCCGAACCCCGGGCCCCGAGCGGCGGCTGCGACCCCCGAACCTCATCCGGCGACCTCGAACCCCAACCCCCACCCGGCGACCCCGAACCCCGCGCCCCACCCCGCGGATGAGGACCCCGCGCCCCACCCCGCCAACCCGGCTCCGGGCCGGGTGGCCTTCCTCTTCCCCGGCCAGGGCAGTCAGCGCACCGGCATGCTCGGTGACCTCCTGGTCGCCCTGCCCGAGCTGCGGCACTACCTGCACCTCGGCCGCGCCCACGCCGACCGGCTCTTCCCGCCGGCGGCCTTCGACGACAGCGCCCGTGAGCGGCAGCGGGCCGCCCTCACCGACACCCGGACGGCACAGCCCGCGCTCGGCATCACGGGCCTCGCCGCCCACGCCTTCCTGACCGCGGCCGGCGTCCAGCCGGATCTGGCCGCCGGGCACAGCTACGGCGAGCTGGTCGCCCTGGCCGCGGCCGGCGCCCTCGACGCGGAGACCCTGCTGGAGCTGAGCACCGAGCGGGCCGCCGCGATCCTGGCGGCGGCCGGGGACGAGCCCGGCACCATGGCCGCCGTGGGCGCCGCCGCCGAGACCGTCGTGAACACCCTGCGCACGGCCGGGGCACCCGGGTCGGTCGTCGTCGCCAACCTCAACTCGCCCGAGCAGACGGTGATCTCAGGGCCCACCCAGGACGTCGACACCGCCGTACGGGCGCTGCGCGCGGCCGGGCTCGGTGCCCGCCGCATCCCGGTGGCCTGCGCCTTCCACAGCCCGGTGGTGGCGGCAGCGGGGGAGCGGTTCGCCGAGGTGCTCGCGGACAAACCGGTCCGGGCGCCCGAGTTTCCCGTCTGGGCCAACCGCACCGCCGCGCCCTACCCGGCGGATCCGGAGGCCGTGCGTGCCGGACTCGCCGCCCAGATCGGCGCACCGGTGGCCTTCGCCGCGCAGATCGAGGCGATGTACGAGGCCGGGGCGCGGACCTTCGTCGAGGCGGGCCCCGGCACGGTGCTCACCCGGCTCGTCGGTCAGATCCTCGGCGACCGTCCGCACCGCACGGTCGCCTGCGAACCCCGGGCCGACAGCGGTCTCGCCGGCTGGCTCGACGCACTCGCCCGGCTCGCCGTCGCCGGGCAGCCGGTGCGCACCGCGTGGCTCCTGCGGGGCCGCGACGCCGTCGACGCGCTGCGCGACCCGGCGCCGAAGCGGCCCGGCTGGACGGTCGACGGACATCTCGTCCGAACGGCCGACGGAGCATTCCTGCCCGGTGCCCTCGCACCGGCCCGACGCGTCGTGGAGACCACAGTGACGACCCACCAGCCGAACGGCGCCCCGGCCGACCGGGACGCGCTGATCTCCGAATTCCTGCGCACCAGCCGGGAGATGATCGCCGCCCAGCGGGACGTGCTGCTCACCTACTTCGGTGCCACGGCACCGGCGCCCGTCGCTCCCGCCGCGCCGCTCGCGCCGGCGGCACCGGCCTCGCTCGCGCCGCCGGCCCAGCTCGCGCGGGCCGCCGAACCCGTCCGGGGGGCCGCCGCAGAACCCGTCGGGCAGTACGGGCAGCAGCCCGCCGCCGCCGCCGGACCGCCGTCGAGCGGCCCGGCGCGGGCGCGGACGGCGGACGACGTGGAACAGGTCGTCCGGGAGATCATCAGCGAACGCACCGGCTATCCCGTCGACATGATCGAGCCCGACCTCGACCTGGAGGCCGATCTGAGCATCGACTCGATCAAACGGGCCGAGATCGCCGGCGAACTCGCCCAGCGCCTGGGAATCGCGGGCGGCGCGGAACTGCTCGACGACGCCCAGCTCGAGGAGCTGGCCAAGGCGCGGACCGCGGCGGCGGTGACGGCGTGGCTGACGGCGCGCACGGGGGCGGACACCGGTGGCGCGGACAGCCCGAGACCGCAGGAAGCGCCGGCGCCGGCCGCCGGCACCGCGGACCTCCCCCTCGGCGTCGCCCCCCGGCGCTGCGAGCTGCGTCCCGTTCCGCTGCCCGGCCCCGGCCCGGACCTCGCCACCGACCTGACCGGGATGCGGTTCGCCGTCCTCGGCGACGGCCGCGCCACCGGCGACAGCCACAGACACGGTGAGGGCTGCGGTGACGGCGCCGCGGCCCTGGTCGCCGCCCGGCTCGCCGCCCACGGCGCCGACGCCGTTCTCCTCGACCGCGGCCACCTGCTCGGCCCGGCCGACGGCCCCGTCGACGGCGTCCTGTACCTGGGCGCGCTGTCCGGCCCGGGCCTTCCCGACCTCCCGGTCCTGCCGGACGCCTTCCCGGTGCTGCGGGCGGCGCTGGCCCGCGCCCCCCGGGCGCTGCTGGCCGTGCGCGCCGCCGACGGCGCAGGTGCACTGCGCGCGGCGGGCCTCGACGGACTGTTCCGCAGCGTGGCCCGCGAGTACCCGGACCTCCTGGCCCGGGTACTCGCGGTGGGCGACACCGGCCCGGAGGCCGTCGCCGACGCGGTGCTCGCCGAACTGCGCTCCCCGGAACCGGCCCCCGTCGTGCTGCGCCCGGCCGCGGGTCCCCGTCAGGGCCTCGGCCTGGTGCCCGTTCCCCTCGGCCCGCTCGGCACCACCGGTGCGGGACCCGCCGGGGACGGCGCCGCCGAGGCCGCCGCCCTCGGACTCGACCGGGACTCCGTGATCCTGCTGGTCGGCGGCGCCCGGGGGATCACGGCCCGCTTCGCGGCCACCCTGGCCGCCGCCTGCCGGTGCCGGATCGAGCTGCTGGGCCGTACCCCCGCGCCCGGCACCGCCGAGGAGGCGCACATCGCCGCCGCCCGCACCCCCGTCGAGCTGCGGGCCGCGCTCGCCGCGGGACCCGGCGCCCCGCAGCCCGCCGAGATCAACCGGGCCGCCGAACTGATCCTCGCCCAGCGGGAGATCACCGCCACGCTCACCGAACTCGCCGCCCTCGGCTGCCCGGTCCGCTACCGCTCGGTGGACTTCCGGGAGCGGGACGCCGTCCTGCAGGCCGTCAAGGAGACATACGCCGAACACGGCCGGCTCGACGGGGTGGTGTTCGCCGCCGGGGTGATCGAGGACCGGCTGATCGCCGAGAAGACCCCCGAGTCCTTCCAGCGGGTCTTCGGCACGAAGACCGCCGGGGCCGGCGCGCTGTTCGCCGCGCTGGACGAACTGCCCGCCGCACCGGCGTTCACCGTGCTGTTCGGCAGCATCGCCGCCGTGCTCGGCAACCGGGGCCAGGCCGACTACGCCGCGGCGAACGACGCCCTGGCAGCGCTCGGTGCCGACCGGAGCGCCCGCACCGGCCGGCGCACCCTGACCGTGCACTGGGGCCCCTGGGCGCCGGCCGGCAGCCACTCCGGCATGGTCGGCGCGGAACTCGGCCGCGAGTACGCCCGGCGCGGAGTCGCGCTGATCGACCCGGACGAGGGCACCGCGGCCCTGCTCCGGGAACTCGCCTGGGGCGACCCGGCGGCCCATGCCGTCGTCTACACCGCGTCGGGCTGGTGACATGACGGACCGTCAAACGCCTGTCGCCATCGTCGGGATGGCGGTGCTGCTGCCCGGCGCCGGCGGCCTGGACGCCTACTGGCGCAATCTGCGCGACGGCGCCGACGCCATCAGCGAGGTCCCCGCGAACCGCTGGGACGCCGCGTACTACCGGCCCGGCACGGGCACCGGACCCGCCGTCGCCGCCGGCCAGGTGTACTGCCGGCGCGGCGGATTCGTGGACGGCCTGGCCGAGGTGGAGGTCACCCGGCACGGCATCATGCCCGCCTCGGTGCCCGGCACCGAACCCGACCAGCTCATCGCCCTGGAGGTGGCCGCCGCCGCGCTCGCCGACGCGGGCGGCACGCGACGGCTGCCCGAACGGCACCGGATCGGGGTCGTCCTGGGCCGCGGCGGCTACCTCACCCCCGGCCTGGCCCGCCTCGACCAGCGGGTGCGCACCGCCGGCCAGCTCGTGCGCACCCTCGGCGAGCTGCTGCCCGACCTGACACCCGGCCAACTCGACCGCGTCCGCACCGCGTTCACCGACCGGCTCGGCCCCGACAGCCCCGACGCCGCGATCGGCCTCGTCCCCAACCTCGCCGCCTCCCGCATCGCCAACCGCCTCGATCTGCGCGGCCCCGCCTACACCGTCGACGCGGCCTGCGCCTCCTCCCTGGTCGCCGTCGACCACGCGGTCACCGCGCTCGGCACCGGCCGCTGCGACCTGATGCTGGCCGGGGGAGTGCACCACTGCCACGACATCACCCTGTGGAGCGTCTTCTCCCAGCTGCGCGCCCTGTCCCCGACGGAGCGCATCCGCCCCTTCCACCGCGAGGCCGACGGCATCCTCATCGGCGAGGGCACCGGCGTCGTCGTACTGAAACGGCTCGCGGACGCCGAACGCGACGGCGACCGCGTGTACGCGGTGATCCGGGGCACCGGCGTGGCGGGTGACGGTCGTACCGCGGGGCTCGTCGCACCCGATCCGGGCGGCCAGACCCGGGCCGTGCGCCAGGCATGGCAGGCCGCCGGACTCGACCCCGCCGCACGCGGCTCGGTCGGTCTGCTGGAGGCCCACGGCACGGCCACACCCGCCGGAGACGGCGCCGAACTGAGCACGCTCGCTGAGGTGTTCGGGCCGGGAACGGGCTACGGCGAGGACGAGCGGCCGGTGCTCGGCTCGGTGAAGTCGATGATCGGCCACACCATGCCGGCGGCGGGGGTGGCGGCCCTGGTCAAGGCCGCCCTCGCCCTGCACCACCGCACCCTCCTGCCCACCCTCCACTGCGACGACCCGCACCCCGGCCTCGCCGCCACCCGCTTCCGGACCCTGGACCGCGCCCGGCCCTGGGAGACCGGCACCGGGCAGCCGCTCCGGCGGGCCGGGGTGAACGCGTTCGGCTTCGGCGGGATCAACGCGCACGTGGTGCTGGAGGAGACGCCGTACGGTCGCCCCGCCGCTCACCCCGTTCCCGTGACCGCTCCCCGTGAGCGGGACGGATCCGCCGTCGCGCGGGTCACGGAGCCCGAGCGGGTCCTGCTGCTCGCGGCCGGCGACACGGCCGCGCTCACGGCTCTCCTCGGCGGCGACGACCCGGCCGTGCGCGCCGCCGGACTCGACCCCGCCGGGCCGCACACCGGGGCCGGCCCGGCCCGGCTCGCGGTCGTGGACCCCACCGCCAAGCGCCTCGCCCTGGCCCGGCGCGCGGTCGCCAAGGGCCGCGCCTGGCAGGGCCGCGGCGATGTGTGGTTCCGGCCCGCCCCGCTGCTCGGTCGGGCCGGCGGCGGGCTGGCCTTCGTCTTCCCCGGCCTGGAGGCCGACTTCGCGCCCCGCACCGACGACATCGCCGCCCACTTCGGCCTGTCCCCGGTCACCGGCACCGGCCCGGACGTCCAGGTCGGCGACATCGGCCGGCACGGCTTCGGTGTCGTCGGCGTGGGCCGCCTGCTGGACCGGGCGCTGCGCCGGATGGGCGTCGTACCGGACGCGGTCGCCGGGCACAGCGTCGGCGAATGGACCGCCATGGCCGCGGCCGGGGTGTACTCGGCCGCCCAGGTCGACGCCTTCATGGCCGGGTTCGACCCCGACTCGCTCACCGTCCCCGGTCTCGTCTTCGCCGCCGCCGGCACCTCCGCCGCCCAGGTCCGCGCCGCGCTCGCCGGCGCCTGGGCCGGCTCCGGGATCGTGCTCTCCCACGACAACGCGCCCCGCCAGTCGATGGTCTGCGGCCCCGGGCCGGCCGTGGAGGGGTTCGTCAAAGCCCTCCGTGCCGAGGGCGTGCTCTGCCAGGTGCTGCCCTTCCGCTCCGGCTTCCACACGCCGATGCTGGAACCCTTCCTCGCCCCCATCAAGGAGGCCGCCGAGAGTTTCCGGATCCACCCGCCGAGCGTGCCCGTGTGGTCGGGGACGACCGCCGCGCCCTTCCCCCGGGACGAGCCGGCGGTCCGTGACCTGTTCGTCCGGCACCTGCTGGAGCCCGTCCGCTTCCGCGAGCTGACCGAGGCCATGTACGCCGCCGGCCACCGCGTCTTCGTCCAGCTCGGCCCCGGCCGGCTTCCCTCCCTCATCGGCGACACCCTCGGCGACCGCGACCACCTGGCCGTCGCCGCCAACGCGCCCCATCACAGCGGACTGGCCCAACTCCGGCGCGCGGCAGCCGCGTTGTGGACGGCCGGGGCCGCCGTCGCGCCCGCGGTGCCCTCCCGCACCCCGGCGGACCGCCCGTCCGGTGTCCGCCCGCCCGTCCGCCTCGACCTCGGCAGCGCCCTGGTGTCCCTGGACGGCCCGGCCCGGGAGGCACTGCGCGCCGAACTGCTGCCGAGCGGCGGGGACCTACGGCCGGATCACCGGATCCCGCGTGCCCCCGCGCTGGACGACCTCGCCGTTCAGCACCCGGTCGCCGCCGAACTGACCGCCCTCCTGCGGGACACCGCGCACACGGCGGCGGAGCTGATCGCGGCGGGCCGCCGGCCCGCCGACCGAAAGCCCCCCGCGCCCCCCGGCGGCCCCCCGACCGCCGCCGCCGTCACCCCAACGGCCCCCGCCCACGCGCCCACCGCGACGCCGACGGCTCACGCCACGACGACCACCGCGACGCCGATGGCTCACGCCACGACGACCACCGCGACGCCGACGGCTCACGCGACGACCACCACCCCCACGCCGACGGCCCATACGATCACCCCCACCGCCGCGACCTCCGCAGTGACGACAACACCCCCCGTACCCCCCGCGCCCGCAGCGCCCGCAGCACCCGCGGCGCCCGCAGCACCCGCGGCGCCCGCGGCACCCCCCGTCCCCGCCACCCCCCTAGGCACCACCACCACCCTCCACGTCTCCCCCCGCACCATGCCCCACCTCCTCGACCACTGCTTCTTCCCGCAGCGCCCCGGCTGGCCCGAGCTGGCCGACCGGTGGCCGGTGGTTCCCGCGACCACGATCGTCCGGCACATGATGGACGCGGCGGAGGCGGCGGCCCCCGGACTGCACGCCGTCGCCGTGCACGGCGCCCGCTTCGACCGCTGGCTCACCGCCGTCCCGGCCGTCGACGTCCCGGTCACCGTCACCCCGGCCCCCGGCCGCCCGGACCGGGTCGCCGTCACCTTCGGACCCACCGCCCGCGCCGAGATCGAACTCGCACCGCACCGGCCCGCACCGCCTCCGCCGAGCCCCCGCCCGGACGCGCCCGAACGCCGGCCCGAGCACACCGCCGCGCAGGTCTACCGCGACCGCTGGATGTTCCACGGCCCCGGCTTCCAGGGCCTGACCGAGCTGACCGCGATCGGCGAGCGGCACATCCGCGGCGTGATCACCACCCCCGCGGCACCCGGCGCCCTGCTGGACAACGTGGGCCAGCTGCTCGGCTACTGGATCATGGCGACCCGCACCGAGCGGACCGTCGTCTTCCCGGTGCACCTGGGCGAGGCGCGGTTCCACGGCCCGCACCCGGAACCCGGCACCGCCGTCCACTGCCTGCTGCGCGTCACCTCCCTCACGGACACCGTGCTGGAGGCGGACGCGGAGCTGACCGTCGGCGGCCGGGTGTGGGCCCGGCTCACCGGCTGGCAGGACCGCCGCTTCGACAACGACCCCACGACCCGGCCCGTCGAACGCTTCCCCGAACGCCACACCCTCGCCGCGGCCATGCCCGGCGGCTGGGCGCTGGTGCACGAGCGCTGGCCCGACCTCGCCTCGCGCGAACTGATCATGCGCAACTCGCTGGGCGGCGCGGAGCGCGCCGGGTACGCGCAGCACCCGCCGCGCGGGCGCCGGCAGTGGCTGCTCGGCCGGATCGCGCTCAAGGACGCCGTACGGCAGTGGCTCTGGCGGCACGGCGAAGGGCCCGTCTTCCCGGCGGAGATCCGGGTCGGCAACGACGAAGCGGGCCGCCCCTTCGTCACCGGCGTGCACGGGCGCACCCTGCCCGCGCTGGACGTCTCCCTCGCCCACCGGGCCGAGGCGGCCGTCGCGATCGTCCGCCCGCACCGCCCTGGGCCGGGACCCGGCAACGGCATCGACATCGAGGAGGTCACCGACCGCGACCCGGCGACCCTCGCCATCGCGCTCGGCCCGGCGGAGCTGCGGCTCCTGCGCGCCCGGTGCGCGGACGGCGGCGACCCGGAATCCGTGTGGTTCACCCGGTTCTGGGCCGCCAAGGAGGCCGTCGCCAAGGCCGAGGGCGTCGGATTCGACGGCCGCCCCCGGGACTTCGCCGTACGGGAGGCAGCCCCGGACGGCAGCCGGCTGCTCGTCTCCGGCCGCCTCGAACGCGCCTACACCGTGCACTGCGCACCCGTGACCAACCCGCCCGCCCTGCCGGACCGCCGCTATGCGGTGGCCTGGACGACCGGGCCCGCGGCCGACGATCGACAACACGACGCAGCAGCCGAGGAGTACGCCCGATGAACCCCACCCAGCCGGCTCCGGCGCAGCCCACCGCCGACACCGTGCTCGCCGACATCAGCGTCCTGCTCCGCACGGTCCTCGCGGAGTACGGCGACGACGACGTGGTGATCAACATGTCCACCACCTTCAACCGCGACCTCGAACTGGAGAGCATCGACCTCGTCACCCTGGCGGGTCTGCTGGAGGAGCGGTACGGACAGCGGGTCAACCTCGCCGAGTTCCTCGCCGGCATGGAGTTCGACGAGATCATCGAGCTGACCGTCGGCCGGCTCGTGGAGTACGTGGTGTGGAGCCTGAAGAACACCGAGGCGGGCTGAGCCATGGCGATGGTCGACGCCGGCGGCATCCGGCTGCACGTCCAGCGGACCGGTCCCGCGGACCACGGCCCGCACCCCACCATCGTCCTGGTGCACGGCCTGCTCACCGACAGCCTGGCCAGCTACTACTTCACCGTCGCGCCCGCGTTCGCGGCGGCCGGGCTCGACGTCGTCATGTACGACCTGCGCGGCCACGGCCGCAGCGAACGCCCGCCGCACGGCTACACCCTGGACCACAACATCGACGACCTGGCGGCCCTCCTCGACCGGCTGGACGTGACCGGGCCCGTGCACCTCGTCGGCAACTCCTACGGCGGCACCGTCGCCTTCGGGTACACGGCCCGCCACCCGGGTCGCGTGGCCAGCCTGACCCTGATCGAGTCCGAACCGGCGACCGCCGCCTGGGCCGGGAAGCTCGGCGGCATCCTGCGCCGGGTGGTGACCGAACTCGCCCACAACGAGTCCGACGCGATCGCCTGGATCACCGCCCACCGCGGCCACAACACCGCCCGTCTCGCCAAGGGCGCGGCCCGGCTGGCCCGCGAGACCACCCTGGGCCGGGACATCCCGGCCAGCCGGGTCCTCACCGAGGCCCAGATCAGGGCCGTACGCTGCCCGGTCCTCGGCGTGTACGGCGGCGACTCGGACCTGGCGGACCTGGTGCCGGCGCAGCGGCGGCTGCTGTCCGACTTCCGCGCGGTCGTCCTGCCGGGGCACGAGCACTCGGTCCTGGTCGAGGCGCCCGCCACCGTCGGCGGCCACATCCTGGACCTGGTGCGGGCGGGGGCGGGAGTCCGGTGAGCGGGTTCCTCTTCGTCGTCCCGCCGCTGACCGGGCACATCAACCCGGCCGTCGGTGTCGCCGCCCGCCTCACCGCCGGCGGCCACCGGGTGGCCTGGGTCTGCGCCGACCCGGTGCTGGTACGGCGGCTCGCGGGCCCGGACGCCACGGTGTACGGGTGCGCGGGGCCGGTACCGGGCACCCCGGGCGCCGTACGCCCGCCCGACCTGCGCGGCGCCGAGGCGCTGCGGTTCCTGTGGGAGGGGTATCTGCTGCCGCTCGCCGACGCGATGGCGCCCGGGGTCCGGGCGGCCGTCGCGGCGGCCCGCCCCGATGTGGTCGTCGCCGACCAGCAGGCCTTCGCCGGCGCCCTGGTGGCCGAACGGCTCGGACTGCCCTGGGCCACCTCGGCCACCACCTCGGCCGAGTTCACCGGCGCCTACGACGGAATGCCCAAGGTCGCCGACTGGCTCGGGCAGCGCCTCGCGGAGCTGCGCACCCGGATCGGCGACCCGGCGGGCACCGCCGACCCGCGCTCCTCACCCCATCTGCTGCTGGTGTTCAGCACACCCGAACTCATCGGCCCGCAGGCGCCGTTGGCACCGCACATCCACTACGTCGGCCCGTCGCTCGCCGGCCGTCCGGCCGGTCCCGGCTTCCCCTGGGAACGGCTGGACACCGGCCGGACCAAGGTCCTGGTGACGCTCGGCACGGCCAACGCCGACGCCGGCGGCCGGTTCCTCGCCCACTGCCTGGCCGCCCTGCGGGACCGCGCCGACCGGATCCAGTCGGTGATCGTCGACCCGGGCGGCACCCTGCCCGCCGCACCCGACGACAAGGACGTCCTCGTCCTGCCGTCCGTACCGCAACTCCCGCTGCTGGAACGGGCGGACGCCGTCGTCTGCCACGCGGGCCACAACACCGTGTGCGAGGCCCTGTGGCACGGCGTCCCGCTCGTCGTCGCACCCATCAGGGACGACCAGCCGGTGGTGGCGGGACAGGTCGTGGACTCCGGCGCGGGCGTCCGGGTCAGGTTCGGCCGGGTCACCGCGGCCCGGCTCGGCGAGGCCCTCGACACCGTTCTGCACGATCCCGCCCACCGGGCCGCCGCCGCCCGGATCCGTGCCGCGTTCCGCGCGGCGGGCGGCGCCCAGGCCGCGGCGGCCCACCTCGAACGCATGGCAGCGGAGGCCCGATGAGCGACGCCCGTGACAAGACAGCCCGCATCGCCGCCCTGCGCCCCGCCTACCGGGCCGACCTGGCCGCGGGCACCGACCGCTTCTTCGCCCCCCGGCGCACCACCTGCCCCTGGTGCGCCTCCGGCCGGCTCACCTCCCGGCTGCGCACCACCGACCTGCTCCAGCACAAACCCGGCCGCTTCGCCCTGGACCGCTGCGCCGACTGCGGCCACGTCTTCCAGAACCCCCGGCTGAACGACGACGGTCTCGAGTTCTACTACCGGGACTTCTACGACGGCCTCGGCGAGCAGCGGATGAGCGGCACCTTCGGCGGGCGCGGCGCGATGTACCGGGGCCGCGCCGAGGCGATGCTGCCCCACGACCCGGCGCCCAAGACCTGGCTGGACGTCGGCACCGGGCACGGCCACTTCTGCGCCAGTGCCCGTACGGTGCTGCCCGGCACCTCCTTCGACGGGCTCGACTTCACCGACGGCGTCGAACTCGCCGCCCGCGAGGGCCGCGTGGCCAACGCCTACCGCGGCGCCTTCCCCGACCTGGCCCCCGAACTGGCCGCCCGCTACGACGTGGTGAGCATGTTCCACTACCTGGAGCACAGCACCGACCCGGACCGTGAACTCCGCGCCGCCCGCCAGGCGGTACGACCCGGCGGCCACCTCCTGATCGAGGTACCGGACCCGGAGAGCCGCTACGCCCGGCTCCTCGGCCGCTGGTGGCTGCCCTGGCTCCAGCCGCAGCACCTGCACTTCATGCCGGTCGGCAACCTGCGCCGCCGGCTCACCGAGCTGGGTTTCACGGTGGTCGCCGAGCAGCACGCCGAAGCCCATGACCCGGTCGATCTGCTCGCCGCCGTCTGGCTCGCGCTCGACCACACCGCCCCGCGCGAGGACGCCCCCTGGCTCGCCGAACCGCCGGGCGCCCGCCGCCGCGCCGCACGCACCGCGCTCCTCCTGGCCGGCGTCCCCGCGCTGCTCGCCGCCACCCTCCTGGACCGCCTCGCGCTGCGGCCCCTCTCCCACCGCCTGCACGTGTCCAACGCCTACCGTCTGGTGGCCCGCCGCACCTGAACCGGGGCGCCCCGGCCGGTACCCGAGTCGGCGGGACACCCGCTCACAACGCCTTCCCCCGGATCAGCGCGGACAGCACCAGCGCTCCCGGCACCAACGGCACCCAGTCGGTCAGCACCCGGTACCCGATCACCGTGGCCGTCGCCGCGGCGGGCGCGGCGCCGAACGTGACCAGCGTCCACACCAGCGCGGCGTCGACCGCGAGCCCGCCCGGCGCGGGCACCGCCCCGACAGCCGTGCCCGCCGCCAGGCAGGCGAGCACCACCTGCTCCCAGGGCAGCCCGAGCCCCAGCGAGGCCCCGACACAGGCCAGCGTGCCCGCCTGCACCAGCGGCATCGCGACCGCCCCGCCCCACAGCGCGAGCACCCGGGCCGGCCGGGTGTGCACCAAGCGCGCGTCGGCGACGGCGGCCCGCAGCAGTCCGGTCACCGGCCGCCGCAACGGCCGTACGACCGTCAGCAGCACCCCCGCCACCGCCAGCGCCCCGCCCGCGACCGCGGCCAGCGGCACCAGCAGCCGGCCGTCCGGTATCAGGTCCCCGAGGCGACGCCAGGCGGGCGACGCCGCGAGGAACACCAGCAGCACCACGGTCTTCGCGGCCGACCTGGCCAGCGAGTACAGCCCGATCGACGCGGTCGCCCGGTCGAGCGGTACGCCCTGGGCGCGCAGGAAGCGCAGGGTGACGGCGTGGGCGCCGAGCCCGCCGGGCAGCGCGTGGTTGGCGGCGCCGGCGGCGAACTGCGAGGCCAGCAGCAGCCCCGGCGGCAGCCGGTCGGACAGGGCGCCCTGCCGTACACAGGAGGCGGCCACCCAGCTCAGACAGGTGAGGCCGGCTCCCGCCAGCAGCCACCAGGGGTCGGCCGCGACCAGGCGCCTGACCCCCTCGTACACCACGGGCCGGTTGGCCGCGGCCCAGCCGGCCGCGAGCAGCAGCGGCGCGAGGCAGAGGGCGAGCCGTACCGGCCGGCCGGACATCCAGGACACCGGGCTGGCCGGCGCCGCGGACCCCGGGCAGGCGACGGGGACGGGCCCGGGGGCGGGGGCGGGGGCGGGGGTCTTCGGACAGGGGCGGGGCGCGGGGGTCAGCGAGCGGGACGGGGACAGTGAGGACACGGGGACGTCGTCCTTCCGCGGCGGGTCCCACGACAGGACCTGGGGGAGGCGGGCGGGGCGAACCGCGTGGGAGCCTTCCCCTCCCGCGTGACACGGGGATGTCCGAAAACGTAAGGCGTGAGGGCGGGACGGTGCCGTCGCGCGGGCACGGGCAAGCGGCCGTTCACCGACGACCAGGTAGCCTTCCCTTGGGGCGTGCTGCGCATGCGACGGCCCGGAAAGCCGGAGAACAAGCTCAGCGACAGGGGAGGAACCGGCAGTGCACGTCCAGGAATGGCTCGACTCGGTGCCTGCGGCAGCCGTCTACGCCTTGGTCGCCCTGGTGATCGGTCTGGAGAGCCTGGGCATCCCGCTGCCGGGTGAGATCGTCCTGATCTCCGCGGCGCTGATGTCCTCCCAGCACTCGGGCATCAACCCCGTCATTCTGGGCGTCTGCGCCACCGCGGGCGCGGTGATCGGCGACTCCATCGGGTACGCCATCGGCCGCAAGGGCGGACGCCCGCTGCTGGCCTGGCTCGCCCGGAAGTTCCCACGCCACTTCAGCGAGGGCCATGTGGCCACCGCCGAGCGCTCCTTCGAGAAGTGGGGCATGTGGGCGGTCTTCTTCGGCCGCTTCGTCGCCCTCCTGCGCATCTTCGCCGGCCCCCTCGCGGGCGTGCTGCACATGCCGTACTGGAAGTTCCTGACGGCCAACGTCCTCGGCGGCGTCTGCTGGGCCGGCGGCACCACCGCCGTCATCTACTACGTGGGTGTCGTCGCCGAGGACTGGCTGAAGCGCTTCTCGTACCTGGGCCTCGCGATCGCGGTCCTGATCGGCCTTGCCTCCATGCTGATCATCAAGCGCAAGGCGAAGAAGGCCGGGTCCGAGCAGCGGGAGGCGGAACCGGTGGGTGCCCGGGACTGAGGCGGGCGACAGGCTCCCCTTTTTTCCTACGGCCGCTCCTCCTGGTGCACGTCCTTGTGCGCCTTGCCCAGCTCCGCGTACAGGGTGCCGTTGAGGACGACCCCGTCCTTCTCCTCGTCGGTGAGGCTCCGCTTCACCTTCGCCGGCACCCCCGCCACGAGCGACCCGGGCGGCACCACCATCCCCTGCGGCACCAGCGCCTGAGCCGCGACCAGCGACCCCGCGCCGATCACCGCCCCGTTGAGCACGGTCGCGCCCATGCCTATCAGGCAGTCGTCCTCCACGGTCGCCCCGTGCACCACCGCGTTGTGCCCGACGGACACCCGCTCGCCGATGCTCACCGGAAACCCGGGATCGGCGTGCAGGGTGACGTTGTCCTGCACATTGGCCTGCGCCCCGACGGTGATCTTCTCGACATCGCCGCGCACGACGGCCCCGTACCAGACGCTGGCGCCCGCGCGCAGCGTGACGTCCCCGATCACGGAAGCCGTGGGCGCCACGAACACGTCCGGATCGATCCGCGGCTCGTTGCCCCCGATGCCCACGATCAGCGCCTGCTGTGTCATCACCGTCTCCTCGTGTCCGTGTGAGTACCCCGCACGGTACGGCACAGGGTGGGGCAAAGATCACAGCAGCCCGCACTCTCGCCCGAGGCGACCGCTGAGTAACGTGAGCCCGTGCCGAAGCGCAAGAACACGTTCTCATCCTGGCGACGGGGTCTCGCCCAGCGGGCCGTACACACGGCCTGGTCCTGGGCGCAGCGCACCGGGTCGGTCACGGCCGAGCATCCCGCGGGGTTCCGTTTCGGCGCCATCGGCGAAGCCACCCGGCTGGCCTTCCCGCTCGGCACGGTCTTCGGCGAACCCTGGATCCGGCTGGGCTCGCACTGCATCATCGGCGAGCAGGTCACCCTCACCGCCGGCCTGATGCCGGACCTGGATCTCGGCCCGGACCCTATCCTGCGCATCGGCGACGGCGTGGTCCTCGGCCGCGGCAGCCATGTCATCGCGGACACCACGGTCACCATCGGCAGCGACTGCTACTTCGGCCCGTACGTCTACGTCACCTCGACCAACCACTCCTACGACGACCCGCACCAGCCCATCGGCAGGCAGTGGCCGCGGATGGAGCCGGTCGAGATAGGGCCGGGCTGCTGGATCGGCACCGGCGCGGTGATCCTGCCGGGCGCGCGGATCGGGCGGAACGTGGTCGTGGCGGCCGGGGCGGTGGTCCGCGGTGCGGTGCCCGACCACGCGGTGGTGGCGGGGGCGCCCGCCCGGGTCGTACGCCGCTGGACGCCGGAGGACGGCTGGCAGCCGCCGCTGCGGACCCCGGCTCCGGTCCCCATCCCGGACGGCACCACATCGGATCAGCTGCGGGCGCTGGCGGAGCTGGACGAGGACGCGGTGGCGCGGCTCGCCGCGCTGGAGCCCGACAGCTGACGCGGGCCGGCTCGGCCGCTCGCCGGCGGCACCCTGCGTCCCGACCGGACCGGCCGCGCACGCGCACCACGGCCGGGGCCCGCCTCGCGCCAGTCACGGGCGGCCTCGCAGTACAGTTCGATGAACGATCGGGTGCACCGCACCGTAGTTCACTCCACTGAACTGTACTGACAATCATATTGAACTTCCCGGATATTGGACACAACGTGTCGGACCTCGAACTCCTGACCCAGTCCCTGGCGCGCAACGTCAAGCACTGGCGCGCGGTGCGCGGCTTCACGCTGGACGTGCTGGCCGCCCGGGCCGGTGTCAGCCGCGGCATGCTCATCCAGATCGAGCAGGCCCGCACCAACCCCAGCATCGGCACGGTCGTCAAGATCGGCGACGCGCTCGGCGTCAGCGTCCCCACGCTCCTCGACTACGAGCAGGGCCCGAAGGTCCGCGTCGTCCCCGCCGAACGGGCGGTACGGCTGTGGCACACGGAGGCCGGCAGCTTCAGCAGGCTGCTCGCCGGCACCGAGGCGCCCGGACCGCTGGAGATGTGGGACTGGCGGCTGATGCCGGGGGAGAGCAGCCCCTCCGAACCGCACCCCGGCGGCACCGTCGAGCTGGTCCATGTCACCGCGGGCGAGCTGACGCTCACCGTGGAGGGCGCGGAGTACCGCGTCCCGGCAGGCGCGAGTGCCTCCTTCGAGGCCAATGTCCCCCACCTGTACGGCAATCGGGGCGAGGTGCCGATGGAGATGGTCATGGCCGTGTCCGTGCCGCCCGTGCCCTGAGACACCGGCACGGCGGGCGGGCGAACCTTGCTAGCGTGCGGCCATGCGCGCACCCATCGGACACTTCGACACCGCCGCCCCCGCACCGGACCGCCTGGACGAGCTGACCGCGCCCGTCGCCGCCGCGGTGCGCGACTGGCGGGGCGCGACCCCGGCCGACCTGATCGTCTACGTCGACACCGACCCGCGCTGGGCCGA
Organism: Streptomyces sp. NPDC015171; assembly: GCF_043079545.1. Taxonomy (NCBI): domain Bacteria; kingdom Bacillati; phylum Actinomycetota; class Actinomycetes; order Kitasatosporales; family Streptomycetaceae; genus Streptomyces; species Streptomyces sp. NPDC015171. The sequence continues at coordinate 28,591 of NZ_JBIBUO010000017.1, forward strand.
CACCGCCACCTTCGTCGAGCACTACGGCCGCGACCTGCTGGAGCAGTCGGCCAACTGTGTCGTGGTCGCGGGCAAGCGGGGCGGCGAGACCACGCTCGCCGCCTGTCTGGTGCTGTCCACCACGCGTGTCGACGTCAACGGTGCCGTCCGGCGCCAACTGGGCGCCCGCAAGGCCTCGTTCGCCTCGATGGAGACGGCGACGGGGGAGACCGGCATGGAGTACGGCGGCATCACCCCGGTCGGGCTGCCGGCGGGCTGGCCGGTGCTGGTGGACCCGGCCGTCGTCGACCTGCCGTACGTCCTGGTCGGCAGCGGACGCCGGCGCGGCAAGCTCCTGGTGCCCGGCAAGGCCCTCGCCGAACTGCCCGGCGCGGTCGTCCTGGAGGGCCTGGGCGTCGCCTGACGGCCGGACGAGGCGGTGCGGGCCGGGTGCCGCCCGGTCTCACGCCGTCGCGTGGTGGGCCAGCGCCAGGTGCGGGTCCGCCTCCCCGGGGACCGGTGCCGGGTCGGCGTGCACCAGGGCGGCCGTCAGCCTCGGCACGGCGTGCAGCAGGGCGTGTTCGGCCGCCACGGCGATCGCGTGCGCCTGCCGTACCGTCGCCTCCCCGTCCACCACCACGGCGAGTTCGGCCCGCAGCCGGTGCCCGATCCAGCGCAGCCGCAGCTCGCCCACCTCCCGCACACCCGGCACCGCGCGCACCGCCCGCTCGGCCCGGTCCACCAGCGCCGGGTCGACTGCGTCCAGCATCCGCCGGAACACCTCCCGCGCCGCGTCCCGCAGCACCAGGACGATCGCGGCCGTGATCGCCAGCCCCACCACCGGGTCGGCGAGCCGCCACCCCAGCGCCGAGCCGCCCGCGCCCAGCAGCACGGCGAGCGAGGTGAACCCGTCGGTCCTGGCGTGCAGCCCGTCGGCGACGAGCGCGGCCGAGCCGATCTCCCGGCCCACCCGGATCCGGTACCTGGCCACCCCCTCGTTGCCGGCGAAACCGAGCAGCGCGGCCACCGCGACGGCGGGCAGCTGCGTCACCGGGCGCGGATCGAGCAGCCGCCCGACCGCCGCCCACGCGGCGAAGGCCGCCGACGCGGCGATGGTCAGCACGATGACGAGCCCGGCGAGATCCTCGGCGCGGCCGTAGCCGTAGGTGAACCGGCGGTTCGCCGCCCGCCGCCCCAGCACGAAGGCGATGCCGAGGGGGACGGCGGTCAGCGCGTCGGCCGCGTTGTGCACGGTGTCCCCGAGCAGCGCCACCGACCCGGACACGGCCACCACCGCCGCCTGCGCCAGCGCGGTCGCCCCGAGCACGGCCAGCGACACCCACAGGGCGCGCATCCCGCGCGCCGAGGACTCCAGCGCCGTATCGAGCTTGTCGGCGGTCTCGTGGGAGTGCGGGGTGAGGAGACGGGCCAGGCGGTGGCGCGGGCCGGGGGAGCGGGTGGGGCGCCCGTGGGTGTGCCGGTGCCCGTGCGGGTGCTGGTGCTGCGGGTGCGGGTGCGGGTGCGGGTGCGGGTGCTCGTGCGTCGGGTGCTCGTCGGGGTGCCGGTGGTTCACGTCGATCCCCTTCCGGTGTGCGGGAGTGGACGCGGGGCGCCCACGGAGCCATTATGTGCGTATGAGCGCACGCATGCACCTGTCACCTGCGCATCATGCGCACCCGCGCAGTCCGGGCGAGGAGCAGTTCGCGCTCGCCGCCGAACTCCTCGCCCTGCTGGGCGACCGCACCCGGCTCGCCCTGCTGCACGTGCTGACGTCGGGCGAGGCCGACGTCAGCACGCTGACCGAGGCGTGCGGTGCCGCCCGTCCGGCCGTCAGCCAGCATCTCGCCCGGCTGCGGCTCGCGGGTCTGGTCGACACCCGCAAGGAGGGCCGGCGGGTGATCTACTCGCTGCGCCACGGCCATCTGCGCCGGCTGGTCGAGGAGGCGCTGCGGACGGCGGACCACCGCATCGCCGAACGGGACGGCCGAGCGGAGAGCTGAGCCGCTCCGGGAGGGCCGGCGCCTCGTCGGTGCGGCGCCGGGACCGACGGGACCGGACGGCAGCCCGGTTCGGTGCGCGGTGGTGGTGCCGCGGGCTCAGAACCCCGCTGCCGTGCCGAGGTACTGCTCGGCGAAGGCCGCCGCTGCGACCGGTGAGGTGAACAGCCGGCGCAGCCGGGCCAGCGTGGTCCCGGCGCGGTAGGGGTCGCCGCAGGAGGTGCCGTGGTAGATCTCCGAGAGCCACTGCGAGAACTCCTGGTAGTCCCACACGCGCCTGAGGCAGGCCGCCGAGTAGCCGTCCAGGCCGGTCGAGTCGCCCCGGGTCAGCTGGTCCACGAGGCCGTCGCCGAGCAGGAACGCGTCGTTCAGGGCGAGGTTCATGCCCTTCGCGGCGATCGGCGCGACGAGGTGCGCGGCGTCACCGGCCAGGAAGAGGCGGCCGAACACCATCGGCTCCACGACGTAGTTGTGCATGTCCAGCACGCGCTTCTGCAGCAGCCGCCCCTCGGCCAGCGGCGGCCGGTCAGCGGCGCGCAGGCGCTGCTGGAGCTCGGCCCAGACCCGCTCCTCGGGCCAGTCGTCCGGGCCCTCGCCCGGCCCGCACTGGAGGTAGTAGCGGGTCATCTCCGGGCTGCGCGGCATGTGCCCGGCGAACCCCTGGGGGTGCATGCCGAACAGCACGCGGTCGGCCGACGGCGGGGCCTCGGCCAGCAGGGCGAGCCAGCCGACGCCGTAGTCGTGCCGGGTCGTCGGTGTCCGCTGCGGCAGTGCGGCCCGGCTCGCTCCGCGGGCCCCGTCGCAGCCGGCCACGAAGTCGCAGCGCACCAGCCGCCGTTCACCGCTGTCCGGGTCGGTGTACGAGACGGCGGGCCGGTCCGAGTCCAGGTCGTGCAGGCGTACGTCCCGCACGCCGAAGCGGATCTCGCCGCCGCGCGCATCGGCGTACTCGCGCACGAGATCGGTCACGAGCGCGGGCTGCGGATAGATCCAGTGGTGACGCCCCGTCAGCTCCGTGTAGGCGAAGCGGTAGCCGTGGCCGTCGAAGCGGAACTCGCACTCGGAGTGCCGCTCCGCGCGCTCCACCAGCCGGCCGGCCAGGCCGCGCTGTTCGAGGCCGCGCACGGCCCATTCCTCGATGACCCCGGCGCGTGGCCGCTGTTCGATGAAGGACCTGCTCTCGGTCTCCAGGACCAGACAGTCGACACCGGCGGCCCGCAGGATGTTGCCGACGGTCAGGCCGGCCGGGCCGGCGCCCACGACGACCACCGGAAACCGGGAAGCGGAAGGGGAGTTGGAGTGGGGGGAAGGAGACGTCACGCGAGCATTATGACGGTGTCCCGTCAGCCGGAGCCGACGGGACACCGTGGGTGCCGGGCGGGTGGGTCAGTGCGCGGGCGCGTCCGTCACCACGACCTCGTCGATGCTGCGCTCGATCGCCTCGGGCGCGGAGGCGACGGCCCGGGCCCAGTAGTAGATGCCGATCGAGAAGGCGGCCACGACCAGGATGTCCCACCACAGCGGGATGTGGCCCTGGCCGCCGAAGCCGCCCTGCCAGGAGATCAGGCCGAGGCCGGCCAGGTAGGCGGGCAGCCACTGCGCGGCCCGGAAGTCCATGCGGGGCGCGTCCGGCTTCCGCTTGGCGGTGGCGTACCAGGCGTAGGAGCCCAGCAGCACATAGCCGAGCAGGATCGCGAAGCCCAGCCGCCACAGGGTGTCCCAGCCGGCCCAGTAGATGATGAGGTTGGCGACCACGAAGGACAGCGGCGAGATGAACCTGCCGCCGGGCAGCCGGTACGGACGCTCGTGGTGCGGCAGCCGGTCGGCGAAGACGCCGTAGGCCAGCGGGGCGCCCGCGTACATCAGCACGCTCGCCGAGGTGATGAAGCCGACCAGCTCCTGCCAGCTCGGGAACGGCAGGAAGCAGACCACGCCGGTGACGAACGACATCACCAGGCCGAACCACGGCACACCGCGCTTGTCGGTCTTGGCGAACGCCTTCGGCGCGTAGCCGTTCTTGGCGAGGCCGTAGGAGACGCGGGAGGTGGCGGTGGTGTAGATCAGGCCGGTGCCGCCGGGGGAGATGATCGCGTCGATGTAGAGCACCCAGCCGAGCCAGCCGAGGCCCACCAGGGTCGCCAGGCCCGCCCAGGGGCCGCTGATGCCGGCGAAGTCCAGCTTGGCCCAGCCGTGCGCGAAGGAGGCGTGCGGCAGCGCGGCGATGAAGACCACCTGGAGGAGGATGTAGATCACGGCGCCGATGGCGACCGAGCCCAGCGTCGCCCGCGGCAGGTCGCGCTTGGGGTTGCGGCTCTCGCCCGCCAGCTGGATCGCCTGCTCGAAGCCGAGCAGCGCGAAGATGATGCCGCTGGTGCTGATGGCGCCGAGGATGCCCTTGGCGCCGAACGGCGCGAAGCCCTCCGAGGTGAAGTTGCCGGCGTGGAAGTTGCCCGCGGCGATGATGAAGATCGCCCCGAGCGGGACGGCGATCTTCCACCAGGTGGCGGCGCTGTTGGTGTGTGCGAGGGCGCGGACGCCGAAGAAGTTGACGGCGACGAAGACCGCCATCAGGGCCACGGCCGTGGCGAAGCCGCTGGGCGTCAGCGTTCCGTCGGCATGCTGCAGGCTCTGGGCCCACTTCCAGTGGCCGGCGTAGCCGATCATGGCCTCGACCTCGATCGGGGCCACGGTGGCGGCCTGCAGCCAGGCGAACCAGCCGAAGGACATGCCGGCCAGGCCGCCGAACGCGTAGTGCGGGTAGCGGGCCGTGCCGCCCGCCACCGGGAACATGCCGCCCAGCTCGGCGTGGACCAGGGCGAGCAGGACGATGGCCACCGCGCCGATCACCCACGAGATGATCGCCGCGGGGCCGGCCACGACCACCGCTTTCTCGGCGCCGTACAGCCAGCCGGAGCCGATGATGGAGCCCACGGAGGCCCACATCAGACCGATCAGTCCGACATCGCGGCGCAGGCCGCCGGACTCTGTCCTGGCCTGTGGCAAGGCGTCGACTTTCGTCATGTCTTGCGCCATGTCAAGTGGCCTCTCATTTTGTGAACGCAGAATTAACGAGCAAGGGAGGCCACAGGCTAGGAAGACGTTCCGTGTCGGCAAAAGACTGTTTTACAAAACTTGACCCAGGATCTTGTCCCTTTTGGGAAGTATCTTCGTGCAGGTCAGAGATCAAATTCGAATGTCAATATTCAGCGCCGAATTGTGAGAAGAGTGTGAGACAGGCTAGGTGAGGCGGGGAATTTCGATGGCCGGGCACCGGTCCATGACCATCTCCAGACCCGCCGCCCGCGTCCGCGCCCAGGCGATTTCGTCGACGACCCCCAGCTGGAACCAGACCGCCCGCGCGCCCTTCGCCACGGCCTCGTCCGCCACCGCCCCCGCCAGCTCGGCGTTCACGAAGACGTCGACCACGTCCACGTCGAACGGGACGTCCGCGAGGGAGGCGTAGCCCCGCTCCCCGTGCACCGTCTCGGCCTTGGGGTGCACCGGCACGATCCGCTTGCCGAACCGCTGGAGCACCTGCGCCACCCCGTAGGCGGCCCGGTTCCGGTTCGAGGACAGGCCGACCACCGCCCAGGTGTCGCCCAGCTCGGTCAGGATCCTGCGGATCGTCGCCTCGTCGCCGTACATCGGCCGCCTCCTCGGGCTGCGGGGAACTGTGTGTCGGGCAACATCGCCCCGGTGGTGCGGATTCCCGCCGTACCGCGCCACGCTGTCCTGAATCGGTGCAAGCCGCTGCATACGGCCGCCCGCCCGCCTACGCTCAGCCCGTGCTGCGCATCCTCGACGCCCGAACCGGTGAGCCCGTCCCCGCCGCCCCCGCCCGCCGTGGCCTGACCCGCATCGAGGCCCATGCCTCCGGCCTCGATCCCACGGCCCTGCGGGTGCTGCTCACCGCCGATCTGCTCGTCCGGGCCCTGGAACTGGGCGGCACCCCCGTCTGGACGATCCTCACCGCCCCCCGCGACCTGCCCGAGCTCCGCACCGCCGGCACGCGCCTCGCCATCCGCCCCTTCGAGGACGGCCGCGACCTCGCCTCCGGGCTCGGGGAGGCGCAGGTGCTCCATGTCGCGGAGGGCGGCGCCGCCATGCGGGCCGAGGGCCCGGTGGCCGCCGTGGCGCCCGTGGTCCGGGAGGATCCGCAGCCGCCGCTCGCGGTCCTCCTCACCGATCCCGCCGCGCTGCGGCTCGCCCTGCTCTCCGTCCCCAGGAACCGGCCCGCGCGCCTGGACGGCGCCGCCCTCGACCGGGCCGCCGGGCAGCTCGCCGACTGGCGGCGGGCGGTGGCCGGCTGGGCGAGGCAGCCCTCCCGGCCGGTGCCCGAACAGGTGCGGAACCGGCTGCGCGACGCCTGGGAGGACGATCTCGACCTGCCGGGTGTGCTGGCGGTGCTGCGGGACGTGGCGGACGCGCCGGACCTGCCCGACGGCGCCCGCTTCGAGACCTACGCCTACGTCGACCGGCTGCTCGCCCTGGACCTCGCGCGCGACCTCGGGGCCCCCGCGTGAGCACGCCGGCGGGCGCCGGACCGCTGCGCCGGCTCGTGGTGCTGCGGCACGCCAAGTCCGCCTGGCCCGAGGGTGTCGATGACCACCACAGACCGCTGGCGCCGCGCGGGATGCGCGACGCCCCGGCCGCCGGGCGCGCGCTCGCCGCCGGTTCCCTGCCCGACCTCACCCTGTGCTCCACCGCCGTGCGCGCCCGCCGCACCTGGGAGCTGGTCTCCGCGGAGTGGGCCACCCCGCCGCCGGTGCACTACGACGGGCGGCTGTACGCGGCCGGCGTACCGGACCTGCTGGAGGTGGTGCACGAGGTGCCGGCGCAGGTGCGGACGCTGCTGCTGATCGGGCACAACCCCGGCCTCGAGGAGCTGGTGGCGGCCCTGGCCGCGGACGGCCTCGACGACACGCTGGAGCGGGTGCGGGAGAAGTTCCCGACCTCCGCGCTCGCCGTGCTCGCCTGGCACGGCACCGGCTGGCCGGACCTCGCCCCGGACACGGCCCTGCTCACCTCCTTCACGGTCCCGCGCGGCAAGCGGGCCTCCGGATAGCCCGGGGCGAGCGGGCCCGCCGGTGCGCCGGCGGGCCGCCGCGGCGGTGCGCATAGGCTGGCGGGATGCAGGACGAGTACCGCACAGTCGCCCGCGCGGGCGTGCACGAGACCGAGATCAACCGCTCCCGCTTCCTGTGCGCCCTCGCCCCGGCCGCCACCGAGCGGGAGGCCCAGGACTTCATCGCCGCCGTGCGCAAGGAGCACGCCGACGCCACCCACAACTGCTGGGCGTACGTCATCGGGGCCGACGCCTCGGTGCAGAAGGCCAGCGACGACGGCGAACCCGGCGGCACGGCCGGGGTCCCCATGCTCCAGATGCTGCTGCGCCGCGACATGCGGTACGTCGTCGCGGTCGTCACCCGCTACTACGGCGGCGTCAAGCTCGGCGCCGGCGGACTCATCCGCGCCTACGGCGGCTCCGTCGGCGAGGCCATGGACGCGCTCGGCACGATCACCCGGCGCCGCTTCCGGCTGGCCACCGTGACCGTCGACCACCAGCGGGCGGGCAAGGTCCAGAACGACCTGCGCGCCACCGGACGCGAGGTGCGTGACGTCCGCTACGGCGAGGCCGTCACCATCGAGATCGGCCTGCCGGACGCCGACGTGGACGCCTTCCGGGGCTGGCTCGCCGATGTGACGGCGGGCACGGCCGGCTTCGTACTGGGCGGTGAAGTTTACGGAGACGCCCGATAATTGCCGTTAATCGGGCATAACGGTCGCATGGGGTGCGGGTCGTGACGGGCTGGTACGGGAGTAACCGCCCGTGATGTCAGACCCGGCCGTTAGTCTCGGGAATCATGCGACTCCTGCACACGTCCGACTGGCACCTCGGCCGGGCCTTCCACCGGGTGAACCTGCTCGGGGCCCAGGCCGGGTTCATCGGCCACCTCGTCGCCACCGTGCGTGAGCGCGCGGTGGACGCGGTGGTCGTCTCGGGCGATGTGTACGACCGGGCGGTGCCCCCGCTCGCCGCCGTCGAGCTGTTCGACACCGCACTGCACCGCCTCGCGGACCTCGGCGTGCCCACGGTGATGATCTCCGGCAACCACGACTCGGCCCGCCGCCTCGGCGTCGGCGCCGGGCTGATCGACCGCGCGGGCATCCACCTGCGCACCGAGCCCGCCGCCGCCGGCACCCCGGTCGTCCTGCCCGACGCCCACGGCGACGTCGCCTTCTACGGCCTGCCCTACCTCGAACCGGCCCTGGTGAAAGACGAGTTCGCCGTCGACAAGGCCGGCCACGAGGCCGTCCTCAGTGCCGCCATGGACCGCGTCCGCGCCGACCTCGCCACCCGCCCGCCCGGCACGCGCTCCGTCGTCCTCGCCCACGCCTTCGTCACCGGCGGCCAGGCGAGCGACAGCGAGCGGGACATCACCGTCGGCGGGGTGGCCGCCGTACCGGCCGGCGTCTTCGACGGCGTCGACTACGTGGCGCTCGGCCATCTGCACGGCTGCCAGACCCTCACCGAGCGCGTGCGCTACTCCGGCTCCCCGCTCGCCTACTCCTTCTCCGAGGCCGACCACCGCAAGAGCATGTGGCTGGTCGACCTCGACCCGGCCGGCGCGGTCACCGCCGAACGCGTCGACTGCCCGGTGCCCCGCCCGCTCGCCCGTCTGCGCGGCACCCTGGAGGGCCTCCTCGCCGACCCGGCGCTGACCCGCCACGAGGACGCCTGGGTCGAGGCCACCCTCACCGACCCGGTCCGCCCGGCCGACCCCATGGCCCGGCTCACCGAACGCTTCCCGCACACCCTCAGCCTGGTCTTCGCCCCCGAGCGGGCCCCGGACGACCCCCAGGTGTCGTACGCCCGGCGCCTCGCGGGCCGCAGCGACCAGCAGATCGCCCAGGACTTCGTCGCCCATGTGCGCGGCGCCGCACCCGACGAGCGCGAGGCGGCCGTGCTGCGCGAGGCGTTCGACGCCGTGCGCGCCGACGGCGCCGCACGGGAGGTGGCGCGGTGAGGCTGCACCGGCTCGACATCACCGCCTTCGGGCCCTTCGGCGGCTCCCAGAGCGTCGACTTCGACGCGCTGTCCGCCGCCGGCCTCTTCCTGCTGCACGGCCCCACCGGCGCGGGCAAGACCTCCGTCCTCGACGCCGTCTGCTACGCGCTCTACGGCTCCGTCCCCGGCGCCCGGCAGAGCGGCCAGGGCATGAACCTGCGCAGTGACCACGCCGAACCGGGCACCCGCACCGAGGTCCGCCTCGGCCTGACCGTCGCGGGACGCCGCCTGGAGATCACCCGGCAGCCCCCGTGGGAGCGGCGCAAGCTGCGCGGCAAGGGCATGACGGTCGACAAGGCCCAGACCTGGCTGCGCGAGTACGACGCGGCGGCCGGCACCTGGAAGGACCTCAGCCGCTCCCACCAGGAGATCGGCACCGAGATCGAGCAGCTGCTCGGCATGAGCCGCGAGCAGTTCTGCCAGGTCGTCCTGTTGCCCCAGGGCGACTTCGCCCGCTTCCTGCGCGCCGACGCCGAGGCCCGGGGCCGGCTCCTCGGCCGCCTCTTCGACACCCAGCGCTTCAGCGACGTCGAAAAGCGCCTCGCCGACCGGCGCCGCGCCGCCGAGGCACGCGTGCGCGAGGGCGACACCGCCCTGCTCGCCGACGCCCACCGCATGCAGCAGGAGGCAGGCGACGCCATGGAGGTGCCCGAGCAGGCCCCAGGCGACCCGGGTCTCGCCGCGGCCGTCCTCGGCGCCGCCGCCGTGGCCCGCAGCACCGCACGGGAACGCCTCACCGTCGCCCACTGCCGCCTCTCCGCCGCCGAGTCCGCCCACGCCACGGCCCGCCGCACCCTGGAGGAGGTCTGCGAACTCGCCCGGCTGCAGGACCGGTTCGCCGAGGCACGGCGGCGGGCCGAGCGCCTCCAGGAGCGGTCGGGCGCCCACCGCGAGACACAGGAGCGCATGGAGCGGGCCCGCAAGGCCGAGGCGGTCGGGCCCGCGCTCGAACTGCGGGAGGCCGCCGAGACGGACCACCGCCGGGCCGCCGCCGCCGAGGCGCACGCACGCGCGCAGCTCCCCGGCCACCACGCCGACGCCGACGCGAGCGGACTCGCCGCCGCCGCCCGCCGGGCCGCCGAGGAACTGGGCGGCCTGGACGCGGCCCGGCGCGCGGAGCGACGGCTCGCCGAACTCGCGGCCGAGCGGGCCGGACTCGACCGGCAGGAGCGCGCCGACGAGGACGTGCTGCGCGAGGCCGACGCCTGGCTCGCCGACTGGGACGGCACCCGCACCGCACTCCAGACCCGCATCGACTCCGCGCAGGAGGCCGCCACCCGCGCCGAACAGCTCGCCGTGCAGCGCGCCCCCATGCGGCGGCGCCTGGACGCGGCCCGCACCCGCGACCAGCTCGCCGCCGACCTCGAACTGGCCCGGCAGCAGGCGCGGAGCGCCGCGCAGCGCGCGCTCGACGCCCGCACCCACTGGCTCGACCTGAAGGAACAGCGCCTGACCGGCATCGCCGCCGAACTGGCCGCCCACCTCACCGACGGCGAGCCCTGCGCGGTCTGCGGCGCCACCGCACACCCCGCGCCCGCCCGCAAGGTCGCCGGACACGTCGACCGCGAGACCGAGGACCGCGCGCTCGCCGCCAGCCGGCGGGCCGAGGAGCAGCACACCGAGGACGAACGGCGGCTCGGCGTGGTCCGCGAGGCCCTGGCCGCCGCCACCGCCGAGGCCGGCGACACGCCCACCGCCCGGCTCGCCGCCGAGGCCGCCGAACTGGAGCAGGAGTACGCCGGCGCCCGCCGCGCGGCTTCCGCCCTGCACGCCGCCCAGGAGGAGCTGCGGCGGGCCGAGCGGGAGCGCGAGCAGCGCCTCGCCGACCGCCACCAGGCCGCCGTGCGGGCCGCCTCCCGGCTCACCCGCCGCGACACCCTGGAGCGCGAACAGACCCGGCTCGCGGTCGAGCTGGAGCAGGCCCGCGGCAGCGCCGACAGCGTGGCCGCGCGCGCCGCGCAGCTGGAGCGGCTGGCGGCACGGCTCACCGAGGCCGCCGACGCCGTACGCACCGCCGAGGACGCGGCCGAGCGGCTGAAGGACGCCGACGCCCGCCTCGCCGACGCCGCCTACCGGGCCGGCTTCGACACCCCGCAGGCCGCCGCGGCGGCCCTGCTCGACCCCGCCGCCCACCGCGAACTGCAGCACCGGCTGGACGCCTGGCAGCAGGAGGAGGCCGCCGTCCGCGCGGTCCTCGCCGAGACCGGCACCGCCGAGGCCGCCCGGCAGCCGCCCGCCGACCCGGCGGCCGCCGAGCGCACCGCGGCCGGCGCGGAACGCCGGCTGCGCGAAGCCGGCTCCGCACGCGACGCCGCCGCCCGCTGCTGCGCCGAACTGGACCGCCTCTCCACCCGGGCCGCCGAGGCCGTCCGCCGGCTCGCCCCGCTGCGCGAGGAGTACGACCGGGTGGCCCGGCTCGCCGCCCTCACCGCGGGCACCGCCGCCGACAACGAACGCAGGATGCGCCTGGAGTCGTACGTCCTGGCGGCCCGCCTGGAACAGGTCGCCGCCGCCGCGACCGTCCGTCTCCAGCGCATGTCGTCGGGCCGCTACACCCTCGTCCACTCCGACGACCGCGCCGGGCGCGGGCGCAGCGGGCTCGGGCTGCACGTGGTGGACGCCTGGACCGGGCGCGAGCGGGACACCGCCACCCTGTCCGGCGGCGAGACCTTCTTCGCCTCCCTCGCGCTCGCCCTCGGCCTCGCCGACGTCGTCACCGACGAGACGGGCGGCGTCCGGCTGGACACCCTCTTCATCGACGAGGGCTTCGGCAGCCTGGACGACCAGAGCCTCGACGAGGTCCTCGACGTCCTGGACTCCCTGCGCGAACGCGACCGCAGCGTGGGCATCGTCAGCCACGTCGCCGACCTGCGCCGCCGCATCCACGCCCAACTGGAGGTCGTGAAGGGCCGGTCGGGGTCGGTGGTGCGGCAGCGGGGGGTCGGCTAGCGGCCCAGCGGGCGGCGGGTGAGGGGGGAGGAGTACACCACGCTGGTGGTCACCGAGCCGAGTGCGCCGATCTTGCCGGAGATCGCTTCCAGATGGGACATCGACGACGCGGCGACCTTGATGACGAAGCAGTCGTCGCCGGTGACGTGGTGCGCCTCCAGGATCTCCGGAGTCGCGGCGACCAGGTCGTGGAACGGCTTGTAGTTGCCGTTCGGGTAGCGCAGGCGCACGAACGCCAGGATCGGCAGGCCCAGCCGCTCGGCGTCGACCACCGCCGCGTAGCCCTGGATCACCCCGGCCTCCTCCAGCCGCCTGACCCGTTCGGTGACGGCGCTCGGCGACATGGACACGGCCCGCGCCAGCTCGGCGTAGCTGGCCCGGCCGTCGCGCTGGAGGACCTCGAGGATGCGCCAGTCGGTGGCGTCCGGGGAATACACGGTCATCCCGGATGGATAGCAGGGGAATCCCCGGCAGGGCAAGGGGTGGTCCGTGGATCGTCCCTTCAGGGGGCGGGCCGCCGGCCATAGATTCTTGGTCATGATCAAGACGACCTCCGAGAACCCCGTCCTGCGCGTCGCTCCCGCCGCCCCCGCCGAGGCGGCCGCCCACTTCCGGGCTGCCCTCGCCTTTCACGCCGACGTCTCCGACGTGGCCACCGCGCTCGCGGCCGGCGGCGACCCCGGCTTCGTCGTCCTGGACTCCCGTTCCACCGAGTCCTGGGACCAGGGCCACGTCCCCGGCGCCGTCCACCTGCCGACCGCGCTCATCCCCGAGCAGGCCGCACAGCTCCTCGACCCGTCCGTACCGGTGGTGACGTACTGCTGGGGCCCCGGCTGCAACGGCGCCACCCGTGCGGCCCTCGCCCTCGCCGAGCTCGGCTACCAGGTCAAGGAGATGCTCGGCGGCTTCGAGTACTGGGCGCGTGAGGGTTTCCCCTACGAGACCTGGCAGGGCCCGGCAGGGCGCGAGGCCGACCCGCTGACGGCTCCGGTGGCGGGCGACTGCGGCTGCTGACACCGCGGCGGCGGCCGGGCCGGGGCCAGGGCGTGCGCGACGGCGGGGGCCGGTGGTCCCGCACCGGCCGGTCCGTCGGTCAGTCCACGCCGTCGAAGGCGATGTTCAGATGCCGGGGGCCGCGCAGCACCGCGTTCGGCCGGTACGGCGGCGGGTCCTCGAGGAGACGCGGGTCGCGCAGCCGCCTGGCCAGCTCGGACAGGGCGATCTGGGTCTCCAGGCGGGCCAGCGGAGCGCCGAAGCAGCTGTGGATGCCGCTGCCGAAGCCGAGGTGCTGGATGTCCCCGCGGTCCGGGTCGAACCGCGCGGGGTCCTTGAACCGCTCCGGGTCCCGGTTGCCCGCGGCGAGCACCAGCCAGATCCGTGACCCCTTGGGGATGGTGACCCCGCGCACCTCGATGTCGGCGATGCTGGTGCGCTGCGGCACGAGCTGCACCGGCGGTTCGTACCGCAGCAGCTCCTCCACGATGTTGACCGAGAGGCCCGGGTCCTCCCGGAGCCGCTGGAGGATATCCGGGTGGCGCAGCAGGGTGAGCATGCCGTTGGTGATCAGGTTGACCGTCGTCTCGTGCCCGGCGATCAGCAGCAGCACCGAGGTGCTGAGCACCTCCATCATCGTCATGGAGCCGTCCGGGCCCCGGCTGTTCACCAGGTCGGACAGCAGGTCGTCCCGCGGCTCCTTGGTGCGCTGCTCGACCAGCCCGGCCAGATACATGCCGAGCTGCATACGGGCTTCCTGCGCGGCCCTCTGGGAGTCGGTGTCCGCGCCCTGACCGGTGTTCGGGTCCAGGCTCGCGACCAGCGGGTCGACCCAGGCGCGGAACTTCGGCTCGTCCTCCCGCGGCACCCCGAGCAGCCGGCAGATCACCGTCACCGGGAACGGGTAGGCGAACTGGTCGACCAGGTCGATCTCGCGCGCGTCCCCGAACCCGTCGATCAGACCGGTGACGATCTCCCGCATCTCCCCCCGCATGCCGTCGATCCGCCGCGGCCGGTGCGGCGGTCCGAAGGCGCTGTTGGCGATGCGCCGCAGCCGGTCGTGCTCGGGCGGGTCGAGCCGCAGGAACGACGGCGGCAGCCCGCCCGTCTCCTCCGGCCCGGTCGTCCCGTCGTCCCCGGCGGCGGCCAGGTTGGCGGCGTCCGAGCTGATCCGCGGATCGTGCAGGAGGGCCTTGATGTCGTAGTACGAGCTGATGATGTAGGGGCCGTCCTCCTCCTCGTGGAGCACCGGTGTCCTGCGGAGTTCCTCGTACACCGGATACGGGTCGGCGCGGTTCGCGAAGTCGGTGATCTGGCGCAACATCGAGGCGTGCGGCATGGCGGGTCCTTGGAGCGTCGGGCCGGGGCGGCGGTCAGTGGCGGGCGGGGTGGAAGACCAGCTGCTGGTCGGCCGGCGAATAGCCGGTGAGGGTCACCATGGGGCCGTGGGTCGGCAGGGACGGGTCCGGGAAGTCGGCGGACACCGGCTGGCGGCCCTCGGGACGCCGGTCCATCGTCGGGTACTCCACCGGGAACGGCGCCCCCAGCTCGATCTGCCGCTGGTAGAACTCCAGCCACCGCGTGTTGTCGAAGCTCACGGCGGCCACGACCCGGCCCTTGTACCCGTAGACACCGACGAACCGGCGCTCCGCCAGCGAACCCTGAGTGATCATGAGCTGCTCGCCCATGGGCGGCACCCCGACCGACTTGATGTTCACCCCGAACATCGACGACCAGAAGGCCGGCATCCACAGGTGCGGGCGCCGGTCGGCACCGTGGCAGATCATGTTGTGCGCGGCGGTCTCCGCCTGGGCGACGGCATTGCCCCAGTGCTCCAGCGAGAGGAACTGGTAGCCGAAGAGCGCGTGCGGGGAGCGCGCCACATCGCCGGCCACGAAGACGTCGTCCGTGACGATGCCCCGGAAGTCGAAGGCGCGGCAGCCCGCGTCACAGGCGATGCCCCGGGGCCCGGCGCCGAGCCCCGACCCGCTCAGCCACTCGGTGTTGCGCAGCGAGCCCAGCGAGACCACGACCACGTCCGCCTCGACCACGCTCTCGTCGGACAGATGGACCGCCCGCACCCTGCCCACCGCGTCCCCCTCCAGCGAGGTCACCGTGACATGGGTGCGCAGGTCCACGCCGTTCTCGGTCTGCAGCTCGGCCGCGACCGTACCGATCACCCCGCCGAGCGCGCCCACCAGCGGCGCACCCGCACGCTCGGCCACGGTGACCGGGATACCCCGCTCCCGGCACGCCGAGGCGACCTCCGAACCGGCGAAACCGGCGCCGATGACGAACACCCGGCGCGGCCCCGCCTTCAGCCGCTGGCAGAGCGCCGCCGCGTCCTCCCGCGTGCGCAGCAGGAAGACGCCGTCGAGCCGGGCCTCCTCCTCCTTCGTCCACGGCCGGGCGCGGACCCCGGTCGCGATCAGCAGCCGGTCGTACTCCACCTCGTCCCCGTCGGCCAGCCGTACCCGCTTGGCCGTGAGATCCAGACCGGTCGCGGCGACACCGAGGCGCCACTTGGCGTCGATCTCCCAGCGGTGGGGCAGCTCGGTGTGGAGCGGGGAGGCCCGCTCCAGCAGCACCGACTTGGACAGCGGCGGCCGGTCGTAGGGCTCGTACGGCTCGTCGCCGATCAGGGTCAGCTCACCGGCGAAGCCCTCGGCGCGCAGCGTCTCGGCGGCCCGCAGACCGGCCAGCGATGCGCCCACGATCACGATCCGGCCCTCGCGCCTGAGCCACTCCACCTGGTCAACGACCATCGGACGCCACCTGCGCCGAGCCGGCCGCCTGCCCCTCCGTGCCGTCGAGACCGTCCGCGGTGATCGCCTGCACCGGGCACGCGGCGACAGCACGCGCCAGCCGCTCCCGCTGCTCCTCGTCCGCGCGCGGGTTGTAGATCAGTGACTCCTCGCCGTGCATGGCGAAGACGTCGGGTGCGAGGAACGCGCACTGCGCGTACCCCTGGCACTTGTTGAGATCGACGACGAGCCTCATCGACGCTCCGCCCTTCCGGTGGCCAGGTCCGGTGCGCGCCGCGCGGCGCGCGCGGGCGGTCCGGACGACGGTCGTTCCCCGCTCGCCAGCATGCGAGGGCGGCCGGGGTGCCCGCGCGCCGGGCACGCCGATCGAGTGAGGTGCCCCGCCCGGGCGGGGGTCATCGGGCGGCGGTCCGCCGGGGCCGGTCGCGGCGGCCCACCGCGAGGATGTGTCCGCTCAGCAGCAGCGACCACGCGGGGAAGGCGAGTTCGGCCCAGGGGACGTTGGAGGAGACGAAGAGCAGTGTCAGGGCGGTGACGAAGCCGACGATGGTGAGCCAGCGCGGCAGCACGCCGAGGCGGTGGCCGATGACGGACAGGGAGGACACGAAGACGGCCGCCATCCGCATGGCGTACTCCGTCATCAGGGAGTACGCGAGGTGGCGGCCGAAGTCCCAGCTGTCGGGCGCCTGCGCGGTGCCGGGCGAGTGCGCCACCACGAGCACGGCACCCGCCGCGGCGCCCGCGGCGAACAGCATGGCCGTGAAGACCAGTCCGCTGCCCAGGAAGACGGTGGCGAGGAACTTGTCCTCGACCGCGCCGACGTGCGCGCGCACGGCCCCGATGAACCACAGGAAGAAGATGCCGGCGAACGGCACCAGGGCGAGGGCCGTCTCCAGCGCGCTGCGCCGCGCGGCGTTCGTGGACACCGGGGCGGAGGCCGCGTCGACGCCTTCCGGGATGCCCAGCCTGACCAGGACGATCACCGCGGCCAGGAGCAGCGCGAAGACGACTCCGGCCAGCCCCGCGGCGCGCGGTGTCTCCAGCGCCTCCTGCCCCGGCCCCTTCTCCTGCATGCCCGGCCCGCCTCTCCGCATCGGCCCCCGGGCTCCAGCTAGCCGTCCGCGTCCCGCCCGCGCCACCGGGAGGCGGCCGTACGGCCGAGGCGGTACGGTCCGTCTCCTCGCCCGGCCCCGGGCGGGTGCCGGGTGCCAGGTGCCACGTGAGGCGACGGACCGTGACGGCCGGGGCGGCGGGCCGCGGTACGGCCGAGGTCCGCGGACCGTCAGAGCCGGGACAGCTCGTCCACCAGATCGTCCAGGCCCAGCGAACCCTGCGACAGCGCCGCCATGTGCCAGGACTTCAGGTCGAACGCGTCACCGCTCCGCTCGCGCGCCTTCTCCCGGCCCAGCAGCCACGCCCGCTCCCCGAGCTTGTAGCCGATCGCCTGGCCCGGCATGGTCAGGTACCGGGTCAGCTCGCTCTCCACGAAGTCCGCCGGGCGGCTGCTGTGCGCCCCGAAGAACTCCTGGGCCAGGTCAGGGGTCCAGCGCTCGCCCGGGTGGAACGGGGAGTCGGCCGGGATCTCCAGCTCCAGGTGCATGCCGATGTCGATGATCACCCGGACCGCCCGCATCATCTGCGCGTCCAGGTAGCCGAGCCGCTCCTCCGGATCGCCGAGGTAGCCCAGCTCGTCCATCAGCCGCTCCGCGTACAGCGCCCAGCCCTCGGCGTTGGCGCTGACCATGCCGACCGTCGCCTGGTAGCGGGAGAGGCGCTCGGCGACGTGCGCCCACTGCGCGAGCTGCAGGTGGTGGCCGGGCACGCCCTCGTGGTACCAGGTCGAGACGAGGTCGTAGACCGGGAAGCGGGTCTGGCCCATCGTGGGCAGCCAGGTCCGGCCGGGCCGGGAGAAGTCCTCCGTCGGGGGCGTGTAGTACGGGGCGGCGGCGCCACCGGGCGGGGCGATGCGCGACTCCACCTTCCGTACCCGCTCGGCGAGTTCGAAGTGCGTGCCGTCCAGCTCCTCGATCGCCTTGTCCATCAGCCCCTGGAGCCAGTCCCGGACCTCGTCCACGCCGTCGATGTGCCGGCCGTGCTCGTCCAGGTGCGCGAGCGCCGTCCACGGCGTCTCGGCGCCGGGCAGCACCTTCTCCGCCTCCTGCTTCATCTCGCCGAGGAGGCGGTGGAACTCCGCCCAGCCGTAGGCGTACGCCTCGTCCAGGTCCAGGTCGGTGCCGTTGAAGTAGCGGGCCAGGGGCGCGTACCGCTCCCGGCCGACCACGTTCGGGGCGTCCTCGATCGCCGGCGCGTACACCTCCCGCAGCCAAGCCCGCAGCTCCAGCAGGGCGCCGGTCGCCGCCCGGGCCGCCTCGTCCAGCTCCGCGCGCAGCGCCTGGGGCCCGGCGGCGGCGAAGTCCTCGAACCAGCCGCGGCCCGTGCCGTCCGTGTCCGTCCACTCGCCGAGCTGGCCGATGAAGGTGGCGGTCGGCCGCGGGGCTGCGAACAGCTTTCGCTCCAGGCCGAGTTCGAGCGACTCCCGGTAGCCGGCGAGCGCGCCGGGCACCGCGCGCAGCCGCTCCGCGATCGCCGCCCAGTCCTCCTCCGTCTCCGCCGGGGTGACCGTGAAGACCTCCCGCACGGCGTGGCCGGGCGTGTGCATGTTGCCGATCGCGCGCAGGTGCTCCTGGGCGTCGAGGACGCCGAGTTCGGCGGTCAGCCGCTCCCGCAGCAGCCGCCCGCAGCGCCGCTCCGCGTCGCTGTCCGCGCCGGGCCGCCGCTCCGCCTCGTCCAGCCGGGCGAGGGTGGCACGCGCCAGCTCCGCCAGCGCCTCCTGACCGGCCGGTGAGTAGTCGGGCAGTCGGCTCGAACTCTCCTGCACACCGAGGTAGGTACCGGTGATCGGGTCGAGGGCGATGAGGTCGTCCACATATGCGTCGGCGACCTGACGGGGCAGCGGGCTCTGGGTCTCAGACATGCGGTCCATCCTCGTACGAGGAGGATCTCCGCGTCACCCGCGAACGGGGGGATTCAGCTCTGGGCGTGGCCGGGCGGCAGCAGCGGGCCGCACTCCCACTGCTGGAAGATCAGCCGGGTCTCCACCCGGGCCACCTCGCGCCGCGCCGTGAACTCGTCCAGCACCAGCCGCTGCAGATCGGCCGTGTCCGCGACCGCCACATGCACCAGATAGTCGTCGGGGCCGGTCAGATGGAACACCGTCCGCGCCTCAGGCAGCGCCCTGATCCGCTCCACGAACGGCCCGACCAGCTCGCGGCGGTGCGGCCGTACCTGCACCGAGAGCAGCGCCTGGAGGCCGCGCCCGAGCATGGCCGGATCGAGGCGCAGCCGATGGCCGAGGATCACGCCCGAGCGGCGCAGCCGGGCCACCCGGTCAAGACAGGTCGACGGCGCCACACCCACCTGTGCGGCGAGGTCGCGGTAGGTGGTCCGGGCGTCGTTCTGCAGCAGCCGCAGCAGATGCAGGTCCACCGGATCCAGTACGACGGATTCGGCCATTGGCCGAACGTAGCACGGTGTTCGAACGCCGGGAACCGTTCGATGTTCACTCTTCCGCCCATGGACACAGCGACCACGAGTGCCTACGACGAGGTACGCACCGCACCGAGAGCTCTGGCCACCGAGGCCGTGCACGCCGGCCGCGACGATCTCGCCCGCCAGGGCCTGCACGCCCCGCCGATCGACCTGTCCACCACGTATCCCTCCTACGACAGCCGCGCCGAGGCCGCCCGCATCGACGCGTTCGCCGCCGACGGCGCCGACCCGGTGGGGCCGCCCGTCTACGGCCGCCTCGGCAATCCGACCGTCGCCCGCTTCGAGACCGCCCTCGCCCGCCTGGAGGGCACCGAGTCGGCGGTCGCCTTCGCCAGCGGTATGGCCGCGCTCAGCGCGGTCCTCCTGGCCGTCCCGCACCTCCGGCCCGGGCCGGCCGGGGAGGCTTCCGCCGCCGCGGGACCGCGCCATGTCGTCGCGGTCCGGCCGCTGTACGGCTGCAGCGACCACCTGCTGACCGCCGGACTGCTCGGCACGGAGGTCACCTGGACCGATCCGGACGGCATCGCCGGCGCGCTGCGCCCGGACACCGGCCTGGTGATGGTGGAGTCCCCGGCCAACCCGACCCTGGCCGAACTCGATCTGCGGGCCGTCGCGCGCGCCTGCGGCGAGGTCCCGCTGCTCGCCGACAACACCTTCGCCACGCCCGTGCTGCAACGCCCGGCCGAGCAGGGCGCCCGGCTGGTGCTGCACAGCGCGACGAAGTACCTCGGCGGACACGGCGATGTGCTGGCCGGGGTGGTGGCCTGCGACGAGGAGCTGGCCGGGCGGCTGCGCCGGATACGGTTCGCCACCGGCGGGGTGCTGCATCCGCTGGCCGGCTATCTGCTGTTGCGCGGCCTCGCCACCCTGCCGGTACGGGTCAGGGCCGCCTCCGCGAACGCCGCCGAGCTGGCCCGCCGGCTCGCCGCCGATCCGCGCGTGGCCCGGGTGAGCTATCCGCGGCTCGGCGGGGCGATGATCGCCTTCGAGGTGCACGGCGACCCGCACGAGGTG
The DNA here is from genome assembly GCF_043079545.1 of Streptomyces sp. NPDC015171. Taxonomy (NCBI): domain Bacteria; kingdom Bacillati; phylum Actinomycetota; class Actinomycetes; order Kitasatosporales; family Streptomycetaceae; genus Streptomyces; species Streptomyces sp. NPDC015171. The sequence continues at coordinate 48,906 of NZ_JBIBUO010000017.1, forward strand.
ATCTCCCGGGTACGCCTCGTCACCCCGGCGGTGAGCCTGGGCAGCGTCGACACGCTCATCCAACATCCCGCCTCCATCAGCCACCGCATCGTGGACGCCGAGGACCGGCGCGGGGCGGGCGTGAGCGACCGGCTGCTCAGGCTGTCCGTGGGCCTGGAGGACGTGGACGACCTCTGGGCCGACCTGGACCGTGCGCTGGGGCAGCCCGTCCGGACGCCGGTGCCGCTGCGGGAGGCGGTGGGCTGAGCGAAGCCGGTCCCCCCCGGTCCCCGGCCTGCCGGGACCGGGGGGGGGACCGGCTTCGCCGCCGTGACCTGGTGCCGGCGTGACGGAACGCCGCCGGGCCCGGCGCCGGGACACGGGCGGCCCGCCGCCGGGACACCGGCCGTCGTGCTGCTCGGCGGGCGTGCGGTGTGCGGGTTCGTCCCGTGCCGGTGCGGGTCTGTCCCGAGTCCCGTCCGGGGGTGGGAAGGTCAGTCGCGGTGGGCCGGGTGGTCGCCCAGTCGCCGCCGGGCGGTGTCGACGGTCGGCCGGCCGGCGGCCGGCGCGCTGTCCAGCCGGGCCGTGATGACCAGCGTGCCCTCCTCGATCTGGTAGTCCAGCGGCAGCCCGAGGCCGCGCATCGCCGAGACCATGCCGGTGTTGGACGCCTTGGTCACGGCGTACACGCTGGCGCAGCCCGCCTCCACCGCCAGCGCCACCAGCCGGCCGAGCAGCTCGCCTCCGACACCCCGCTGCTGCCAGTCGTCCTCCACCAGCAGCGCGACCTCCGTCTCGTCGCCGTCCCACAGCAGATGCCCGAGGCCGACGATCCGGCCGGAGGCGGTCTGCGCGGCCAGCGTCCGGCCGAAGCGCGGGCTGAGCAGGTGGTTCAGATAGCGGTCCGCGTCGCTGACCGGACCGTGGTACCGCATCCCGAGGGTGCGCGGCGAGCACCGCTCGTGCATCGCCCTGGCCGCCGCCAGGTCACCGGTGTCGACCCGGCGCACGGTGATGTCGGCCCCCTCCGGCAGGGTCAGTACGTCCTGACCGCTCGGGATCCGCGGCCCCAGCCGGCCGTCCAGCTCCACCAGTGCCCGGACCCGCGCGAACTCGGTGGGGGTGAACGGCAGATACGGCCGCTCCACCATGAGCACCCCGCCGTCGGACGCCGGCAGCCGCATCACGGTGTCCTCCAGGACGCCCTCGACCGGCACCGGCCGCGGACCGCGGCCCCCGCCGACCGGCGTGCCCGGCAGCGACCGGATGGTGCAGCGGCCCAGCAACTGACGCAGCGCCAGCGGCAGTTCGGCGGCGTCCAGGGCGGTGCGGGACGCCAGGCCGAGCACCCGGGTGGGCACGTCGACCAGGTCGTGCGCGTCGGCCCGCTCGATCCAGGTGTCCATGCCCCCGGCCAGCGCGACCGCTCGGCTGATCTCGGCCGCCGCCACCGTGGCAGGCGCCCGCAGCAGGAACTCGTCCACCGTCCCGTCGGCCAGCGGATGGGTCTGCAGGCTCAGGATGTCCACACGCTGCCCGGCGAGCGCCGTGCACAAAGCGGCCAGGGAGCCGGGCTCGTCCTTCACCGTCGTCCGCATCCGCCAGAGCACGCCGGCCGCCTCGCCGGCGCTGGGCTGCTCGGACGGCCCGGCCGGCCGCGACTCGGCGGTCGGCCGGGCGTCGGTATCACTCACCGGGGGTGCGTGTCCGTGGCGGCGTGACCACCACACGTGGAATCCCGCCGTCGCGGTCAGCGCGAGCGCCGAGATCAGCAGCAGGGCCGGGCCGTCGGGTCCGTGCCCGATCAGGTTGGCCACCGCGTCCGCGACGGTCACGGCCGTGAAGAGCGCGGCGAGCTCGACGACGTCCCGCCGCCAGTGGTGCACGGGCCGTCCGTGCCTCGCCCGGGTCACATCAGGAAGGTCTGGAGTCATGCACCCACTGTGGACGAGAGGTGTTGCGTGATCACGAACTGATTGTGACCGATAGGTAAAGCACGCTTCCGCCGCCTTTGTTGCTTTTTCCACTGTGAGCTATGAGCGGGCGAGGGAGTGAGCGGGTGAGCGGGTGCGGGCGTCCCGGTCCGGCTCAGGCGGCCGCATCCCCGGCCAGGGCGTCCCGCAGCCGCCGCGCCTGGGTGACCAGACGGGAGGAACCGGCCCGCGCCGCCGTCGCCGCGAGATGCGGTACGTCTCCCCGTGCCCCGGACCGCTCGGCACACTCCGCCGCGACGGCCAGCAGCTCCCCGAGACCCCGCGCCGCCACGGCCGCCGCCTCCGGGCGGGCCGTCGCGAGACCGGCCAGCGGAACGGGCAGGGCGTGCCGGAGCGTCTCCCACATCGTCGCATGGGCTCCGGTGGCCGCCGCCGTCCGTGCCGACTCGGCCAGCCGCTGCGGCTTCACCGCACCCCGTCCCACCAGCTCACCCAGATCCGTGCCCAGCCGCCCCGCTTCGAGCTGCCCTCGGGCGGCCAGCACCAGCAGGGCGTCCACGGCGGCGAGCCGGTCCTCCTGGTGCCGCGCACCGAGTCCGTACGCCACACACAGGTGGACGGCCTCGCCCGCCTCGCCGTGCGCCTCGGCGAGCAGCGGAAGCACGGCGGCACCGCGGTCGTCGTCGACGGCCGTCGCGGCCAGGTCGGGCAGCATCCGGGCCGCGACCAGCTCCCGCCGCTCCGGGAGCACGGCGGCCCAGTGCGGGCGTATCGCCTGGTTCCAGTGGGAGCAGTGCCAGCGGTCGGTGAAGACGGACAGCGGCCGGCCGAGCCGGCGGAACTCCTGCGGGAAGCCCGCCTGCAGCTCCGGGATCTCACCCAGCTCCACGAGGATCCGGACCCCCTTGGTCCGGCGCCGCGCCGGGTCCGGAGCGGCGCCGCCGGTGCGCAGCCAGTGGGCGAGCCCTCTGCCCGGGGCGGGGTCGCCGCCGGTCAGCCAGTGGGCGAGCCGTCCGCCTTCCCGGGTGCCGAGCGCCTTCGCCCGCGCGGCCGCCTCCTGCGCCGCCGCACGGTCGTCCCGGCGCACGCGCAGCAGGGCCTGGGCGAAGTCGGCGGCGCCGACCCGGGCGTCCAGGCGCCGGTACTCGGCGAGCCGGTCCACCAGTTCCGCGGGCTCCAGCAGGCCCGTGTGCCAGGTGGGCGTGGCCAGCAGCAGCGGCAGCGGGTCCGTGCGCAGCCGGTGGGCCACCTCGCGGAGCCGGGAGTCGAAGACCCGGGCGAGCCCGCTGTGCGCGCACTCGTGTTCCTTCGGCCCCTGCCGCACCCCCGCGTCGAGCGTGGCCGTGGTCACCTTGTCGTGCAGCGTCGCGAGGAGCAGATCGAGGCCGTCCTTGGCGTCGAGGGTGCCGTAGCGGGTGGTGCCGAACATGTCGTCCGTGCGGGGCCACTGCTGGGGACCGTGCTGCCACCAGCGGTTGGCGGTCACCGGTAGGAGCGCCTCGCGCAGCGCGCCGGGATCCCGGTACGCGTGGCGCACCAGACCGTCCAGCGCCCGCTCGAACGCGGCCACGTCGCCGTCGGAGGCCAGCAGCGCACCCAGTTCCTCGGTCAGTTCCTCCGGCGACGCCGGAGCGGACCGCAGCCGTACGGGCTCCGGGGCCGGCGGCAGGACCTCCTCGAACGCGTCCTCGGAACCGGCCGCGGTGACACCCAGCGCCGTCGCGGCCCGGGCGCGCAGCGCCGGAACCAACTGGTCGATGGCTGCGGTCAGTTCGTTCCGCACCTCCGGGGAGCCGAGTCCCTGCGCGTGCCGTTCCACGAGCTTCAGCGCCCGCTCCTGCACCTGGGTGTCCTCGTGCCCGAACGCCTGGGCCACCACCGGCAGCAACGCGGCCGACGTGGCGGGCTCACGGCGGAGCACCTTGCCGAGCAGGACCAACTGGGTCCGCACCAGCTTCTTCTCCCGGCGGAACAGCAGCGCCTCGGAGACCTCGGCCAGCTGCCGCGTCGTCAGCTCGCCGTCCAGCGCCAGGGCGGACAGCACCGTCTGCGCGTGGGCGGCGACGGGGGAGGCCGCGTCGCGGGCCAGCGCGGTCCAGTCCGGGATCCGCGCCCGCTCCTCCTCCCGGGTGAGTGCGAACGCGGTGAGGAACGGCAGGAAGGTGCGGTGGTCGGTGGGGCCGCCACCGCGCAGCAGCCGGGCGACGCAGGCGTCGACCAGGAAGGCCCGGTCCAGGAGACCCTCCCGGGCCAGTGCCGCCAGCGCGCCGGGCCACCAGCCCGGTCCCTCGTCGAGCACCCAGCGGACCTCGCTGAGATCCGTGACGGCGAACAGTCCGCCGACCAGCGGTGCCAGGTGAGGCTCACGGCGCAGCAGCGCGATGATGTCGTCACGGCGCTGGCTACGGCCGCTGATGTGCCGGACCCAGCCGATCACAAAGGCGTCCGTCACCGGCGCCGCGCACCCCGACCGGTTGACCAGACCCGCCATCAGGCCGTACGGCACGCGCGCGGAGACGGGGCGGCCCGCCAGCCGGTGCGCGACATCGGCCTGCCAGCCCGTGTCCCGGGACTCCAGCGCCCGCAGGAGCGTGTCCGGGGGCGCCTGGGTCCAGCGCAGATCGCTCGCCGCGAGCCAGGCGGCGGCCGCAGCGGCCCCCGTGTGACAGGCGGCTCCGGCCAGGTGCAGCGCCTTGAGGACCCGCTCCGCCCGGCTCTCCCAGATCGGGACGCCCCGCAGCTCCTTGCGCAGCTCCTTCAGCTCGCCCAGGCACGCGCGCCGTTCCGCTGCCGTCATCCCCGTCACCAGCAGCAGCGTGTCCGCCGTGCGCCCGCCCCGTACCGCGTCCATCAGTGCGGTCATCGCACACCCCCGTCGATCGCCGTGTCCTGTCCCGCCGCGGCGCCCCGCCGCACCATCCGCACCGCCAGCGCGTGCTTGCACGGGCCGCGCCCGCCCCGGTACTGCGCCCACCACAGGCAGCTGCAGCTGAGCACCCCCGTCTCGTCCCGCACCCGGTGCACATGCCCGTCCTCGGCGGTCACCGTCGCCAGCGTGCCGTCCAGGCGCACCGCGCCCGCCGCGACCAGTGCCCGGGCCGAGCGCAGCCGCGGGTTGTGCCGCTCGACGCGCTCGGCGTCGTAGGGCAGCTCGCGGTGGAAGTAGGCGGCTTCCGCCGTGTCGTAGCCGACGCGGCCCGAGGTGCCGAGCCGGACCAGCGCGGCGCGCACCCGCTCGGGCGTCAGGCCCGAGGCCGCCGCGAGGCCGGCCACCTCGACGCGGGGTTCCCAGGCCAGCAGCACCGCGATCAGCTCGGCGTCCTCGGCGGCCTCCTCCGTGGCGAGCGCTTCCAGCACGCCGCCCTCGCCCGAGAAGCCGCGCGCGGCGTCGGGGGAGAGGGTGAGCGTGAGCCGCATCCCGGGCAGGACGACCTCCCAGGCGGCGGCCGTCGCGGCGGCGGCGCCGATGGGAGGGCCGTAGACCCGGAGCGCCGTCGCGTGCCGCAGCACCCGCTGCAGTGCCGCCAGCCGCTCGGGACCCGGCAGGCAGACGGCACCCGGCACCGCCCGCGTCGTCGGCCGCAGCCCCCGGCCCGCCGGCACCACCCAGCGCGGTCCGCCCGCGGCCCGCCGGCCGCCGCCGGCCCTCGGCAGGCCGCGCAGGAACCGCACGGCCTCGTCGGCCGGCAGCTCCGCCCGCAGATCGAAGCCGGCGGCGGTCACCTGGGCCTCGGCGAAGCCGCGCAGCCACCGGTCGGGCAGCGGGACCTTCTTCTCCACGACCGGGCCGTCCAGCGTCGTGACCGCCAGCTCGTCCGGGCCGACCCGCAGATGGAGCGGATCGTCCGTGCCGAGCCGGGAGAGGGCCTCGCGCAGCGGGTTGTTGACGTCGACATTCGTCGTGCCGTGCCCCACCTCGCCGCCGTCAAGGCCCGGGGTGAGCACGTCCAGCCGGGCGTACACCCCGCCGCAGCCGGAGAAGGACTCGAAGCGCAGCCGGTCGCCGTTGCCCGTCACCACCGGGTCGAGCGAGGCGCGCAGCTGCGGCTGGTAGTAGCGCGCCGCCGCCACGTCGGCCACGGCCAGCAGCCCCGCCGCGGCGACCTGAGGCGAAGTCAGGAAGCCCGTGAAGAACCGCGGATGATCCTCGACACCCGTGGGCGTCGCACCCCGGGAGGTTTCAAGACCGAGCCGGCTCCCGTCCGGCGAGGACTCGAGTGCGGAGGGTCGGCGATAGGCCACGGCCTGCAGAGATCGCGTCATGGAAAAACCGTAGAGGCGGCCACTGACAATCCGCCTGACCTGCGAAAACGCCTGCCGGGGAGGGGGGAGGCGGGGAGGCGGGTTCGCGGTTGGCGGGTGGCGGCCGTGCCGCGCCCGGCAACTGGCGCCGGGACGCGTCACGGCCGGGAGCGGACGCGGCACGGACGGGAGGGGGCGCGGGACGGCCAAGGACGTACGGGACCCGGCGGCTCCGCGCGTGCCGCCTACTGACCGACCAGGCCGGGCCGCAGCGTCCGCGTGAACAGCACGGTGCCGTCCTGCTCGCGCAGCCGTACCGTCAGCTCGCCGCTGTCGCCGTCGATGTCGACCTCGCCGAAGAACTGGTAGCCGCCGGCGGGCGAGACGTTCGACGCGGTCGGCGCCTTCACGAACACCCGCTCCGGACCGAAGGTGCCGTCCAGCGCGCTGGCCGGGAACGCCCCGGCGTTCAGCGGCCCGGAGACGAACTCCCAGAACGGCTCGAAGTCGGTGAACGCGGCCCGGGAGGGCTGGTAGTGCTGGGCGGAGGTGTGGTGCACGTCCGCCGTCAGCCACAGCGTGCCGGTGATCCGCCGGTGCTTGATGAACCGCAGCAGCTCGGCGATCTGCAGCTCACGGCCGAGCGGGGCGCCCGGGTCGCCCTGGGCCACCGCCTCGAAGTTCGGCTTCTCCTCCATCGGGTCCGGTACGACGAGCCCGAGCGGCATGTCGGCGGCGATCACCTTCCACACCGCGCGCGAGCGGGACAGCTCGCGCTTGAGCCACTCCAGCTGCTCCCGGCCGAGGATGCCCTGCGGGTCGACGGTCTGGTCGTCGGCCGAGTTGGCGTTGCGGTAGGTCCGCATGTCCAGGACGAACACGTCGAGCAGCGGGCCCTGGCGCAGCACGCGGTAGACCCGGCCCTCCTCGGCGCCGGAGCGCAGCGAGGAGAGCGGGAAGTACTCGCTGAACGCCCGCTTGGCGCGCGCCGCCAGCACGTCGACGCTCTTCTCGGTGTAGCGGGCGTCGGTGGAGGCGATCACCTCGCCCGGGTACCAGTTGTTGCGCACCTCGTGGTCGTCCCACTGGACGACCGAGGGCACCTGGGCGTTGAACTTCCGCAGGTTCGCGTCGAGCAGGTTGTACCGGAAGTTGCCCCGGTACTCGGCGAGCGTCTCGGCGACCTTCGCCTTCTCCTCGGTGGTGACGTTCCGCCAGGTGCTGCCGTCTGGCAGCGCCTGGGTGGCGGTGATGGGGCCGTCGGCGTATATGTTGTCGCCGCTGCACAGGAAGAAGTCCGGGTCCAGCCGCCCCATGGCCTCGTAGATGCGGTAGCCGCCGAGGTCGGGGTTGATGCCCCAGCCCTGGCCGGCCAGGTCGCCCGACCACAGGAAGCGCACGCCGTCCCGGCGGCGCCGGGAGGCCGTACGGAAGGTGCCGGTCACGGGCTCGCCGGTGCGGCGCGGGTCGTCAGGGTCGGCGAGCAGGACACGGTAGTGGATCTGCTCGCCGGACGGCAGGCCGTGCAGCCGGGTGGTGCCGGTGAAGTCCGTGCCGGAGCCCAGCAGCGGGCCGTGCCAGCGACGCGGGTCGCGGAACGACTCGGTGGCCGAGGTCTCCACGATCATCCGGGCCGGCCGGTCCGAACGCACCCACACCAGACCGGAGTCCGCGGTCACGTCACCGGTCTGCACGCCCCAGCCCGCTCGCGGGCGCCCCGAGCGGGCGAACGCCGGGGCCGCGCCGAGGCCGACGGGCAGGGTCAGGGCCGCCGAAGCGGCGAGGGAGCCGCGCAGTACGCTGCGGCGGCCGGGGAGCGGACGGTGTGACATGGCTGCGCCTCCAGGGACGGGACGGCCGTACGGGATCCGGCCGGTGTGCACAGCCACACCTACTGCCGCGCTGCGGCGGGGACGCGAACCACAAGTGAACAACCCGCGGTGCGTCCGCCCGCCCGGGCTGACGTGAGGTCAGCTGCGCTCGCGGCTGCCGTCCAGGATGACCCGCGCGACCAGCGCCGGGTCGTCGCTCATCGGGCAGTGGCCGCAGCCGGGCAGCCGGACCAGCCGGGCGTGCGGGATGAGCTGCTTGGCGCGCACGCCCTGGCGGCGCACGAGCAGCCGGTCGCGGCTGCCCCAGGCCACCGTGACCGGCAGGCCCGGCAGATTGTCGGTGAACCGTACGGTGGCGCCCGCCCGCAGGGTCGCCTCGAAGCCGGTGGCGGCCACGAGCGCGAGCGTCTCGGCGACCACCGCCTCCGGCGCACGGCGCCCGGGGTGCGCGTAGATGGTGCTGGTCAGCGCGGCACGGCCGGCCGCCGTCCGGGACAGCCGCCGCACCAGCGGCAGCGGCAGGCGCTGGGCGATGCCCCGCATCGCGAGCAGCACCGTGAAGGCGTACCGCCGCTCGGCCTCGGTCCAGAAGCCGGCGGGGGAGAAGGCGGTGACCGACCGTACGAGCTTCTCCCGGCCGAGCTCCAGCGCGAGCAGACCGCCCAGCGAGTTGCCGGCGATGTGCGGGCGGTCCAGCTCCAGCGCCTCGAACAGGGCGCCGAGCACGGCGTTGGTGCCGGGCAGGTCGTAGGCCAGGCCCTCCGGCAGCCCCGGGGACGCGCCGAAGCCCGGCAGGTCGACGGCGATCACCTCGCGCTCGGTGGCCAGGATGTCCACGACCGGGTCCCAGGCCTGCCGGTGGTGGCCGATGCCGTGCAGCAGGACCAGCGGTTCGCCGCGGCCCACGCGCGCGTAGGAGACGGTCACGTCCCTCGGGCCGTGCGGGGCGGGGACCTTGAAGGAGACGGTGGCGGACATGGGGTGCTCCTCGTCTGGCTGCTGACGGACGTCGTAGACAGCTTGTCAGCAATTACTACCGACGGGTAGCCCCTTGGGGTGGCCACAGTCGGACGCACATCGGAGACCGGCAATCAGGTGGACACGGGCAAGACGTGTCGGATGGGATGGAGCCGTGACCGCAGACCTCGCCACGGACGTCTTCGAGGAACACCGGCGCCTGCTCACGGGAGTCGCCTACCGCATGCTCGGCCGGGTCGCGGACGCCGAGGACGTGGTCCAGGACGCCTGGCTGCGCTGGTACCGGGCCGACCGTACGGACATCCGTGAACCGCGCGCCTACCTGGTGCGCGTCACCACCCGGCTGGCCATCGACCGCCTGCGCCAGGTGCAGGCGCGCGGCGAGGCGTACACCGGGCCGTGGCTGCCCGAGCCGTACCTCACCGAGGCCGCCGACACCGTCCCGGACTCCGCGGAGCGCGCCGTGCTCGCCGACACGGTCTCCTTGGCGGTCCTGGTCGTCCTGGAGTCGCTGTCCCCCCTGGAGCGCGCGGTGTTCGTGCTCAGGGAGGCGTTCGGGTACCCGTACGCCGAGATCGCCGCGCTGCTCGACCGGGGCGAGCCGGCGGTACGGCAACTCGCCGGGCGGGCCCGCCGTCATGTCGCCGAACGGCGCCCCCGGTACGACGTCGACCCCGCCCGGCGCCGGGACCTCACCGAGCGCTTCCTCGCCGCCGCCGGCGGGGGCGACCTGGCGGGGCTGATGTCGCTGCTCGCCCCCCACGTGCGGCTGGTCGGCGACAGCGGGGGCAGGGCCAAGGCGCCGGTGCGCGTCCTGCACACCGCCGACAAGGTCGGCCGCTTCCTCTTCGGCGCCCTGCGCAAGGCCCCGACGGACCTGTCGTTCCGTGCGCTGGAGGTCAACGGCGGCCCCGCCGTGCTGGTCCTGTCCGGCGAGAAGCCGGACAGCCTGTTCCAGCTGGACATCGCCGACGGCCGCGTCACGGCGGTGTACATCCACCGCAACCCGGACAAGCTCCGGCACCTCGTCGGCCACTGAGCCGCCTCCGGCAGGGCCCCCGTCGTACGGCGGGGGCCCTGCCGTGCGACAGGGGCTTTGCCGGGATGTCACACGGGGCGCCGCGTACGAACGCCTCATGAACGCTCCGCGGCGGCTCGCCCGTGCTTTCCCCAAGGGGTCGAGGATTGGTCTTGACCAAGGGTGGCGGCCGCCCTATCGTCGCAGATAAGTGAAACAACCTTTAATAAACAAGGGCGCTAAAAACCGCCGGACCACGGCTCTTGCGGAGGACAGGGTGGGGACCACGCAGCTGGAATCGGTGCCGGAACCGAAGTACTGGCATCTCAAGACCGTGCTCACCGAGGCACTGGACTCCGAGTTCTCGGTCGGCGAGATCCTGCCCAACGAGCGTGACCTCGCAGCCCGCTTCGGCGTGGCCCGTGCCACGCTCCGCCAGGCCCTCGAACAGCTGGAGCTGGAAGGCAGGCTGCAGCGCCGCCGCGGGGTCGGCACGACCGTCGCGCCCCCGCGCGTGGGCGTGGCCGTCGGTACGGAGGAGCATGCCTGGCCCGGCGCCGCCGGAGACGTCTGGCAGCCCGTCGACAGCGCCCAGGCGGCGCCGCCCGCCGCCGTCGCCGCGGCCCTGGAGACCGGCACCGGCGAGCTCGTGCACGCCGTCCGTCGCTCCCGCATGTCCCACGGCCAGCAGGTCGCCACCGAACTGCTCTACATCCCGGCGGCTTCGGTGCCCGGCCTGACCGCGATCGACGCCCCGTCCGGCGCGGCACGCGCGCGTGCGGTGCTGCGGGAACTGCAGCACCTGCCCCTGGAGGGGGAGGAGCGCGCCGTCGAACTGGGCTCCGCGCGCGCGGAGGACGCCAGGGAACTCGACCGGCTCCCCGGCTCGCCCGTCCTGGTCGTCACCACCCGCTTCCTCGTCCGGGGCCGCACCGCCGCGCTCTCCGTGGCGACCTACCGTGCCGACACCTGCCGGCTGACCTTCGGTGAATCGGCGGGCGTGGAGATACACCACGACCCGCAGCAGCAGGCGTCCTGACCCACCCAGCCCCCCCCCGCGTCCAGGAGCACGACGGCAGTGACGCCCCCTCAGGGGCGCGGGGAACTACGCGGTGAGTCGTGACAGCGCCGCGCCTGCCCGTCGACAGTCACCCACCTCCAGGGGCGCGGGGAACCGCGCGACCGGCCACGACGGCGCCGCACCGGCATGACGGCAGTGACGCCCCCTCCGGGGCGCGGGGACCGCGCGGCCAGCCACCACGGCGCCGCACCCGACCACCCCCGCCCCGGCTCAGCTCCGCGTGACCGCGAACAACTGCTCCTCGACATGGTCCAGCGCAAGCCGCAGCGCCCCCGTGGCCACCGCCGCCTCACCGAGCAGCGACAGCGTCACCTGGGGCGGACGCAGGCAATATCGGGCCAGTTCGCGGCGCAGCGGCTCCAGGACGCCGTCCAGGCCCGCCGCCCAGCCCCCCACCACGACGAGTTGCGGATCCAACGCCAGCACCAGCGCGGCCACATCGTGCACGAGCCGCTGGATGAACCGCTCGACGGCCGCACGGGCCCGCTGGTCGCCCTTGCGCGCCAGCGCGAACACCTCGGCGACCGCCTGCTCGTCCAGCGGGTGCAACGGCTCGTCGGTGGTGGACAGCAGCGCCTCAGGCGTCGCCTCGCGGCCCAGCAGATGCAGCGCGCCGATCTCCCCGGCCGCCCCGCCGTAGCCCCGGTGCAGCCGCCCGCCGATCAGCGAACCGGCCCCCGGGCTCAGCCCGGCCAGCACGAACACCACGTCGTCCGTCCCGGTCGCCGACCCCTTCCAGTGCTCGGCGAGCGCCGCCGCGTTGGCGTCGTTCTCCACCAGCACCGGACAGCTGAAGGATCGGCTCAGCCGCTCGCCCAGGTTCAGCCCCGTCCACTGCGGCAGCGCCGTACTCAGCCGCACCGTGCCGTCCGCCGCCACGATGCCCGGCGTGCCCACGCCCACCGCCCGCAGCGAACCGCGCGCGACCCCGGCCCGGCGCAGCAGCTCGGCGACCGCGCCGCGCAGCCGGTCGAGCCGCTCGTCCGCCGAGGCCGTCACACCGACCTCCTTGGCCTGCGCGCCCAGCACCCGCCCGTCCAGATCGGACAGGAGCGCGGCGACCCGGTGCGGCCCGATCTCCAGGCCCAGCAGATGCCCCGCCTCGGCCCGGAACCGGAACCGCCGGGCGGGCCGTCCCTGCCGGCGGGTGCCGCCGTCGTCGGCCGCCGCCTCCACCACGAGCCCGCCGTCGATGAGCCCCTCCACGACGCCCTCGACCGTCGGCCGGGACAGTCCGGTGACACGGGTGATCTCGGTGAGCGTCGCGCAGTCCGTGGCCCGCAGTGCGTGCAGCACCACCGCGGAATTGATCCTTCGCAGCAGCGAGGGATCGCCGCCGGTCAGCTGCCCCACCGTCCGTCCTCCCAGCTCGCGGGCGTGTTGGCCGGATCGTACTCGGCGCCGGCGCACCCCGGCGAGTGCCGGGCCCGCCGGTCGTGTTCCGGCCAGGCCGGCCACCGTCGGCCAACCCGGCCTGACGACCCCGGCCCGTCGTCGGTCAGGGAGGCTCGCACGGACCTGCCCGTCGTCGGTCAGGGAGGCTCGCACGGACCTGCCCGTTGTAGGTCAGGGAGGCCGCAGGAACCTGCCCGTCCTCGGTCAGCGCGGCCATATGCCTCTCGTCCCCCGTCCGTCAGCGGGGCTCCACGAACCCCGACTCATAGGCCGCGATCACCGCCTGGGTCCGGTCGCGCGCGCCGATCTTGGCCAGTACGGCGCTCACATGCGACTTCACCGTCTCCACGCCCACGACCAGCCGGGCGGCGATCTCCGCGTTCGACAGCCCGCGCGCGATCAGCCGCAGCACCTCCGCCTCCCGCTCCGTCAGCCGGGCCCGCTCCAGCGTGGCCCGCGCCGGCCGGCCGCCGTCGCCGTACCGTGCGGCCAGACGGCGTACGGAGGCCGGGAACAGCAGTGACTCGCCCTCCGCGACCAGCCGCACCGCGTGCACGATCTCGGCGGGCCGCGCCCGTTTCAGCAGGAACCCGTCGGCGCCCGCGCGCAGCGCCTCGTACACGTACTCGTCGTCCTCGAAAGTGGTCACCACGAGGATCTTCGGCGGCTCGGCCACCGTCCGCAGCACCGCGCGCGTGGCCTCGATGCCGTCCATCAGGGGCATCCGTACGTCCATGGCGACCACGTCGGGCCGCAGCCGCCGGACCAGCGGGATGACCGCGGCGCCGTCGGCCGCCTCGCCCACCACCTCGATGTCGGGCTGGGACTCGAGCACGGCCCGCAGCCCCGTGCGGACCAGGGGTTCGTCGTCGACGAGGAGTACGGTGACCGGCATCCGGCCAGCCTAGATCAGCCCAGCGGCAGCTCCGCGCGCACCTGCCAGTCGCCCTCGTCCGGACCGGTCAGGGCGGTGCCGCCGAGCAGCGCCGCCCGCTCCCGTATGCCCCGCAGGCCGCTGCCCCGCCCGGCGCCGGGTATCGGTCCCGGCAGCGGATTGCGGACCTCCAGGGCGACGGTGCCGCCGGCGACCGCCACCCGGACCCGCACCGGCACCGCTCCCGCATGCCGCAGCACATTGGTGAGCGCCTCCTGGAGGATGCGATACCCCTCGCGGGACACAGGGCCCGGCACGGCCTCGACCGGGCCCGTCACCTCGGCGTCGACCTTCGCCCCGGACGCCCGGGCCGATTCCAGCAGCCGGCCCGCCTCGGCCAGCGTGGGCCGCGCGCCCGCCGGCCGCTCGGCCTCCCGCAGGACGCCCAGCACCCGGTCCAGGTCCGCGAGGGCGGCCCGGCCGGTCTCCTCGATGGCCCCCAGCGCCCGGTCGGTGAACTCCGGATCGCCCGCCGCCCGCGCCGCACCCGCCTGCACCACCGCCACGGTCAGGGCGTGCCCGATCGAATCGTGCAACTCGCGCGCGATCCGTGTGCGTTCCAGCAGCTGTTCGGTGCGCTCCTCCAGCGCGGCCAGCCGCTCGGCGGCCGACGGCCCGAGCAGCCGCCGCGCCCCGGCGGTGACCAGCGCACCGAGCCCGACGACCACGCCGTACAGGGCGAGCAGCGGGAGCGGCGTCAGCAGGGCCCAGGCGCGGTGCGGGGGCAGCCGGTCCAGCAGCGGCACCCCGGACGGCGCGTGGCCCCAGGCGCACCGGGCCAGTTCGTAGCCGACGACGGGCAGCCACACCGTGGCGAACACCGCCGCCCCGCCGAGGAGCATCCGCAGTTCGAGCCAGAGCACCGTGCGCAGCCGGTCCCGCCATGTCGCCGACGGCGTCTCGGCGATGCCCGGCTCCACCTCGCCGGGGGTGAGCAGCAGCCGTGCCTGCACGCCCTCGCCCATCCGCACCGCGGGCACGAGACCCAGCGGGACGAGGAACAGCGCGGGCACCCACGGGGCCGACGGCGCGACGAAGAGCCAGACGCTGACCACCAGCATCGGCACCCACAGATGCAGCAGGCGCGTGTACGTCGTCCCCCGCAGCAGCGGGCGCAGAAGGCGGACCATGACGCCATCGTCGCAGGCGGCACCGACAACGGACCTCCCCCGCACGGGGGAGACGGTCTCCACCGGCGGGGGAGGCCCCAACTCCGCCACCCGGCCAGGCTGTTGCCATGACCAGCATCGACGTACGAGACCTCACCAAGGAGTACGGCGGCCGGCGGGCCGTGGACGGGCTCACCTTCAGCGTCCGCCCCGGCCGCGTCACCGGCTTCCTCGGCCCGAACGGCGCCGGCAAGTCCACCACCATGCGCCTCGTCCTCGGCCTCGACCGGCCCACCTCGGGCACCGCCCTGATCGGCGGCCGGGCCTACGCCGGCCTGCGTGAACCGCTGCGCCACGTCGGGGCCCTGCTCGACGCACGCGCAGCGCACGGCTCCCGCACCGCGCGCGACCATCTGCTGGCCCTCGCCGCGAGCAACCGCATCCCGGCCCGCCGGGCCGACGCGGTCCTGGAGGAGACCGGCCTCGCCCCGGTGGCGCGGCGCCGGGTGCGCACGTACTCCCTCGGCATGCGCCAGCGGCTCGGTATCGCCGCCGCCCTGCTCGGCGACCCCGAGGTCGTCCTGCTCGACGAGCCCGCCAACGGCCTCGACCCCGAGGGCATCGTGTGGATCCGCAGCCTGCTGCGCCGGCTCGCCGCCGAGGGGCGTACGGTCCTGGTCTCCAGCCATCTGATGGGCGAGACCGCCGTCTTCGCCGACCACCTGCTGATCCTCGGCCGGGGCCGGCTGCTCGCCGACACTCCGGTGCGGGAGTTCATCCAGGCGCGCGTACGGCCGCACGTCCGCGTCCGCACCACCGACTCCGCCGCCCTCGCCGACCTCCTCGCCCGGCACGGACACGACGCCTCACAGGACGCGGACGGCACCTGGACCGTCCGCCACGCGCGCGTGGACGACCTCGGCCGGCTGATGTCCAAGGAGGGCGTCCCGGTCCTGGAACTCGCCGCGGGCGAGGCCACCCTTGAGGAGGCCTATCTCGATCTGACGGCGGCCGAGGCCGAGTTCACCGCACTGCCCCAGGAGGTCTGACCATGTCGTTCGCCCCCGTGCTCCACGCCGAGTGGATCAAGATCCGTACGCTGCGCTCCCTGCTGGGCGCCCTCGCCGCGATCCTCGTCGCCACCGCCGCGTTCTCCGCGCTCGCCTCGGCCGACGCCGACGGCGGTGACACCGACCCGCTGTTCTCGGTGTTCTTCGGCATCAGCTTCGGGCAGGTCGCCGCGATCGCCTTCGGCACGGCGGCCGTCTCCTGCGAGTTCCGGGGCGGCGCGCTGCGGCTGACGCTGTCGGCGGTGCCGGACCGGGGCCGCTGGTTCGCCGTGAAGGCGACGGCGATCGCGCTGCCGGTGCTGGCCGTCGGCCTGCTCACCGGCTTCGTCACCCTCCTGGTGGGCCGGGCGGTGCTCGGCGGCTCGGCCCCGGGCTGGTCCGAGGGGGTGCGCGCCGCAGTGGGCTGCGGCCTGCACCTGACCCTGATGGCCCTGTTCGCCGCCGGGCTCGCGGCCGTGCTGCGCAGCGGGATCGTGACGCTCTCCGTGCTGATCCCGTTCCTGCTGATCGTGTCCTTCGTCGTCGGCGACCTGTCCGGTGGCGTCGCCGACTTCCTGCCCGACCGGGCCGGCCAAGTGGCCCTGCACAGCCACGGGGACGGCATGCTCGGCCCGTGGAGCGGGCTCGCGGTGACCGCGCTGTGGGCCGCCGCGGCCCTGTTCGCCGGCGCGTGGAGCCTTCGGCGCAGGGACGCCTGACAGGCCGCCAATTGTCAGTGGTGCCCGCTTTACTGGATCTCATGGACATCGCGAAGTGCCTGGCCCTCATCGACCTGCTGTGCGCCCGGGAGTTCCCGGCGGCGCACGGCAGGACGGAGCACGGCGAGAGCGGGCCCGGCTATCACATAGCCGCCTTGCAGACCAGCGAGGACTTCTGGGAGGGCGACGGCAGCGAGCGCGAGGAGACGGAGGCGCAGTACGAGGCGGACCGGGACGGTCTCGCGGAGCGGCTCGGCGAGCGCTGGGGCGGGCCCCGGCACTTCAGCCTCTACAGCGTGCTCGAACGGGCCATGGGGGGCGAGGACATCGACCAGCCCTGGTCCGGGCTCAGCGACCACGTTCCGGACGTCCAGCTGTGGCGGGTGCCCGAAGCGGGCCGCTGGGTCGCCCTCGGCGTCTCCCAGTGGGACAGGGAACTGCCGTTTCAGCTGCTCGGGATAGTGACGGAGACGGACCCGCCGTGACCGTCCGCCCCCGCCGCCGCCCGCAGCCGGGCGAACTCCTCCGCCATCGTGGCCGCCGTCCAGTGCGCGTTCAGCCCGCTGGGGTTGGGCAGCACCCACACCCGGCTCTCCCCGATCATCCGCTCCTGCGGGCCGACCCGCGCCGCGCGGTCACCGAAGGCCGCGCGATGCGCGGTCACGCCGACCACCGCCAGCCACCCCGGCCGCAGCCGCGTCACCTTCGCCGTCAGCAGCCGCCCGCCCTCGACGTACTCCTCGGCGGTCAGCTCGTCCGCCCGCGCGGTCGCCCGCGCCACCACATTGGTGATGCCGAGCCCGTACGACAGCAGCTCACCCTGCTCGGCCGGCTTCAGCAGCCGGGGGGTGAAGCCGGACAGGTGCAGCACCGGCCAGAACCGGTTGCCGGGGCGCGCGAAGTGGTGGCCGGTCGCGGCGGTCATCAACCCCGGGTTGATGCCGCAGAAGAGCACTTGGAGGCCGTCCGCGGCCACGTCCGGGACGAGGCGGTCGCGGGCGGCCTCCAGTTCCGCCTTGGTGAAGCGCGGGGTGCGGGTCAGAGGATCGCTCCGGGGGTGTAGCCGGCGGCCTCCGGGCGCTGCTTGACGATCTCCTCGATCCGGCCGACGACCACACCGACCTGGGCGGCGGCGGCACCGGTGAAGGAGAGCTTGTCGGCCATCAGCGCGGCCAGCCGCTCGCGGTCGAGCGGCAGCCGCTCGTCGTCGGCGAGCTTGTCCAGCAGATCGTTGCGCTCGGCACCCTGCTCGCGCATGGCGAGCGCGGTGGCCACGGCGTTCTCCTTGATCGCCTCGTGCGCGACCTCGCGGCCGACCCCGGCCCGCACGGCGCCCATGAGTACCTTGGTGGTCGCCAGGAACGGCAGGTAGCGGTCCAGCTCACGGGCGATGACGGCGGGGAAGGCGCCGAACTCGTCGAGGACGGTCAGGAAGGTCTCCAGCAGGCCGTCGAGTGCGAAGAACGCGTCCGGCAGCGCGACCCGGCGCACCACCGAGCAGGACACGTCACCCTCGTTCCACTGGTCGCCGGCCAGCTCGCCGGTCATCGAGGCGTAGCCGCGCAGGATGACCATCAGGCCGTTGACGCGCTCGCAGGAGCGGGTGTTCATCTTGTGCGGCATCGCGGAGGAGCCGACCTGGCCGGGCTTGAAGCCCTCGGTGACCAGCTCGTGCCCGGCCATCAGCCGGATCGTCTTGGCCAGCGAGGAGGGCGCCGCCGCCAGCTGCACCAGCGCGGTGACGACCTCGTAGTCCAGCGAGCGCGGGTAGACCTGGCCGACCGAGGTGAACGCCTGGGCGAAGCCGAGGTGCCCCGCGATCCGGTGCTCCAGCTCGGCGAGCTTGGCCGCGTCCCCGCCCAGCAGGTCCAGCATGTCCTGCGCGGTGCCGACCGGGCCCTTGATGCCGCGCAGCGGATACCGGCCGAGCAGCTCCTCCAGCCGGCCGTGGGCGACGAGCAGCTCGTCGGCGGCCGTGGCGAAACGCTTGCCGAGGGTGGTGGCCTGCGCGGCCACGTTGTGCGAGCGGCCGGCCATGACCAGCTCGGCGTACTCGCCCGCGAGCTTGCCCAGACGCGCCAGCACGGCCACCGTACGGTCGCGCATCAGCTCGAGCGAGAGCCGGATCTGCAGCTGCTCGACGTTCTCCGTGAGGTCACGGGAGGTCATGCCCTTGTGCACGTGCTCGTGGCCGGCGAGGGCGTTGAACTCCTCGATCCGCGCCTTCACGTCGTGCCGGGTGACCTTCTCGCGCTCGGCGATCGAGGCCAGGTCGACGGTGTCGAGGACGCGCTCGTAGTCGGCGATCGCCTCGTCCGGCACCTCGATGCCGAGGTCCTTCTGGGCCCGCAGCACGGCGAGCCAGAGCTGCCGCTCCAGTTTCACCTTCTGCTCGGGCGACCAGAGCGTGGCGAGCTCGGCGGAGGCGTAGCGTCCGGCGAGGACGTTGGGGATGCGGGGCTTGGCGGGCGCAGGAGTCACGTGTCCAGATTCTACTGGCGGTTTGTGCAGGCCAGCGCCATGGGGGTGTTCGGCGGAAGCTACGAGACGCGGGTCACCCGGTCCGTCCGGGCCGCTGGGCGGTTTCGGCCAGCTCGGCCAGCACGTCCGCGTGGCACGGTTCGGGTGCGCACCAGCACGCCAGTGTCTTCCCGCGCAGCCCGGGGATCAGGTCCAGCAGCTCCGGGTGCTCCAGGAGACGGGCCCGGTACATCGCCATCACCTCCGCGCGGGTGCCGTCCCGCTTCTTCTTCGGTGTGTCGTAGGCGAACGGGTTGTACAGCGGGTGCCGGGGCAGGTCCCAGCCGCCCATCGTCCAGCGGCGGCCGACGTACACGACGTCCGCGGGCGCGTGCTCGAGCCGGGGGCCGAACTCGTGGATCCGGCCCCTGACGTTGATCACGCGCGTGCTCATGCCGGGAACGCTACGCCTGCCCCTCGTACGGCAGCAGCTCCGGCCGCTTCGGCGGGCGGCCGTCGCCGGAGGAGCGGCCCGTCAGCCGCCGGCCTATCCAGGGCAGCAGGTACTCCCGGGCGAACCGCGCGTCCGCGACCCGCCGTGTCATCCAGCCCGGCGGGAGCGTCGCGGGCGGGGGCACCCGCCACTCGGCGTCCTCCGGCTCGTATCCGAGCGTCTGCCACACCGCCTCGGCGACCCTGCGGTGCCCGTCCGCCGTGAGATGCAGCCGGTCCACGTCCCACGACCGCGGGTCGGACAGCGCGGGCGCCCCGTACAGGTCGACCACGAGGGCACCGTGCCGGGCGGCCAGCTCGTCCACGCAGGCGAACAGCTCTTCCATGCGCGGCCGGAAGCGCTCCAGCACCGGGCCCTGGCGGCCAGGGCTGCGCATCAGCACCAGCTGCTTGCAGGAGGGCGCGAGCCGCTCCACGGCCTCGGTGAGCAGGGCACGGACCCGGCCCATGTCGCACTTGGGGCGCAGGGTGTCGTTGAGACCGCCGACCAGGGTGATCACGTCGGCGTTCATGGCCGCGGCAACCGCCACCTGCTCGTCGACGATCTGGCCGATCAGCTTTCCGCGCACGGCGAGATTGGCGTACCGGAACCCGGGAGTGCGGGCGGCCATCCGCGTGGCGAGCACATCGGCCCAGCCCCGGTAGGAGCCGTCGGGCAGCAGGTCCGACATGCCCTCGGTGAAGGAGTCGCCGACCGCGACCAGGCTGCTGTACGGGGGAGGTGTGGGATTCGTCTGCATGGCGACAGCGATGGTATCCCGGCGGCATACCCGCCGGTCGGTCGCCCCGGAACGGCCCCGGCGGACAGCGCGGACAGCACCGGGGAGGGCTCGGGGGCGGGGGCGGCGGGCATCTGATGGGCCCGTGGGCGGCGGTCCGCGAGCGTCGCAGATGGGAGGGCCCGCAGGGGGCGGGGCCCGCGGGGGAGTGACACCGCGAAAGGGCTCGTCGGGGCTCCGGGGCCCGATAACCGAGGAAGGAAGCGCCCAGGTCACCGATGAACCGGCCGCCCCGGGGGGCGCTGGGGAATCGCGGCCCCTTGGGGTGTCGCCCCGGGCCACGCTGGCCAAGCGATAGCGGTCCGGGGCCCCGGAACCTCGCGCCGAGAGCGTGCGGCGCCCGGCGCTCTGCCCCGCAGTGTCCGTCGGAGCCCTGCGCCGCACCGCCCGCCGGGCGTCTCGCGGGACCGGCCCCGGAGCGTCCCGCCGGGGCCTTGTCCGCGGTGTCGCGTCGAGAGCGTGCTGCCCCTGGGGCTCTGCCCTCGCAGGGCACGCCGGAGTCCTGAGCCGAAGTGTGCGACAGGAGCCGCGCCCTCCGGGCGTCATGCGGGACCGCCCCGCAGCGTCCCGCCGGAGCCTCGCCCCGCGGTGTCGCGTCGGAGCCTCGCGTCGAGAGCGTGCTGGCCCCGGGCCCTGCCCAGCAGGTCACGCCGGAGTCCCGCCCCGAAGTGTCTGACGGGAGCCTCGCCCTCCGAGCGCCTCGCGGGACCGGCCTCGGAGCAACACGTCGGAGCCGTGCCCAGCAGTGTCCGTCAGAGCCCTGCCCCGGAGTGTGTGGCCGGAGCCGCCTCCTCCGGGTGTCTCGTGGGACCGCCCCGGAGCGCGTCGCGGGACCGCCCCAGGAGTATCACGGCGATGCGCCGCCCCGCGGTGTCACGCCGGAGTCCTGCCCTGGAGTGCCTGGCCGGAGCGCCGCTCTCCGAGTGTCTCGGCGGGACCGGCCCCGGGGCCTCACCCCGGGGCCCGCCCGTGGCGTCACCCCTGCGCCGGCTGGCCGAACAGTTCGCGCAGGACGTCCTCCATGGTCACCAGGCCCGCCAGTCTGCCGTCGTCGCCGAGCGCGGCCGCCAGGTGCGTCCGGCTGCCCCGCATCGCGGTGAGCACGTCGTCCAGCGGCGTCCCCTCCCGCACGCGGGCGATGGGCCGCATGTCCCGCAGGTGGAAGGGCATGTCCCGTGGCGAGGCGTCCAGCGCGTCCTTGACGTGCAGGTAGCCCACGATCCGGCGGCCGGTGTCGACCACCGGGAACCGGGAGAAGCCCGAGTCGGCCGACAGCCGCTCCAACTGCTCCGGGGTGACGCCCACGCGCGCGTAGACCACCCGCTCCAGCGGGACGATCACGTCCCGTACCGGCCGGCTGCCCAGTTCGAGCGCGTCGTGCAGCCGCTCCTGCGCCCGGTCGTCGATCAGGCCGGCCTGGCTGGCGTCCTTGACGATCTCGGCCAGCTCGGTGTCCGTGAAGGTCGCGGCGACCTCGCCCTTCGCCTCCACCCGCAACAGTTTCAGCAGGCCGTTCGCGAACGCGTTGATGGAGAAGATCACCGGTCGCAGCGCCCGGGCCAGCGTGACCAGCGGCGGGCCGAGGATCAGGGCGCTGCGCACCGGCTCCGCGAGCGCGATGTTCTTGGGGACCATCTCGCCGAGGAGCATGTGCAGATAGGTGGCGAGGGTCAGCGCGATCACGAACGACACGACGTGACCGGCGCCGGCGGGCACGCCGAGCGTGTGGAACACCGGTTCCAGCAGATGCGCGATGGCCGGTTCGGCGACCACGCCCAGCACCAGCGTGCACAGCGTGATGCCGAGCTGGGCGGCGGCCAGCAGCGCCGACACATGCTCAAGGCCCCACAGCACGCTCCGCGCGCGCCGGTCGCCCTCCTGGGCCAGCGGCTCGATCTGCGAGCGGCGCACGGAGATCAGGGCGAACTCCGCGCCCACGAAGAAGGCGTTGACGACGAGGGTCGCCAGGCCGATCAGCAGCTGTACGACGGTCATCGCGTCTCCTCCCGTGTCCTACGCGTCCCACGACCTCCGCGCGTCCCACGGCTCCCGCGCGTTCCACGGGCCCTGTCGGCCCCGGCGGCGCCGTCGGTCCCGTCGGTCCGTTCGCCGTCGTCCAGTGGTGCGTGCAGCAGCACCCGGGCGGCCCGGCGGCCCGCGGCGTCGACCACGTCCAGCCGCCAGCCGGCCACCTCCACACGGTCGCCGACGGCGGGTATCCGGCCCAGCTGGGCGGCGATCAGGCCGGCCAGCGTCTCGTACGGCCCCTCGGGCACGCGCAGTCCCACGCGTGCGAGCTGGTCGGTGCGGGCGGCGCCGTCCGCCGAGTAGAGGGCCCGGCCCTCCTCGTCCGCGCCCGCGGGGGCGATGTCGGGCGTCTCGTGCGGGTCGTGCTCGTCGCGCACCTCGCCGACGACCTCTTCGACGATGTCCTCCAGCGTCACGACGCCGGCCGTGCCGCCGTACTCGTCGATGACGACGGCCATGGTGCGCCTGCCGGAGAGCTGGTCCAGCAGCCGGTCCACGGTCAGGGACTCGGGCACCAGGAACGGCTCGCGCATCACCTGGGCGACCCTGCGGTGGCGCCGCTGGTCGGCGGGGACGGCCAGCACGTCCTTGATGTGGGCGGTGCCGACGACCGAGTCCAGGCTGCCCCGGTAGACCGGGAACCTGGACAGGCCGGTGGCCCGGGTGGCGTTGGCCACGTCCTCGCAGGTGGCCTGCGCGTCCAGGGCGACGACCTGGACGCGCGGGGTCATCACGTTCTCGGCCGTGAGGTCGGCCAGGTTCAGTGTGCGGACGAACAGCTCGGCGGTGTCCGCCTCCAGCGCGCCCTGCCTGGCGGAGTGCCGGGCGAGGGCGGCCAGCTCCTGCGGGCCGCGCGCGGAGGCGAGCTCTTCGGCGGGTTCGATGCCGAGGCGGCGCACGAACCGGTTGGCCGTGTTGTTCAGGTGCGTGATGAAGGGCCGGAAGGCCGCGCTGAACAGGCGCTGGGCGCTGCCCACCCGCTTGGCCACGGCCAGCGGCGAGGAGATCGCCCAGTTCTTGGGCACCAGCTCGCCGACGACCATCAGGAAGACCGTCGACAGGGCCGTGCCCAGCACCAGCGCGATCGAACTCGCCGTGGTCCCGGACAGCCCCATCGCCCGGAACGGTCCGGCCAGCAGCTTGGCGATCGACGGCTCGGCGAGCATGCCGACCACCAGGTTGGTGACGGTGATGCCGAGCTGGGCGCCGGAGAGCTGGAAGGTCAGGTTCCGTACGGCCTTGAGGGCGCCCGGGGCGCCGCGCTCGCCGCGTTCGGCGGCCCGCTCCAGCTCGCCGCGTTCCACGGTGGTCAGCGAGAACTCCGCCGCCACGAACGCGCCGCAGGCCAGTGACAGCAGGATCGCCACCAGGAGGAGCAGCACTTCCGTCATCGGGTCACCCCCGTCCCATGGTCGGACAGGGCAGGGGAGATCGCGCGGTGTCGCGGACTGGGAGGCTCGCCCATGGGCGGACGCTCACAACCTTTCATCGGGGACCGAGTGCCCCTCAATAGTAAAGGATGGGCAAAGTGGGTGTCATGGTTCAGTCGGTGAGCGGCTTCACCCAGCGCCGCCAGTGCTCCTCGGGCCCGTATCCCGCCGCGCCCCAGGCGTGCCGCGCCCGCTCGTTGCGGACCAGCACCATCGCGTCCGCGCGCCGCCCGCCGAGCCGTACGAGCCGCTCCTCGGCGGCGGCCAGCAGGGCCGAGCCGATGCCCTGCCGCCGCCGCTCCGGATGCACCGCGAGCCGGTACAGATGGCACCGCCAGCCGTCGAAACCGGCGATCACGGTTCCCGTGAGGACGCCGTCGTGCTCGGCGAGGAGCAGGGCTTCGGGGTCCCTCGTGATGAGCCGGGCCAGTCCGTCGTGGTCGTCGCTGATGCTCGTTCCTTCCGCGGCGTCGCGCCAGAACCGCAGCACGGAATCGATGTCCGAGAAGGTGGCGCAGCGGATGTGGAGATCGCTCATGGGATGAGCCAAGCAGAGCGCCGGCCGGGCCTGCGAACGGGTTTCCGTGCCGGGGAGCGGCCGGTCCCGGACCGTGTCCCACGGGGCCGACCGCCACGATCATGATGGCCGCAGCGGCGGTGATGGCCCGCCCGGAACGTCCGGGCCAGGCCCTCGGTGGCGGTCCGCGCGTCGCCGCCCGTGCGCGGCCAGGGGCGCGGGGAACGGGATCGTGCTCGCGGTGAGGACGACGAGGACGGCGACGAGCGCGCCCCCGTCCCCCGCGCCCCGCAGGTGGGCGAGCCCCATGGCGAACAGGGCAACAGGCGAACAGGCGAGCAGGCGAGCAGGTGGGCCGGGCCCTCGCCCGCGCCGTCCGGCCCCGCCCCGCCACCGTCACCGCCGCGCCCGCAGCCGCCGCCACCGAACGGCTCGCCGTCCTCCTTCCCCTCCCCCCCGCGAACGCGAGGTGTCGGCCCTGTTGGGTCCACCGACTCGGCCTGGTGGACGGCGACTTCGACCGGTCTCCCTCCTCCTGCCCTCTGACTTCTGACTTCCGACTCTTGGCAGGGCCGGGAGCGAGGAGCTGTTCTCGGCCAACGGTGCCGTCGGCGGTTCCGGCGGTCTTCGCCTGCTTGGTAATCTCCCGAAGTTGATCTTGAAAAGGCGTCTGTCGACGCCAGCCAGAATGCGAGAAGACTTGCCTCACCGTCAGCTCCGCCGCCGCGGCATCCGTATGCCGCGCCGCGCCGCCGCCTGTTCTCTCGTCCTCGCGGTGCTGCCCGCCGCTCCGGCCTTCGCGGACTCCGCCGGTCCATCGGCCACCCCGCACCTGGACAGCGTGGAGCAGACGCTGCGCGAGGTCTCGCCCGGTCTCGAAGGCAGCGTCTGGGAGCGCACCGAGGGCAACCGGCTCGACTCCTCGACGGCCGGCGGCTCCGACTGGCTGCTCCAGACGCCCGGTTGCTGGGGCGACGACAAGTGCGCCGAACGGCCCGGCACCGAGCGGCTGCTCGCCAAGATGACCGAGAACATCTCCAAGGCGACGCACACCGTCGACATATCCTCCCTCGCGCCGTTCCCCAACGGGGCCTTCCAGGATGCGATCGCCGACGGGCTCAAGGCCTCGGCCGCCGCCGGCCACAAGCTGAAGGTACGCGTCCTCGTCGGCGCCGCGCCCGTCTACCACCTCAATGTGGTGCCGTCGAAGTACCGCGACGAGCTGACCGCCAAGCTGGGCAGCGCGGCCGACGACATCACGCTGAACGTGGCATCGATGACCACCTCGAAGACCGCGTTCTCCTGGAACCACTCCAAGCTGCTCGTCGTCGACAACCAGTCGGTCGTCACCGGCGGCATCAACGGCTGGAAGGACGACTACGTCGACACCGCCCACCCGGTGACGGACGTCGACCTCGCGCTGACCGGCCCCGCCGCGAAGTCGGCGGGCCGGTACCTGGACACGCTGTGGGCCTGGACCTGCGCGAACAAGTCGAACATCGCCAGCGTCTGGTTCGCCGCGTCGAACGGGGCGGGCTGCATGCCGTCGCTGGCCGGGGACGCCGGCACCCCGCGCCCCGGCGGTGACGTCCCCGCGATCGCCGTCGGCGGCCTCGGCGTCGGCATCAAGGACAGCGACCCCGCCTCGGAGTTCCGCCCGGCCCTGCCCAGCGCTCCGGACACCAAGTGCGTGATCGGGCTGCACGACAACACCAACGCCGACCGCGACTACGACACGGTCAACCCCGAGGAGAGCGCCCTGCGCGCCCTCGTCGCGAGCGCCCGCGACCACATCGAGATCTCCCAGCAGGACCTCAACGCCACCTGCCCGCCCCTGCCGCGCTACGACATCAGGCTCTACGACGCCCTCGCCGCGAAGATGGCCGCGGGCGTGAAGGTGCGCATCGTGGTCAGCGACCCCGCCAACCGCGGCGCGGTCGGCAGCGGTGGCTATTCGCAGATCAAGTCCCTCTCGGAGGTCAGCGACACCCTGCGCGACCGCCTCGCCCTGCTCACCGGCGACAAGGGCGCCGCCCGCACCACGATGTGCTCCACCCTCCAGCTGGCCACCTTCCGCAGCTCGAACAGTGCCAAGTGGGCCGACGGCCACCCGTACGCCCAGCACCACAAGCTGGTGTCGGTCGACGACGCGGCGTTCTACATCGGCTCGAAGAACCTCTACCCGTCCTGGCTCCAGGACTTCGGCTACGTCGTGGAGAGCCCCGGGGCGGCGGCCCAGCTCAAGGCGGATCTGCTGGACCCGCAGTGGCGGTACTCCCAGGCGACGGCCACGTACGACTACGCCCGCGGCGTCTGCCGGGCCTAGGGGGCGCCCGGCGGAGGGGCCACCGGTGAGCGATTCACCGGGATCCTCCTCCGCCGCTCCGCCCGACGCGGGGGGACCGCATCACGCGGGCTCCTCGCGCAGCCGGTCGAGCACCGGCGCGAACGCCTCCATGAACGGCTCCAGCACGGTCAGGTACGAGAACCCGTACCGCTCCCGCTGCGCCCGCACCTTCGCCACCACGTCCTCCAGCGGACCGGCCAGCACGATGGGCAGGTCCCGTACCCGCTCGGCGGTCAGGTGCGGCTGACGCTCCAGCATCGGCCGCACCGCGGCCTCGGGATCACCGGTGACGGCCACGAACTGGATCAGCAGGTTCAGCTCGGCGGGCTCCGCCCGGTGGGCCGCGAGCGCCCGGTAGCGCGCCAGGCGCTCGTCCAGCTCCTCGGGGCCGAGCGGAACCAGCGCGCCGGACGCCTTGCCGGGCCGGGCCCCGGTGAAGGCCGCGATGTCCGCGTGCTCGGCGGTCAGCCGCAGCATCCGGTCGCCGTTGGCGCCGATCAGCACCGGCACCCGGGACTGGGCGGGACGCGGCTCGTGCTCCGGCGAGCCGAGCAGCCGGGTCAGCTCCGTCACCGTCCGCTCCAGATGGTCCACCCGCTCGCCCGGCGAACCGTACGGCAGCCCGGCCGCCTCGTGCTCCGCCCGTACGTACCCGGTGCCGAGGCCGAGTTCGAGCCGGCCGCCGGTCAGCGCGTCGGTGGTCGCCACCTCGCGGGCCAGCAGCGCCGGATTCCAGAAGCCCGCGTTGAGCACGAACGTGCCGAGCCGCGGCCGTTCGGTCGCCTCCGCCGCCGCCACCAGGGCCGGGAACGGCGCGACCATGCCGAGATGGTCCGGGACCAGGATCACGTCGTACCCCAGCTCCTCCGCCCGGCGGCACTTGGCACGCCACTCGGCGGCGGGGGCCGGCGTGAGCAGATTGACTCCGAAGCGGAACGGACGCGTCATGAACTCTCCCCGGTGGAAGACGACTTGAGCACTTCCCCGATTCCATCACGCCAGCCCGAGCCCCGCCCGTCCGCCCCGGCCGGGGGGGGGGGGGGGGATCACTCGTGGGCGGTCATTCGCGGGCGGTCATTCGTGGGCGATCGCCGCCAGCACGTTCATCCGCGACGCCCGCAGCGCCGGCAGCAGCGCCGCCACGACGCCCACCACCGCGGAACCGATCACCACCGCGACGATCGTGCCCCAGGGGATCGCCAGCGCCGTCAGCCCGCGCAGGGCCAGCACCTGCTGCATGCACACCCCCCACACCAGCCCCAGCGCGACACCCAGGACCGCCCCGAACACCGCGATCACCACCGACTCCAGCCGGATCATCCGGCGCAGCTGCCGCCGCCCCAGACCGATCGCCCGCAGCAGCCCGATCTCCCGGGTCCGCTCCACCACCGACAGGGCGAGCGTGTTGACCACACCGAGCACGGCGATCACTATCGCCAGCCCGAGCAGCGCGTACACCAGGTACAGCAGCACCGCGATCTGATCGTGGACCAGATCCTTGTAGTCGGCCTGGTCGCGCACCTGGACCTGCGGGAACGCCGTGAGCGTCCGCTCCAGGCGCGGACGCAGATCCGTCGGGTCCGTGCCGGGGGCCGCGTTGACGTAGAGCGCCGAGTCCTGGCCGTGCGGCACGTACTTCTCCAGCGTCGCCAGGCCGAAGAAGATGCCGCCCTGGTTGCCGAAGCCCTCGGCCGACTCCTGGTCGGTCAGCGCGCCCACGGTCAGCTCCGCCCGCCGCCCGCCGGGGAACTCGACCGGCAGCAGACTGCCGATCCGCACCCCGTGGTCGGCGGCGTAGTCGGCGTCCAGCGCGAGATGACCGTCGGCCAGGGCCGCCGCCGAACCGCCCCGCGCGTACGTCAGGTGCGCGACCTCGTCGAGCCGCGGGCCGTACCCGGTGGCGGACGTCGTCACCCGCCGCCCGTCCGGCAGCCGTACGGCGAGGGAGGTGAGCCGCTGCCGTACGACGAGCCCGACACCCGGCGTCGCCGTCACCCGGTCCGCGATCTGCCGGGTGAACGGGGTGAAGTTGGCGTTCTGGACGACGAAGTCGGCGCCCAGTGTCCGGTCGATCTGCCGGTCGAACGACGCGGACATCGAGGCGCTCGCCACCGACATCCCGCCGACCAGGGCGAGGCCCACCATCAGCGCCGCGGCCGTGGCACCGGTCCGGCGCGGGTTGCGCAGGGCGTTGCGCTGGCTCATCCGGCCGACCGGCCCGAACAGCGCGGGGAAGGCCGCGCCCAGCACCCGGATCACCGGCCGCACCAGCAGCGGTCCGGCGACCACGGTCGCGATCAGCGTCAGGACGACACCGGCACCCAGCAGCGCGGCGGCCTGCCCGGTCCGGGTCGCCGCCGCGCACCCGGCCAGCGCCGCGGCCCCGGCCGCCCCGACCACCGCCCCGGCGATCGCCCGCACCTTCAACGGCTTGCCGGCGCCGCCCGCTTCGGCGACCCCGTCACTGGCGAGGGCCGCCATCGGCGAGACGGCCGCCGCGCGCCGCGCGGGCAGATAGGCGGCCACGAAGGTGACGCCGAGGCCGACGACATAGGCCGCGACCGGCGTCCCCCAGCCGATCACCATCTCCGTGGCCTTCAGGTTCATCCCGAACGTGCTCATCAGCCGGATCAGCCCGAACGCCAGTCCGATCCCGGCGGCGAGACCGAGTGTCGAGCCGACGAGCCCCAGCAGCAGCGCCTCCGTGAGCACCGAGCGCCGCACCTGCCGCCGGTCCGCGCCCAGCGCCCGCAGCAGGCCCAGTTCGCGGGTGCGCTGGGCGATCAGCATGGAGAACGTGTTGACGATCAGGAACACCCCGACCAGCAGCGCGATACCGGCGAAGCCCAGCATCACGTACTTGATCACGTCGAGAAAGGCGCCGAGCGTGGCCGCGGCCGACTTGGCCTGTTCGGCGGCGGTCTTCAGGTCGTACGTCCGGGTGCCGATCGCCGCGCCGATCCGGTGCTTGAGTTCCGCGTCGGAGACGCCGGGGGCCGCGTCCGCCGCGATGCCGGTCGCCCGCGCGGACGAGCCGAGCAGTTCCCGGCCGGCCACCGCCGGGTCCAGGAAGACCAGGGCGGCGCCCGGGTTGGTGGTGGTGAAGGTGGCGATGCCGACGATCCGGACCCGGAACGCCCCCGGCTGCGCCTGCACGGTCAGCGTGTCACCGATCCGCACGTGCTTCTTGCCGGCCGTGTCCGCGTCCAGCAGCGCCTCGCCCGCCCCGCGCGGCGCATGGCCCGACGTCAGCCGTACCGGGCTGCGGTCGGTGGCGTACCAGGCCATGGCGATGGTCGGGGCCCCGGTGGTCGGGCCGACGGACTTGTGGTGGCGGTCGACCACGACGGCGTTCTGCACCGACACCTCGGCGCGCGCCGCCGCGACCCCGTCGATCCGGGCCACCCGGTCCCGCAGCGCGGCGGGCAGGGTCGGCGCCGCACCGCTCAGCCGGGCCGCCCCCAGGTCCTGCTTCGGCTGGACCGTCATATCGGCGGCGGTGGAGGCGAACAGCCGGTCGAAGGTGCGGGTGACGGTGTCGGAGAAGATCAGGCTGCCCGCGACGAACGCCACGGAGAGGATCACGGCCAGCGCGGACAGCGCCAGCCGTCCCTTGTGCGCGAGGAAGCTCCGCAGGGTCGCCTTGAGCACCGGATCAGCCCTCCTGGGCGCTGCGTCCGTCGCCGGATCGGCCCCGGACCACGTCGAACCGCTTCATTCTCTCCAGCACGGTGTCCGCCGTCGGCCGCGGCATCTCGTCCACGATCCGCCCGTCGGCGAGGAAGAGCACCAGGTCGGCGTGGGCGGCGGCACCCGGGTCGTGGGTGACCATGACGACGGTCTGCCCGAGGTCGTCCACCGCGCCGCGCAGAAAGCCCAGCACCTCCAGGCCGGCCCGTGAGTCCAGATTGCCGGTCGGCTCGTCGGCGAAGATCAGCTCGGGCCGGGCGGCCAGCGCCCGCGCGCACGCCACCCGCTGCTGCTGGCCGCCGGAGAGCTGGGCCGGCCGGTGCCCGAGGCGGTCCCGCAGCCCGAGCGTGTCGATGACCTGGTCCAGCCACTCCGGGTCGGGCCGCCGGCCCGCGATGTCCATCGGCAGCGTGATGTTCTCGGCGGCGGTCAGCGTCGGGATCAGGTTGAAGGACTGGAACATGAACCCGATCCGGTCCCGCCGCAGCCGGGTCAGCTCCCGCTCCCGCAGCCCCGTGATCTCGGTGTCGCCGAGCCAGACCTGACCGGCGGTGACGGTGTCGAGTCCGGCGAGGCAGTGCATGAGCGTGGACTTCCCGGATCCCGAGGGGCCCATCACGGCGGTGAACCGGCCCCGCGCGATGTCCACGTCCACCGCGTCCAGGGCGCGTACGGCCGTCTCACCGGAGCCGTACGCCTTGGTCAGCCCGCGGGCGCGGGCCGCGCTCCCGCCGTCCGGGGTGCGGTCGGGTGCGTGCTGCGCAGCAGGTGTCGACAAGGCCGCCTCCCGGTCGCCGGAACTCCCGTAGGGGGCGAGCGTAAGGGACACCCGGGACCCGGCGCATCGCCTCCGTGCGCCCTTGCCGTTGCTAGCGTTCCGGCGCTAGCGTCGAGGCATGGCGAAGACCCAGCTGAACGTGCGCGTGGACGAGGACACCGCCCGCGCGGCCCGCGAGCGCGCCCTGGCCCGCGGCATGAGCGTCAACCGCTACATCGAAGAGCTGGTCAGACAGGACACCGGCGAGGCGGGCCGCGCGTTCGTCGACGCCGCCGCCGACTTCATGAAGCAGTACGAGTCCGTGTTCGCCGAGGAGTTCACCGAGCACCGCGGCACCGACGCCGCTGAAGGCCGCCGCTGACATCTTGAACGACCTCAGCATCGACCTCGCCTGGCTGCTCATGCTCGCCGAACAGCGGACCCCCGGAGATCCGCAGGTCACCGACTGGGGTGCCCTGGTGGCCGCCGTCGCCCGGCACCGGGCCGACATATTCGGCGTGCCCGTATACGACGACCCGCACGCCCGCGCCGCCTCCCTGCTCCAGCTCCTGATCCATGTGCCGGCCCTGGAGCGCTCCAACGCGCTGTTCGCCTCGGCGGTCGCCTACGCCTATCTGGTCGCCAGCGGGGCGAAGGTCGTCACCACACCCGAGCAGGTCAGGGACCTGGCCCGGCTGGTGAAGGACGGCACGGCGGGCGTCGACGACATCGCGCGCGAACTGCGCCGCTGGACCAGCTGACGACGGCCTGCGGCAACGCCCGGCGGCGCTGGTCAGCGCTCGTCGGGCCGGTCCGGCTCGTCCGGCCGCCAGGCCACCCCCAGGGCGCAGTAGGAGGTCGGCAGCGCCGGGCCCCGCTCCGGCAGCATCACCCGCCGCTGCGGCCCGAGGCGGAACCCGGCCTCGCGCAGCGCGGCGACCGGCTCCCGGGACAGATGGCAGCCGCCGTTCAGCACCGGCCACAGGGTGTGGTCCAGCGCCTTCTGGGCCAGCGTCATCACCGGGCCGCCGCCCCGCCCGTGCTCGAAGAACCGCACCTCGCCGCCGGGCCTGAGCACCCGCCGCACCTCGCCGAGCGTCCGTGCCACATCCCGCACGCTGCACAGCACCAGCGACAGCACGACCGCGTCGAACGCCTCGCTCTTGACCGGCAGTGCCTCCGCCGCGCCGGGCACCACGTCGACCGGCACCTGGGCGCGCAGCGCGGCGTCCAGCGCCAACTGCCTGAGCAGCGGCTCCGGTTCGATCGCGACGACCTCGGCGACGGTCGCGGGATAGTGCCGGAAGTTCAGCCCGTTGCCCGCGCCGATCTCGATGACCCGCCCGGACAGCCCGGCGAGCAGCCGGTCCCGCAGCCCGGCCAGCCCGAGCCCCGACTCGGCGGCCACACTGATCCGGGCGTAGTACCGGGCGAACAGCGGATGGTGGACGGGATCCCGCGCCACCTGGCCGGAACGGGTGGACAGCAGCCTCATGGCAACCTCCCTGGACAGCACGGTCCTGGGAAGAGTGTCCCCCGGGACACGGCCCCGCACCCCCGCCGGACCGCCGTACCCCGGCCGGGCGGCACCGAGCGGGCCGCCTCGTGCGTACGTCACCGCGAACCGAGGCGGGCGCGGACACCGGGCCCGCCCACGCGAACGCCTCGTCGCGGGCGGGCTCGCGGTGCCCGCCGCACCGGCCTTCGGGGCTGCGGAGCCTGCCGAGCCGGGCCGGGGATCAGGGTGCGTCCCACCGGCCCGCCGCAGGCCACGGCGCCCGCCCCGCCGCCACGGCGCGGGCTACGGCGCCTCCCGCCCCGCCACCCCAGCGCGGGCTACGGCGCCTCCCGTACCCGGAACGCCTCCGTGTCCCAGGTCCCGTCCAGCCGGGGCGCGAGCCAGGACGGTGCCGCCGTGCGGAACGCGGCGGGCGGCAGCGTCCCGGCGCCGGCGGGCAGCGCGCCGAGCAGCGGGGCGCCGGCGACCTCCGGCAGGTCCGCCACATTGCAGCGGGTGGCCAGATCCGGGGTGCGGGGCCAGCTGCCGATCACCACACCGAGCGGCTCAAGACCGCCGCGCCGCAGTTCGCGCGCCGTCAGCTCGGTGGTGTTGAGCGTGCCGAGCCCGGCCTGCGCGACGATCAGCACCGGCGCGTCCAGCAGCCGGGCCGCGTCGGCCAGTGTGCCGCCCGCCGCGTCGAACCGGACGAGCAGCCCGCCCGCCCCCTCGACCAGCACCAGATCGTGCTCGGTGGCCAGCTTCGCGGCCCGCTCGGCCACCTCGTGCGGGTGCACCGGCGCCATCCCGGCCCGCCGGGCCGCCGTGCCCGGCGCCAACGGCTCGGGGTAACGGGCGACTTCGTCGGCCGTGACCGGACCCGCCAGCCGCACGACCTCGTCCGCGTCCCCGCGCTCGTCCGGCAGTACGCCCGTCTGGGCGGCCTTCAACACGGCCACCGAGCGCCCCGCCGCGAGCGCGGCGGCGGCGACGGCGGCGGTGGTGACGGTCTTGCCGACCTCCGTGCCCGTCCCCGTGATCACCAGTACCGGCATCTCATCCCTCCCGCGCCGCGGCGCACACCGCGCGCGCGATCCGTGCCACGTCCTCGTCCGAGGTGACGTACGGCGGCATCGTGTAGAGCAGGTCGCGGAACGGGCGCAGCCACACGCCCGCCCGTACGGCCGCGTCGGTGGCGGCCTTCATGTCCACCGCGTGGTCGAGCTGGACGACCCCGACGGCCCCGAGGACACGGACGTCCCGGACCCCGGGCAGCTCGCGCGCCGGCGCGAGCCCCTCGCGCAGGCCCGCCTCGATCCGCTTGACCTCCGAGAGCCAGTCCTGGCCCAGCAGCAGCTCGACGGAGGCGCAGGCCACGGCCGCCGCCAGCGGGTTGCCCATGAACGTCGGGCCGTGCGCCAGCACCGGCACCTCGCCCCGGGAGATGCCGTCCGCCACCCGCGCGTTGCACAAGGTGGCCGCCATCGTCAGATAGCCGCCGGTCAGCGCCTTGCCCACGCACATCACATCCGGGGCGACGGCCGCGTGGTCCGCTGCGAACAGCGCGCCGGTGCGGCCGAAGCCGGTGGCGATCTCGTCGAACACCAGCAGCACGTCGTGCGCGTCGCACGCCTCGCGCAGCACCCGCAGATAGGCGGGGGAGTGGAAGCGCATCCCGCCCGCGCCCTGCACCACCGGCTCCACGATCACCGCGGCCAGCTCGTCCGCGTGCGCGGCGATCAGCTCGCGCAGCTGCTCCGCGTACGACTCCTCGTACGCGGCGGGCGGTGCGTCCGCGAACACCTGGCGCGGCAGCACACCGGACCACAGCTCGTGCATCCCGCCCTCGGGGTCGCACACCGACATCGGCTGCCAGGTGTCCCCGTGGTAGCCGCCCCGCCAGGTCAGCAGGCGCCGCTTGCCGGGCCGGCCGAGCGAACGCCAGTACTGCAGGCACATCTTCACCGCGACCTCGACCGACACGGACCCCGAGTCGGCCAGGAAGACGTGCTCGAGGCCGTCAGGCGACATATCGACAAGGAGCTTCGCCAGCCGGACGGCGGGCTCGTGCGTGAGCCCGCCGAACATCACATGGCTCATCCGGCCCAGCTGCTCGCGCACGGCCTCGTCGAGGACCGGATGCCGGTAGCCGTGGATGGCCGACCACCAGGACGACATGCCGTCGATCAGCTCGCCTGAGCCGTCCGCCATGCGCAGCCGGACCCCGCTCGCCGACTCGACGACGAGCGGGGACACGCGCCCGGGCATCGGGCCGTACGGGTGCCACACATGCCGCCGGTCCAGCTCCAGCAGCTCGGGCACACCCAGGGGGGACCGCTCAGGCATTGGGGGCGAGGTCCGTTCCGGCGCCCCGGCGGCGGACCGAGACCAGGTCGGTGCGCGGCGCCTGCGCCCCGGCGGGTTCGTGCGCCGCCGCGGGCTCGGCCGCAGCGGCAGCCGCGGGCTCGGCCGCCGTACCGCAGACGCCGCCGCCCTCGTGCGAGCCGCACCCGCCTCCGGCGTGGGAACCGCAGCCGCCCTCCGCGTGGGAACCGCAGCCCGCCTCCGCGTGCGAGCCGCAGCCGCCGCCCGCCGTCCGGTGCTCCGGCAGCGTGACCCGGTCCGCGCCCTCCACCTCGAAGCCCGCGTCCGCGATCATGTCCAGGTCGGCCTTGCCGGCCTGGCCCTCGCTGGTCAGGTAGTCGCCGAGGAAGATGGAGTTGGCCAGGTGCAGCGCCAGCGGCTGCATGGTGCGCAGATGCACCTCGCGGCCGCCCGCGATCCGGACCTCCACGTCCGGGCAGACGAACCGGACCATCGCGAGGATCCGCAGGCAGCGCTGCGGGGTGAGGTTCCACTCCTCGGCCAGCGGGGTGCCCTCGAAGGGGATCAGGAAGTTCACCGGAACGGAGTCCGGGTCCAGCGCGCGCAGCGAGAACACCACGTCGACGAGGTCCTCGTCGGTCTCGCCCATGCCCGCGATCAGACCCGAGCACGCGGACAGACCGGCCGCGTGCGCCTTCCGCACCGTGTCCACCCGGTCGGCGTACGTGTGGGTGGTGGTGATGTCCCCGTACGTGGACTCCGAGGTGTTGAGGTTGTGGTTGTAGGCGTCCGCGCCCGCCGCGCGCAGCCGCTCGGCCTGGCCGGCGGAGAGCAGGCCGAGGCAGGCGCACACCTCGACGTCCTCGTTCTGCTCCTTGATGGTCTTGATGGTCTCGGAGACCCGGTCGACGTCCCGGTCCGTCGGGCCGCGCCCGCTGGCCACCAGGCAGACCCGCTTGGCGCCGCCCGCGAGACCGGCGGCGGCGGCCTCGGAGGCCTCGTCGGGCTTGAGCCAGGTGTACTTCAGGATGTCGGCCTTGGAGCCCAGCCGCTGGGAGCAGTAGGAGCAGTCCTCCGGGCACAGCCCGGACTTGAGGTTGACCAGATAGTTGAGTTTCACCCGTCGGCCGAACCAGTGCCGGCGCACCTTGCCGGCCGCGGCCACCACGTCGAGCAGGTCGTCATCGGAGGTGGCCAGCACGGCGAGCGCTTCTTCGCGGGTCGGCAGCTCGCGCCGAAGCCCCTTGTCCACCAGCGTGTTCAGCAGGTCCATGAGGCCCGATCCTGTCCTACGGGACCGCCCCGGGCCAAGGAGACTTTGCACAACGGAGCGGGTTCACCGTGTGGGTATTGCCACATCCTGGGGGACAGGTGGTGCCGCTAGGGTCTGTCCGCTACCTACAAAAGCACCGGAGGACCCATGGCGTTCGGCTGGATCGACGAGCAGGCCGGGGCGCGGCGCCGCGCCGGACTCGTCCGCACCCTGCGTCCGCGCCCCGCCGATTCGCCGCTGCTGGACCTGGCGAGCAACGACTACCTGGGCCTTGCCCGCCATCCGGAGGTCATCGAGGGAGCGGCCGGCGCCGCCCGGACCTGGGGCGGCGGCGCCACCGGCTCCCGGCTGGTCACCGGCACCACCGCGCTCCACACCGAGCTGGAGCGGGCGCTCGCCGCGTTCTGCGGGTTCGAGGCGGCCCTGGTGTTCTCCTCCGGGTACGCGGCCAATCTGGCGGCGGTCACCACGCTCGGCCCGCACGGCTCGCTGATCGTCTCCGACGCGGGCAACCACGCCTCGCTCATCGACGGCTGCCGGCTCGCCCGGGGCGAGACGCAGGTCGTCGGGCACGCCGACCCGGAGGCCGTGCGCAAGGCGCTCGGCACCCGCGCGGGCGCGGCGATCGCCGTCTCCGACACGGTGTTCTCGGTCGACGGGGACCAGGCGCCGCTGGCCGCGCTGGCCGCCGCGTGCCGGGAGCACGGCGCGGGACTGGTGGTGGACGACGCGCACGGGCTGGGCGTGCTGGGCGACGGCGGCCGGGGCGCCCCGTACGCGGCCGGGCTCGCGGGCGCCGACGACGTGGTCGTCACGGCGACCCTGTCCAAGTCGCTCGGCAGTCAGGGCGGGGTGGTCCTCGGCCCGGCCCGGGTGATCGACCACCTGGTCAACGCGGCCCGGACGTTCATCTTCGACACGGGACTCGCGCCGGCCGCCGCCGGTGCCGCGCTGGCGGCGCTGCGGCTGCTGGAGCGCGAGCCGGAACGGGCGGCGCGGGCCCGTGCGGTGGCCGCGGAACTGCACGCACGGCTGACCGCCGCGGGTCTGGAAGCGGTGCGTCCGGACGCCGCGGTGGTCTCCGTGCGGGCTCCGTCCCCGGAGCAGGCGGTGCGCTGGGCGGCCGACTGCCGTACGGCAGGCCTGGCCGTGGGCTGCTTCCGCCCTCCCTCCGTGCCCGACGGCATCTCACGGCTGCGGCTGACCGCCCGCGCGGACCTCTCCGGGGCCGAGATCGAACGCGCTGTACGAGTCATCGGCGAAACGCGACCATGAGTCGGCGTGACACGGCCGTGCGTCGCCTGAGAACGACTGGGAATGATCGGATCTAATCATCCGATCTGATCGTCCGCTCTGATCAGAGGGTGGTCACGAAGTCGGCCCAGCTGTCGGTGGAGAAGAGCAGCGCGGGTCCGGCGGGGTTCTTGGAGTCGCGTACGGCGAGGAGTCCGGCCGTGGGCCCTGAGCGCGGCCGGGCCGTCTCCACACAGTTGTTCGCTCCCGTGCTGTAGCTGCTGCGCAGCCAGCGCACGTCGTGCAGATCGGTACTGGCAGGGACGTTCCGAGGCAGTGCTGACATGGTGCCTCCTTACGCGCCGTCACCTATCCCGGCGATGTAGTCCAACGAGTCCTCGGGGGAAAGGGCGTGGAACCGAAGGGTGTTGAAGGCCTCGGTGTAGGCCATGAGGTCTTCTTTCCGTTCCAGGTAGAGGCTACTCGTCAGCTGGTCGAGAACAACCACATCCAGATCAGAAGTGCTCGGAAATGAGAAGATAACGAAAGGCCCGGTGAGGCCGACATGCGCGCCGGCCGTGAAGGGCAGAACCTGGAGCCGTACCTGCGGAAGCCGGGCGGCCTCCATCAGCCGCTCCAGCTGCCGGGCCATCACGCCGGGGCCGCCGACCTCACGGCGCAGCACCGCCTCGTCCAGCACGGCGTCCAGCACCAGCGGCGGGTCCGAATGGAGCACGTCCTGCCTGGCCAGGCGCACTTCGACCAGCGTGTCGAGGCGGTCCTCGGCCAGGTCCTTCACGGCCGCCCGGGTGACCGCGCGGGCGTACTCGGCGGTCTGCAGCAGCCCCGGTACCACCGTGGTCTCCAGGGTGCGCATCGCGCCGGCCTGCGACTCCAGGCTGATGAAGTCGCGGTACGTGGGCGGCAGCACCCCGCGGTAGGCGTGCCACCAGCGGTGCCGCCCGCCCGCGTCCTCCGCCCCCGCCAGCATCAGGAGCAACTCGCGCAGATGCTTGTCGCGCACCCCGTAGGCGTCCAGCAGCAAGCGCAGATCGGCCGGTTTCACACCGCTGGCGCCGGTCTCGATGCGGCTCACCTTCGACTGGTGCCAGCCGACCAGCCGGGCCGCCTCCCCGCTCGTGAGCCCGGTGGCGGTACGCATGGTGCGCAATTCGGCGCCCAGTTTGCGGCGGCGCACCGCAGGACCGTTCTGCATGGGCTCCTCCTTACTCCCTCCGGGCCACCCAAATACGGTCTCGCGTAGTAGAGTTCACCGCTTTGGGCGACAGATATATGCATATCTTGGTGGATCGCTCCCTGTGACGGCCCGTTGATGGCAGGCTGGCGAGCAAGCACCAGTCCGGGACCGTACTCGAACCCTCCGCTGTATGTCGGACCGCGGCCCCGTCGGAAAGGGACGACGTCGCCATGGCAGACCATCTGGAAGCATCCGTCACTCTGCCGAGCGATCCCGCCTCGGTCTCCGCCGCCCGCTCCTACGTGGTGGGAACCCTCGTGGAATGGGGCCTGCCGTCGGACACCGAGGTGGCCGACACCGTGCGGCTCATCGTCTCCGAACTCGCCACCAACGCCGTACAGCACACCTTCGGTCAGTCACCCACCTTCACGGTCGACATCGCGCTGCGCCATGACGCACACCTGCGCATCGGCGTCACGGACAGCCACCCGCGCTTCCCGAAGAGACTGCCCGCCGCCGTCCAGCAGGACAACGGCCGCGGCATGGTCATCATCCGCTGGCTCACCGCGGAGTGCGGCGGCAGACTCCGGGTCCGCCCCACCCGCGAGGGCGGCAAGACGGTCTCCATCGAGCTTCCCTGGATGGTCCCGGCCGCGCCCGTCCCGGCGGGACAGGAACCCTGAGCGAGCCTCGCGGCCCGGCCTGCCCGGCCGCCCCCGGCCGCGTGCCCGGAAAACGCCCGCCGCCGGATCCCTCGCGGCCGGCCGCCCGCCGCCTGCCCCGCCCTGTGCGGTCGCGGTCCGCGCCGCCGTCTCCGGTACGACGGCCGCCCCGAGCCCCGCGCCGACGAGCGCGCACATCACGGCGTGTCAGGGGGGCCGGCACCAGCGGCGCCGGGGTCGGCACGGCGCCGTACCCTCCGGCCCGGCGGGAGATCGAGCCGCTGCCCGCGGGGGCGGATGCCACAGAAGGTGTGGGTCAGCGCCGGATCCACCTCGCCGGCCGCTGCCACGAGGACACCGGCCGACGCCTCGCAGTCCGCGACCGGGGGCCGTACGCCGGAACGTGCTCGGCGGGACGCGCCGTGCGTCGGCGG
Organism: Streptomyces sp. NPDC015171; assembly: GCF_043079545.1. Lineage (NCBI taxonomy): Bacteria > Bacillati > Actinomycetota > Actinomycetes > Kitasatosporales > Streptomycetaceae > Streptomyces > Streptomyces sp. NPDC015171. The sequence continues at coordinate 88,320 of NZ_JBIBUO010000017.1, forward strand.
GGGCGGACGCGCCCCGGTGGGCCGGGAGGCGCTGAGCCGCGGTTCACCGCCAGTCAGTCGTGCGGGCTTGTGCCGGGCCCGCTCCGGTTCGTCGAGCACCCGCCCGGCGCGGGCCACGAGCTGCGGTGAGCCCGCCTCGGCCGGCCGGACCCCGCGGTGGCGGCCCACGGCGGTGCACCAGCGGTGCCGCCCCCGCACCCGCTCGGCGGGTGCGCCCTGGGGGCGCTGTCCGGGCCGTCCGTCGCCGGAGGAGGCCGCGGCCGAGGCCGCCCAGGACACCGCTGCTCGCGCTGTTCGTCGGGCCCCGGGCCGCCCCAGGGATCCGGGCGGTCACCGGGGTTGCGCTGACGGCGCTGGGAGCGGCCCTGCTGCCGGAGCCGCCCCTGGCCTGACGGCGGGTCAGCTCACCCGGCCGTACCAGACGCTCCTCGTCCAGATCTTCTGGAGCTTCACCACGTCACCGGTCTTCGGGGCGTGCCAGATCTTCCCGTGGCCGGCGTAGATGCCGACGTGGTAGACGCTGGAGCCCGAGTGGAAGAAGACCAGGTCGCCCGCCTTGCGGCTGTGGGCGGAGATGTGGTGCGACTTGTTGTACTGCTGCGCGGCGGTACGCGGCAGCTTCTTGCCCGCCTTCTTGTAGGAGTAGAGCGTCAGACCCGAGCAGTCGAACCTGCGCGGACCGGTCGCCCCCCACGAGTACGGGGCACCCTTCTTGGACGCGGCGATCTGCAGTGCTTTCGTCGCTGTGGTCGCGGCCGAGGCCTCGCCGGCGAGACCGGGCACCGCGATGGAGCCGCCCACGGCGGCGAGGGTCAGGGCCGAGGCCGTGCCGGCCCGGGCCATCAGCGACGGGACACGATTGAGCGCAGTCATGCGCAACCCTTCGTCAGCCGCCTGTGAAGGATGACCTGTCGGATTCGGGCTGGCGAAGTTGCCCGGCCGCGTTGCCACGGCTTCACCCCAAGGGCTGCTCGGAGCGTGCGACCCGGCTGTGTCGAACAGCCGAGCACTCGTTCCGGCGACCCGTCTTGCCTGGGTCCTCCACTCCTGCCGATCCACTTCTGTCGACCGGTCATCCGGGCGGCGGCAGGACTCGGCGTCCGCCCGGATCGCCCCGCCGCGGTGGCGGGGGCTTGTCGTCAGACAGGGATCTTCACTCACTGCTGTCCGAAAATCCCAATGGAATCGGGGATTTGTGGCGTTACTCACCACTCATCCGTTCGGGTGGACACTGCTCCGCCCGAGCCTCCGTCAGAACCGTTACGTAGCCCCGGACCTGGGACGATGCCCTCTTCTGCGGCCCATGGACCCGCGTATCGCGCAACTCGGGAGGCCCGGAAATCGATCTGGATGTACACCGGTCGGCGGTACGTCGTTCGGGCCGTTTCAAGTTCGGTCCGCACGGGTCGTGTCGACGCACGGGACCGGACGGCCCGGAGAGGTGTCCGCCTCAGCCGACGTCGTCCGGCGGGAGCGCGACGAGAGCGGCCCGGCGCTCACCGTCCAGCACCCGCAACGCGCGTGCCAGCGTGTCCCCGTGCAGCTCCGTCTCGCCCCGTCGGTGCATCAGCGTGAGCGCGTCGCACAGCTCTGCCGCCTTGCGCACCAGCGCCTGAGCCGCTCGCATGCCGCGGTAGGTGTCCCCGTGCCGGGCCGGATTGATACGGCCCAGCAGGTCGACCGCGTCCAGGTAGCGGTCGATGACTTCGCCCTCGGCCCGGGTCAGGGCGGGCAGTGGCGGAAGATCCGGCAGCATGGGGCGGCTCACCTCGCGTCCGGTGCGCCGGGCGTGTCCCGGCGGTTGGGCACGATGCCGTCCACCAGACCGTACGCGAGCGCCCCCGGGGCGTCCAGGATCAGGTCGCGCTCCAGGTCCTCGCGCACCTGGCCGGGCGTGCGCCCCGTGTGCCGGACGAGCATCTCCTCCAGCATCGCGCGGATCCGGGTCAACTCCTCGGCCTGGATGAGCAGGTCGCTCGGCTGGCCGCGCACCGGCTCGGGCAGTGCGGGCTGCCGGATCACCATCCGCGCGCCGGGCAGGGCGAAGCGCTTGCCCGGGGTGCCGGCGGCGAGCAGCACGGCGGCCGGGGCGGCGGCCTGGCCCAGGCAGTAGGTCACCACGTCGCACGTGACGTACCGCATCGTGTCGTAGATCGCCGCCATCGCGTCGAAGGAGCCGCCCGGCGAGTTCACGTACAGCGTGATGTCCCGGTCGGGAGCGGCGTGTTCCAGGTACATGAACTGGGCCGCCACATCGTTCGCGGCCGTGTCGTCGACCGGTGTGCCGAGGAAGACGATCCGGTCCTCGAAGAGCTTGGCGTACGGATCCAGGGTGCGCACGGAGGATCCGGTGCGTTCGGTGAACTCGGGCAGGACATGACGTGCGGACGGTCGGGACATGGGGGCACACCCTTCCTCGCGGCGGAGCCGCCTTCGGCGAGCTGTCCGTAAAAAATGTACAGGACGTACAGAAGGGGGGAAGGGCTCGGCTGGTGACGGCTCGCCAGGACAGGCCCCGGGCACCCGCTTAAGCTGGTTGTGCAAGCGATCATTTCCGGGCTGGTCCCGGTGGGATGCCGCCCGATGTCGGAAGGCTCCGCGCCGTGGATGCGAAACTCAGAGCCGCGCTCGCCGCACCGGCGGTCGCGTCGTTGGTGATGGGCGGAACGGTCGCGTACGCGGCCCCGGCGGACGATTCGCCGCAGGAAATCTTCGAGAAGGCCGCACCGGCCACTGTCCACGTGGTGGGCAAGACGGGTTTCGGAAGCGGCTTCATCTACAACGCCGAACAGGGGCTCATCGTCACCAACGCGCATGTCGTCGCCGGTGAGAGCGCCCTCAAGGCCGTCATCCCGGACAAGGGCGAGGAACCTGTCCGCATCCTCGGCATCGATCCGTGCCAGGACATCGCCGTCCTGCAGTTCACCGCGCCGCAGAAGGACCTCGAACAGCTGGAGTTCGGCGACAGCGGCAAGGTCGAGGCCGCCGACGCGGTCACGGCCATCGGCTACCCGGCGTCCTTCGACAAGAACCCGGAGGAGCAGAAGCCCGTCTACACCGCGGGCGTCGTCCAGTCGCCGAACGTGCCGGCGGATCCCTCGCCCTCCCTGCCCCACTACTCGGACACGATCCAGCACTCCGCCACGATCAACCCCGGCAACTCCGGCGGCCCGCTCCTGGACGCCGACGGCAAGGTGGTCGGGCTGAACACCCTGGGGAACCCCGACGCGCAGGGGCAGTACTACTCGATCAGCGGCGAGCATGTGCGCTCGAGGCTGGACGGGCTGTCCGACGGCGACAAGAAGAACGCCCCCGGATGGCTGCTCGCGTCCCTGGACGACGCGAGCCTCAGCTCCCTGTACGCCGACGATCCCAAGTCGGAGCAACTGGTGTCCGATACGCAGCAGCGCCTGCTGAAGGACGGCACCGAAGGGCTGTTCGTGCAGTCGGTGGCGACCGACTCGGAGGCGGCCAAGGCCAACCTGGAGACCGGCGACGTCATCACCGCGATCAAGGACACCCCGGTGGCCACGGTCGGTGACATGTGCGACGTCCTCCAGTCCGCCACCCCCGGCGAGAAGATGCCGCTCGAAGGCAAGTACAGCCTCAACGCGGGGGCGACGATGGACGACGGTCACGTCACTCGATTCGGTGAGGACTGGAGCACCGATGTGGTCCTCCCGAAGCAGTAGGCACCGGTGGAGTGCCCCGTAAGCTGGGGGTATGGCCTACGAGATTCCGGTGACGCAAGCCAGGGCTGAACTCGCCGACCTGATCAACCGGGTCGTGTACGGCGGTGAGCGGGTCGTCGTGACACGGCACGGCAAGCCGCTGGTCGCGTTGGTCTCGGCCGCCGATCTGGAGCGGCTCGACGCCCTGGACGAGCAGCCCGAGGACCAGGTCGTCAGCTCGGTGTCCCGGGTGCGCGAGACCGGTTCGGCGCCGCAGGAGCGGCACCGCTTCGGGATCGCCGCCGAGCACCGGCGGCCGGGCACCTCCTGAGCCGCTCTCTCTGCGGGAGCCCATAGCGGGGTCATCCGCGAGCCAAAGTCTGGTTAACGTCGTTGAAACTCCGGCGTTCTAGCCTGCCCATCCACGCCACCAGGGGTTTTTCTGACCCGGATTGACGACGATCCGGGTATTTGTCTGTGTGTTACACCTATCCCCGTCGTGGTGGCTGCGGCAGCCGGACCCCGCACGGTCCGGAGCAAGGACTGTGAGGTGGGACGTGCAACTGACGCCGCACGAACAAGAGAGGCTGCTGATCCATGTGGCGGCCGACGTGGCCGAGAGGCGCCGGGCCCGCGGGCTCAGGCTCAACCACCCGGAAGCGGTCGCCCTCATCACATCGCACATCCTGGAGGGCGCGCGGGACGGCCGCAGCGTCGCCGAGCTGATGTCCTCCGGCCGCAAGGTTCTGACCAGGGACGACGTCATGGACGGCATCGCGGAGATGATCCACGACGTCCAGGTGGAGGCCACTTTCCCGGACGGCACCAAGCTCGTCACCGTCCACGAACCGATCATCTGACGGGGGCCGCGATGATTCCCGGAGAGATCCTGTTCGCGGACGACGCCGTCGTCTGCAACGCCGGCCGTGAAGTGACCCGGCTGACCGTACTCAACGCCGCCGACCGGCCGATCCAGGTCGGCTCCCACTACCACTTCGCCGAGGCCAACCCCGGCCTGGAGTTCGACCGCGCCGCCGCCCGCGGCAAGCGGCTCGACGTCCCCGCCGGCACCGCCGTCCGCTTCGAGCCCGGCATCCCCGTCGAGACGGAACTCGTGCCGCTGGCCGGCGCCCGGATCGTGCCCGGACTGCGCGGGGAGACCGGAGGCGCCCTCGATGCCTGAGATCTCCCGCGCCGCCTACGCCGACCTGTTCGGGCCCACCACCGGCGACCGGATCCGGCTCGCCGACACCGACCTGCTGATCGAGATCGAGGAGGACCGCTCCGGCGGCCCCGGCACATCCGGGGACGAGGCGGTCTTCGGCGGCGGCAAGGTCATCCGCGAGTCCATGGGCCAGTCCTGCGCCACCCGCGCCGAGGGCACCCCCGACACCGTGATCACCGGCGCCGTCGTCGTCGACCACTGGGGCGTCGTCAAGGCCGACATCGGCATCCGCGACGGCCGGATCACCGCCCTGGGCAAGGCCGGCAACCCCGACACCATGGACGGTGTCCACCCCGACCTGGTCATCGGCCCCGAGACCGAGATCATCGCGGGCAACGGGCGCATCCTCACCGCCGGTGCGATAGACGCGCACGTCCACTTCATCTGCCCGCAGATCGCCGACGAGGCGCTGGCCTCCGGCATCACCACCCTGGTCGGCGGCGGCACCGGCCCCGCCGAGGGCTCCAAGGCCACCACCGTCACACCAGGACCCTGGCACCTCGCCCGGATGTTCGAGGCGATGGAGGCCTACCCGGTCAACGTCGGCTTCCTCGGCAAGGGCAACACGGTCAGCCACGAGGCGATGCTCTCGCAGATCCGCGGCGGCGCCGCCGGACTGAAGCTGCACGAGGACTGGGGCTCCACGCCCGCCGTGATCGACGCCGCGCTCACCGTCGCCGACCGGACCGGCATCCAGGTCGCCATCCACACCGACACCCTGAACGAGGCCGGCTTCGTCGGCGACACCCTCGCCGCCATCGCGGGCCGGGGCATCCACTCGTACCACACCGAGGGCGCCGGCGGCGGTCACGCGCCCGACATCATGACCGTGGTCTCGCGGTCCAACGTGCTGCCCAGCTCCACCAACCCGACCCGGCCCTTCACCGTCAACACCGCCGAGGAACACCTCGACATGCTGATGGTGTGCCACCACCTCAACCCGGCCGTCCCCGAGGACCTGGCGTTCGCCGAGTCCCGGATCCGCCCGTCCACCATCGGCGCGGAGGACGTACTCCACGACCTCGGCGCGATCTCGATCATTTCCTCCGACTCCCAGGCCATGGGCCGGGTCGGCGAGGTCGTCCTGCGCACCTGGCAGACCGCCCACGTCATGAAGCGCCGGCGGGGCGCGCTGCCCGGCGACGGCCGCGCCGACAACCACCGGGTGCGGCGCTATGTCGCCAAATACACGATCAACCCGGCACTCGCCCAGGGCCTCGCCGCCCAGATCGGCTCCGTCGAGACCGGCAAGCTCGCCGACCTGGTGCTGTGGGAGCCCGCGTTCTTCGGGGTCAAGCCGCTCCTCGTACTCAAGGGCGGACAGATCGCGTACGCGCAGATGGGCGACGCCAACGCCTCGATCCCCACTCCGCAGCCGATCCTGCCCCGCCCGATGTACGGCGCGATCGGCCGGGCCCCGGCCGCCAACTCCGTCAACTTCGTTGCCGGGCTCGCGATCGAGGACGGGCTGCCGGAGCGGCTGGGGCTCGGCAAGCGGTTCGTGGCGATCGAGTCCACGCGCGCGGTCACCAAGGCCGACATGCGGGAGAACGACGCCCGGCCGGACGTACGGATCGAACCCGACAGCTTCGCCGTGCACATCGACGGCGAACTGGTCGAGGCCGCCCCGGCCGTCGAACTGCCCATGGCCCAGCGCTACTTCCTCTTCTGAGGGTGACGCGATGACACGGGCAGCACTGCTCGTCCTGGGCGACGGCCGCTTCCCCGCCGGAGGGCACGCGCACTCCGGCGGGGCGGAGGCCGCCGTCAAGGCGGGCCGGATCACCGACGCCGCGAGCCTGGAGGAGTTCTGCCGGGGCCGGCTGCACACCGCGGGACTGGTCGCGGGCGCGCTGGCGGCCGCGGCCGTCCTGGGCGCCGACCCGCGCGAGCTGGACGCGGCGGCGGACGCCCGCACCCCGTCCCCGGCCCTGCGGGCCGCGGCGCGGCGCCTCGGCCGGCAGCTGCTGCGGGCCGCCCGCACCGCCTGGCCGAGCGCAGAACTCGAGTCCCTGGCACGGGAGTTCCCCAAGGGAGCCCATCAGCCGGTGGTGCTCGGCCTGGTCGCACGGGCGGCCGGCCTCGCACCCGAGGACGCGGCCCACTGCGCGGTGTACGAGAGCGTGAGCGGGCCGGCGACGGCCACCGTGCGGCTGCTGAGCCTCGATCCGTTCGAGGCGACCGGGGTGCTGGCCCGCCTGGCGCCGGAACTGGACCGCGTCGCCGACGCGGCGGTGGAGTCCGCGCGCAAGGTGGCCGAGGAGGGCATGGACGCCCTGCCCGCCGCCTCCGGGCCGCTGCTGGAGGTCGGCGCGGAGTGGCACTCCGGCTGGCCGGTACGACTGTTCGCTTCCTGACCCCGGGGGCCGCGCCCCCACCCCCCCTCGGGCCCGCACGGCCCCGTCCGCCGACCCCGGACGGCCCGGCGAGGCCGAACCCGGCTGAGAAGGAGCCATGCCATGCACCTCGACCACACCCACGAGGGCCCGGCCGCCGTCAGCGCGGACGCCCACCGCACCGACGGGACCCGGCGGGCCCTGCGCGTCGGGCTCGGCGGGCCCGTCGGCTCCGGGAAGACCGCCACCGTCGCCGCGCTCTGCCGGGCGCTGCGCGAGGAGTTGTCCCTCGCGGTCGTCACGAACGACATCTACACCCGGGAGGACGCCGAGTTCCTGCTCCGGGAGGCCGTACTGCCGCCCGAGCGGATCACCGCCGTCGAGACCGGCGCCTGCCCGCACACCGCGATCCGCGACGACATCTCCGCCAACCTCGAGGCCGTCGAGGACCTGGAGGACGCGGTGGGCCCGCTGGACCTGATCCTCGTCGAGTCCGGCGGCGACAACCTCACCGCCACCTTCTCCAAGGGGCTCGTGGACGCCCAGATCTTCGTGATCGACGTGGCCGGCGGCGACGACATCCCGCGCAAGGGCGGGCCCGGCGTCACCACCGCCGACCTGCTCGTCGTCAACAAGACCGACCTCGCCCCGTACGTCGGCTCCGATCTCGCGAGGATGGCCGCCGACGCCAAGGCGCAGCGGGCCGAACTCCCGGTCGTGATGCAGTCGTTGCGCGGCGAGCCCGGCGTCGCCGACGTGGCCGCGTGGGTCCGCGAACGGCTCGCCGCATGGACGGCGTGACCGCTGCGGGGGTCCGGGCGAGTGCCCGGATCGAGGCCCGCGCCGACGGCCGCGGCGGCACGGTGCTGCCCGTCCTGGACGGCGAGGGCCCGCTGGCGCTGCGCCGTATCCGCTCGACCGGACCGGAGGCGCGGGTCATGGTCGTCGGCGCGATGAGCGGACCGCTCGGCGGTGACCGCTTCACGCTGGCCGCCCGGGTGGCACAGGGGGCCCGGCTGCACGTCGGGTCGGCCGCCGCCACCCTCGCCCTGCCGGGCCAGGCCAAGGGTGAGGCCCGGTACGACGTACGGCTCGACGTGGCCGACGGGGGCGAACTGCACTGGCTGCCCGAGCAGTTGATCTCCGTCGACGGCAGCGAGCTGTACCTCGCCACCCGGGCCGAACTGGGCGCCGGTGCCCGTCTGGTGCTGCGCGAGGAGCAGGTGCTGGGGCGGGCCGGGGAGCGCTCCGGGCGGCTCACCAGCCGGCTGACCGTGCGGATCGCGGGCCGGACCGTGCTGGACCAGGAGCTGGCCTGCGGGCCGGGCGCACCGGGCGGCTGGGACGGCCCGGCCGTGCTCGCCGGACATCGCGCGGTGGGACAACTCGTGTTCGTCCGCCCGGAGTTCGCCCAGAGCCCCCTTCAGGCGCAGCCGCTGGGGGAGTACGCGGCGCTGGTGCCTCTGGCGGGCCCCGCCGCTCTGGTCACCGCCGTCGCGCCGGACGCGCTGCGCCTGCGGAGGCTGCTGGACGAGGTACTGACGCGGTTCGGCCGGAGCGTCACGCTCAGCGGGACATGATCATCCGGTTATCGGATTGGTAAAGAAGGGTGAAGAGCTCTGTTCTCAGCGGGCTCACAGCCGAGAGGATCCCCGTCTGACCACACTCAGCGAGGTAGGGGGAGGGGCCCACTTGAGGGAGAACAGGCCGAAGAGCCGTCTGCTGGCACTCGGTTCCGCCGGAGTACTTGTCACCGCCACTCTGATCGCGGGTGCCGTCTCGGCACCCATGGCCGGCGCCGCCGGCCGTCCCGGCCCGGACCGGGAGGCCAAGGGCGCCGAGATCGCGGCCGCCCGCGCCGCGAAGGCCGGCGTCCACTGGCAGGACTGCCCGGCCGACTGGGGGCTGGCGAAGCCCATCCAGTGCGGCTGGGTCAGCGTGCCGCGCGACTACGCGCACCCGTACGGCAAGCAGATCAAGCTCGCCGTGGACCGGATCGGCAACACCGGTACCAAGAAGGAGCGCCAGGGCGCGCTCGTCTACAACCCGGGCGGCCCCGGCGGCTCGGGTCTGCGCTTCCCGACCCGGGTCACCAACAAGAACCCCATCTGGGCCAATGTGGCCAAGGCCTACGACTTCGTCGGCTTCGACCCGCGCGGCGTCGGCCACTCCGCGCCCATCTCCTGCGTCGACCCGCAGGAGTTCGTCAAGGCGCCGAAGGCCGACCCGGTGCCGGACAGCGCGGCGGACAAGAGGGCCCAGCGCAAGCTCGCCCGCGAGTACGCCGAGGGCTGCGGCGAGCGCAGCGCCGCCATGCTGCCGCACATGACGACGCCCAACACCGCCCGCGACCTGGACGTCATCCGCGCGGCGCTGGGCGAGCGCAAGCTCAACTACCTGGGCGTCTCCTACGGCACCTACCTCGGCGCCGTCTACGGCACCCTCTTCCCCGGCCACCTGCGTCGCATGATCGTCGACAGCGTGGTCAACCCCTCCCGCGAGAACATCTGGTACCAGGCCAACCTGGGCCAGGACGTCGCCTTCGAGGGCCGCTGGAAGGACTGGCAGGACTGGGTCGCCGCGAACGACGCCGCCTTCCACCTCGGCACCACCCGCGCCGCCGTCCAGGCCAAGTGGCTCGACCTGCGCGCCGCGGCGAAGCAGCACCCGATCGGCGGGGTCGTCGGCCCGGCCGAGCTGATCTCCTTCTTCCAGAGCGCCCCGTACTACGACTCCTCGTGGGTGCCGGTCGCCACCGTCTTCAGCAAGTACGTCGCCGGTGACACCCAGGCGCTGGTCGACGCGGCTGCCCCCGACCTGTCGGACACCGCGGGCAACATCGCCTCGGAGAACAGCAACGCCGTCTACACGGCGGTCGAGTGCGCCGACGCCAAGTGGCCCACCAGCTGGCAGAAGTGGGACCGGGACAACACCCGGCTGCACAAGGACTACCCCTTCCTCACCTGGGCGAACGCCTGGATGAACCTGCCGTGCGCCACCTGGCCCGGCAAGCAGCACCACCCGGTCGACGTCAAGACCCACAAGGGCCTGCCGCAGGTGCTGATCGTCCAGTCCACCCGTGACGCCGCCACCCCGTACGACGGCGCCGTCGAACTGCACAAGCGCTTCCGGGGCTCCCGCCTGATCACCGAGAAGGACGCGGGCTCCCACGGTGTGACCGGCCTGGTCAACCCCTGCATCAACCAGCGCGTCGACGCCTACCTGCTCGACGGCAAGCTGGACGGCAAGGACGTGACCTGCGCCCCGCACACCACGCCCAAGCCGTAACCCCGCCGATACGGTGACGAGGGGCGGCCGGACTTCCCGGCCGCCCCTTCGCCGTGCCCTGTCCCGGGTGCCGGGCCTCCCGCGCCGCGCCGGCCCCGCCGCCCAGGGACCGGTCAGGCGAGCGGTGCCCGCGGGAACCTGCGCTCCCGTGCGCCCCGCTCCGCGGCCTGGCGTTCCTTGACGTCGGCCGCGTACTCGTCCACGTACTCCTGCCCCGACAGGGAGAGGATCGCGTAGATGATCTCGTCGGTGACCGCCCGCAGCACGGCCTTCTCGTCCTCCATGCCGGCATAGCGGGAGAAGTCGAGCGGCTCGCCGAAGCGGATGGTGACCGGATGGATCCTCGGCACCACCTTGCCGGGCGGCTGGGCCTCGAACGTGCCGATCATCGCGCAGGGCACCACCGGGCAGCCCGCCCGCAGCGCCATCACCGCGACCCCGACCTTGCCCTTGTAGAGCCTGCCGTCGTGCGAGCGCGTGCCCTCCGGGTAGATGCCGAGCAACTCGTCCTTGCGCAGCACCCCGAGACCCTCGCGGATCGCGGCCCGCCCCGCGTTCTTGCCGGAGCGGTCCACCGGGATCTGCCCGGCGCTGCGGAAGAAGAACGCGGTGAGCCGGCCCTTCAGCCCCGGCCCCGTGAAGTACTCCGCCTTGGCGAGGAAGGTGATGCGGCGCTTCAGGATCGCCGGCATCAGAAAGTGGTCGGAGAAGGACAGATGATTGCCGGCGACGATCGCCGGGCCCGACGCGGGTACGTGGTCCAGGCCCTCGATCCGGGGCCGGAAGACCAGTCTGAGCAGCGGACCCAGCAGCACGTACTTGAGCAGGTGGTAGAACACGGCTCGCTCCTCACTCGGCTACGGCTCGCTGGGTGACTGCCCCGCCGCGGCGCGGACATGCGGTCGGGTCCCCGTGCGTGCGGCCCGGAGCGCGGCGATGGGCCCCATCTGGACATTAAGTCGCATTCCGGCCGTCATGACCAGGCCGACAGACCACATCGGGCAAGCTCGCGCGGAGCCGTCCGTCGTGCTCGCGCCGGGGAACCGTCCACCGTCCCCTCCCCGCACCGCCGTGCCCCTGCCCGGCCGCCGCCCCCGGCCCTCGTACGATGTCCCCGATGACCGGCATCCCGAAGCACGCCCCGCGACCGCCCCTGCGGTGTCCCGGGCTGCTCGTGCTGGGCCTCCTGCTCGGGCTGCTCGGCATGCACGCGCTGGCGCCCGGCGGGGGCATGGGGCATGCCGGGCCCATGCGTGCCGCGCACGGCGCGGTCGCCGTCGGCGCACCGGACGACTGCCCGGACGGGGCCGGCCACTGCGGCGGCCATCGGCCGCACCACGCCGACGCGAGCTGCGCCTCGGGCGCCGTGCACGACGGTCCGCAGCTGCCCGGACCGGTCCCCGGCCCGGTGACCGTTGCCGCCGCGGCCGTCCGTCCGCACTCCGCCGCCGCCGCCACGCCGGAAGGCGCCCGCGCCCCGCCCGATCTGGCCGAACTCCAACTCCTGCGGATCTAGAGGCCGCCCCGGCCGCACGCCCTGCCCCGCGCGGGTGCCGCGGCCGTGCGCACGTGTGCCCGAAATCCCTTCAGAGCAACAGGAGTTCCCGCATGACCACCCGTACCCTGACGCGCCGTGCCGCCCTCGCCGCCCTCGCCGCGGCCGGCGCCCTCGTCCTGGCCGCCTGCGGCGGCGACCACGCCGACAGCGGCCACGGCGGCTCCGCCCCGAGCGCGACCGCCGGCGCCCACAACGCCCAGGACGTCGCCTTCGCACAGGGCATGATCCCGCACCACCAGCAGGCCCTGGAGATGGCCCGGCTCGCCGCCGGCCGGGCCGCCTCGGCCGAGGTCAGGGACCTGGCCGCGCGCATCGAGAAGGCACAGGACCCGGAGATCCGCACCATGACCGGCTGGCTGCGGGCCTGGGGCGAGCAGCTCCCCATGGCCGGCATGGACCACTCGGGTCACAGCGGTATGTCCGGGATGATGAGCGACGCCGACATGACGGCCCTGCGGAAGGCCACCGGCAAGGACTTCGACACCCGGTTCCTGACGCTGATGACCGAGCACCACCGGGGCGCCGTCGAGATGGCCGCCACCGAGCGGGCGAAGGGCCGGGACGGCGCGGCCAAAGCCATGGCCGACGCCGTCGTCATCGCGCAGAGCGCCGAGATCAAGGAGATGAAGCGACTCCTCGGCACGCGCTGACCCGGCGCCCCGGCACGCGCTGAGCCCGGCGCGGGACGACCGACGGCGGGCGGGGGCCGGTGACGCCACCGGCCCCCGCCCGCCGCTCAGGCCAGCACCCTGCGCAGGGCGGCGAGGGCGGACCCCAGCTCCTCCGCCGTGATGGTCAGGGGCGGCGCCAGCCGGATCGTCGAGCCATGGGTGTCCTTGACCAGGATCCCCTCGCGCATCAGACGCTCACTGATCTCGCGGCCGGTGCCCAGCGCCGGGTCGACGTCCACCCCGGCCCACAGCCCGCGCGCCCGGAACCCGGTCACGCCCTGGCCGACCAGCTCGGTCAGCCCGTCCCGCAGGACCACCCCCAGCTCGGCCGCCCGGCGCTGGAACTCACCGCTCTCCAGCAGCTCGATCACGGCCGTGCCGACCGCCGCGGCCAGCGGGTTGCCGCCGAACGTCGAGCCGTGCTCACCCGGATGCAGCACACCCAGCACCTCGCGCCGGGCCACCACCGCCGACACCGGCACGATGCCGCCGCCCAGCGCCTTGCCGAGCAGCAGCATGTCCGGGACGACGCCCTCGTGCTCGACGGCGAGGGTACGGCCCGTGCGGCCGAGACCCGACTGGATCTCGTCGGCGATGAACAGGCAGCCCTTGCGCCGGGTCAGCTCCCGCACACCGGTCAGATAGCCGTCGTCCGGGATGATCACCCCGGCCTCGCCCTGAATGGGTTCGATCAGCACCGCGGCCGTGGTCTCGTCGACCGCCGCCTCCAGCGCGGCCAGGTCGTTGTACGGCACGACCCGGAAGCCGGGGGTGAAGGGGCCGAAGCCGGTGCGCGCGGTCTCGTCCGTGGAGAAGCTGACGATGGTCGTCGTACGGCCGTGGAAGTTCTCCGCCGCGACGACGATCGTCGCCCGGTCGGCCGGCACGCCCTTCACGTCGTACGCCCACTTGCGGGCCACCTTGACGCCGCTCTCCACCGCCTCGGCGCCGGTGTTCATCGGCAGCACCATGTCCAGGCCGGTCAGCTCCGCGAGCCGCTCGGCGAAGGAGGCGAGCCGGTCGTTGTGGAAGGCGCGGGAGGTGAGGGTGAGCAGGTCCAGCTGGCGGTGGGCGGCCTCGATCAGCGCCGGGTGCCGGTGGCCGAAGTTGAGGGCCGAGTAGCCGGCCAGCATGTCGAGGTAGCGGTTGCCCTCGACGTCCTCGACCCAGGTGCCCTCGGCCCGGGACACGACCACGGGCAGCGGATGGTAGTTGTGCGCGAGAACCGGCTCCTCCGCACGGATCAGGTCGTCGGACGTACGGGGGCGCGCGGGTGCGGTCATCAGCGGATCTCCTGGGTGCAGCACTTGATGCCACCGCCGGCCTTGTGCAGCTCGGACAGGTCGACGGGGACGGGGACATAGCCGTGGCCCGCGAGACGCTCGGCCAGCGCCTCGGCCCTGGGCGCGATGAAGACGTGCCGGCCGTCGGAGACGGAGTTCAGGCCGAACGTCAGAGCGTCCTCGCGGGTGGCCGGCACCGCGTCCGGGTACAGCCGGTCGAGCACCTCCCGGCTGCCCGGCGAGAACGCCTCCGGGTAGTAGCAGATGTTGTCGTCGTCCAGGACGAACAGCGCGGTGTCCAGGTGGTAGAAGTACGGGTCCACCAGGGTGAGGCCGATCACCGGGTGGCCGAGGAACTCCTGCACCTCGCGATGGGCCTCCCGGGTGGTGCGGAACCCGGTGCCCGCGAGCACGTAGCGGCCCGTCCACACCAGATCGCCCTCGCCCTCGGCCACCGCCTCGGGGCGGTGCACGTCATAGCCCGCCGTCTTGAACCAGGTGTCGTAGTGGACGGACTCCGGACGCCGCTCCGGAGCGTGGAAGAGGGAACCGAAGACCCGGCCGCCGACGACGAACGCCGCGTTGGCGGCGAACACCATGTCGGGCAGCCCGGGGACCGGCTCGACGCTGTCGACGGTGTGGCCGTGCGTGCGGTAGGCCCGGATCAGCGACTGCCACTGCTCCTGGGCCAGGTCGATGTCGACGGGCCGGTCCGGTTGCATCCAGGGGTTGATCGCGTACTGGACGGCGAAGTGTCTGGGTTCGCAGACGAGAAAACGCCGAGCACGCGGCACACGACGTTCGGACACAGAGGGTTTCCTCCGTTTTCCTGTGTGTCACTGAGGGGTGACACCACGGTAGGAAGGGAGGGGGACGCGCGACAAGCGAGAAAGATTGCGCAGATGCGCAGCATCGCTGCGTTGTTCCCGGGCGGCACGCATGACTCCTGCGTGTCGCACGGGTCATTCGGGGGCAGCGTGAGTGGCGCCCGCTTCCGGGCTCTCCGGGAGCAGATGGGACAGCACCATCACACTGATCGTCTTCCGGATGAACGGCTCGGCGCGGATCCGCTCCAGCACCTCCTCGAAGTGCTCCACGTCCCGGGCCCGCACATGCAGCAGCGCGTCGGCGCCGCCGGTCACGGTCATGGCCGCCGCGATCTCCGGATGGTTGCGGACGACCTCGGCGAGGCGCCGGGGCGGGGCCGCGCCCTCGCAGTACACCTCGACGTACGCCTCCGTGCGCCAGCCGAGCGCCGCCGGCCTGACCGTCGCCGTGAACCCGGTGATCACCCCGGTCTCCCGCAGCCGGTCCACGCGCCGCTTGACCGCCGTGGCGGACAGCCCCACGTCCGCGCCGATCTCGGCGAAGCTGGTCCGGGCGTTCGCCATGAGCGCGATGACGATCTGGCGGTCCAGCTCGTCGAAGGAGGGCGTCCTGCTGTTCATGCGGGCACTGTAACCAGACCCGCCCGGACGGCGCGGTTCAGGACTGGGTGACGATCAGCGCCAGGGTCAGCAGCCCCAGCACCACCCATCCGAACCACAGCCAGCCGTTGCTGCCGAGCGCGACCGTGTAGGCGGTCACGACGACCAGCCCGCCGACCGTGAGCGCCCCCATCGCCTTGGTGGAACCGTTCGTGGAACCGGGCATCGCGGCACCCTCCTCGTGGTCCGTCCCCGACCATGGTGCCCCGATTCCGGCCCGGAGGGGATACGGCGGCGGGCCGGAGCGGACACCGCTCCGGCCCGCAAGGGTTCCGGGACACAGCTCAGGCGCGCGCCGGGCCTCAGCTCTCGCGCGCGTTCAGCGAGGCCAGGTAGGCGTTGTACGCCGCCAGCTCCTGGTCGCCGTTGCGGTCGGCGGCCCGGTCGGCGCGCTTGGCCTGCCGCTGCTCGGAGCGGTACCACTGGAACAGCAGCGCGATCAGGACCAGCACGGACGGGACCTCGCTGAAGGCCCAGGCGATGCCGCCCGCCGCGCTCTGGTCGGACAGCGCCTCGATGCCGAGCGAGGCCGGCGGGTGCTTGAACGTCTCGACCATCGGCTCCGACGCCATCATCAGCGCGATACCGAAGAACGCGTGGAACGGCATGCCGGCGAACAGCTCCAGCATCCGCATCAGATGCCCCGGCCGGTGCGGACCCGGGTCCACGCCGATGATCGGCCAGAAGAACACCACACCGACCGCGAGGAAGTGCACCATCATCGCGATGTGCCCGGTTCGGGAGCCCATCAGGAAGTCGAACAGCGGGGTGAAGTACAGGGCGTACAGGCTCGCGATGAACAGCGGGATGGTGAACGCCGGATGGGTGATGATCCGCATGTACCGGCTGTGCAGCAGCCACAGCAGCAGCTCGCGCGGCCCCTTGCGGCCCTTGCCGGCCGCCGGCAGCGCGCGCAGCGCCAGGGTGACCGGGGCGCCGAGCAGGATCAGGATCGGCGACAGCATGCTGATCACCATGTGCTGCACCATGTGCACGCTGAACATGACCATGCCGTAGTCGTTCAGCTTGGTGCACATCACCAGTGCGATGGTGAGCACGCCGGCCACGAACGACACGGTCCGGGAGACCGGCCAGGAGTCCCCGCGCCGGCGCAGCCGCACGACCCCCCAGCCGTACAGCGCGAGCCCGGCGAGACAGGCCACGAGGAAGAACGGATCCGCCGACCACTGGAGCCCCCGCCCCAGCGTGAACGGCGGCAGATCCATCATCATGCCGTGCCCGCTGTGATCCATCCGGCGGCTCCTGATTCGTGGGGGTTGTACGTGTCTGTCCGCCCCCAAGAGTAGAACCGCCCCCGGTCACGGCTGCGACCGGGGGCGGGTTGTTCCGGAGCGGACTACAGCACGCACTCCGCTTCGTCGTACCGCTCGGCGGGGACGGTCTTCAGCGTCTCGACGGCCTCGGCCAGGGACACCGTCACGATGTCGGTGCCGCGCAGCGCCGTCATCCGGCCGAACTCGCCCCGGTGCACGGCCTCCACCGCGTGCCACCCGAACCGGGTCGCCAGCACCCGGTCGTACGCCGTCGGCGTGCCGCCCCGCTGCACATGCCCGAGGATGACCGGCCGGGCCTCCTTGCCGAGCCGCTGCTCCAGCTCGATCGAGAGCTGGCGCGCGATGCCCGCGAACCGCTCGTGGCCGTAGATGTCCTTGCCGCCCTCGTCGAACTCCATGGAGCCGGGGCGCGGTTTGGCCCCCTCGGCCGCGACCACGATCGCGAACCGCTTGCCCGCCTCGAACCGCTCGCCGACCTTCCTCGCCAACTCCTCGATGTCGAAGGGCCGCTCGGGCACGACGACGGCGTGGGCGCCGGCCGCCATGCCGGAGTGCAGCGCGATCCAGCCGGTGTGCCGGCCCATGACCTCCACGATCAGCACCCGCTGATGGGACTCGGCGGTGGTCTTCAGCCGGTCGAGCGCCTCGGTCGCCACGGTCACCGCGGTGTCGAAACCGAAGGTGACGTCCGTGACGGCGATGTCGTTGTCGATGGTCTTGGGCACGCCCACGATGGGCAGCCCGTTGTCCGACAGCAGCCGGGCCGCCTTCAGCGTGCCCTCGCCGCCGATCGGGATGATCGCGTCTAGGCCCAGCTCCGCGACATGGCCCCTGGCCCGCTCCACGCCGTCCCGCAGGTGCTCGGGGCGGACCCGGGAGGAGCCGAGGATGGTGCCGCCGCGGGCCAGGATGCCGGCCACGGCGTCGAGGTCGAGCTTGAGGTAGTCGCACTCCAGGAGGCCTTTCCAGCCGTCCCGGAAACCGATGACCTCGTCGCCGTGGTCGACGACGGCGCGGTGCACGACGGACCGGATGACGGCGTTCAGGCCGGGGCAGTCGCCGCCGGACGTGAGGACACCAATGCGCATAGCCCGAAATACCTTCTCAACGTGGGCCGGGTAACCGGACCACGTTGTCCGGCGGATTCCCGGTCACCCTACCGGCGTGAGGGGGTCGCTCCGCAGCAGGCGTCCGCCTGCTGGACGCGCCCGCACATGTGAGCGGACGGGCTGTCAGGCGGGCCCTGGACAAGCCTGCCGGACCACGCTGAAATCCCGCTGAATCCCCGGTTACGCCCACGGCCGCGCGACAGCCTGCTCCAGGCTGTCGCGCGGCCGTGGCTACGCGGGCTGTGCCGTGCCGTGGTGGCTAGGCGGGCTGCTGCGCCGAGGCGATGCGCTCGTTGCGCAGTGCCTCGTACCAGTGGTCGTCGATCGGCGGCAGCGCGTTGACGTCGAGCGCCAGCTTCAGCAGCAGGTCGGCGATGAGCGGGTTGCGGGCGAGGACCGGGCCGTGCATGTACGTGCCGAAGACGGTCCCGTTGTACGCGCCCTCCGTGCCGTCCCCGGTGCCGTTGCCCTTGCCGATGCTGACCCGGGCGAAGGGGCGGGCGCTCGGGCCGAGGTGGGTGACGCCCTGGTGGTTCTCGAAACCGGTCAGCTGGGGCAGGCCGAGCTGCGGGTCGATGTCCCCGAGGACGTCGCCGACGCACCGCTCGCCCTCGCCGCGCACCGACACCACGTCGAGCAGGCCGAGGCCCGGCTCGCGCTGGCCGAGGTCGTTGATGAACTCGTGGCCGAGGATCTGGTAGCCGGCGCAGACGGAGAAGACGATCGCGCCGTTCTGCACCGCACGCTGCAGATGGCCGTCGCGGCGCAGCCGCTCGGCCGCCAGCCGCTGCGGACGGTCCTCGCCGCCGCCGATCAGGTAGATGTCGCCGGAGGTCGGGATCGGCTGGTCGCTGCGCACGTCGAGCCGGGCCACGTCCAGGCCGCGCTGCCGGGCCCGCCGCTCCACGACGAGCGCGTTGCCCTGGTCGCCGTAGGTGCTCAGCAGGTCGGGGTAGATCCACACCAGCCGCAGTTGGTTGTCGCTCATGAGGTGATCGCCCTTCGTGATCAGTTGCCGACGCGGCGGCGCAGGTCCTGGAACGCGGTGTAGTTCGCGATGACCTCGATCCGGCCCGGCGGGCACATCTGCACGGCCTGGTCGAGGTTCTCGCAGACCTGGAAGTGCTGGTTGGCCACCTCCAGACGGACGGCGAGGTCCAGCTTCCGGTCGCCGATCACGAAGATCGGGTGGCCGGTCAGCCGCGTGTAGTCCACGTCCCACAGCCAGGAGGTGTCGGTGCCGTCGGCGCCGCGCGCGTTCACGGACAGGATCACCGGGGCGGGCGGCTGGTCGATCAGGGAGAACGTCTCCAGCCAGCCGGCCGGGTTCTTGGCCAGCAGCAGCCGCAGATCGCGGTTCTGGAACTGGACGACGTCGTACCGGCCGGCCACCGCCTGCACCTGGTACATCCGCTCCAGGGCGACCTGCGGCGGCACCCCGAAGACGGCGGCGACGGCCGCCGAGCTGGCCGCGTTCGCCTTGTTGGCGCGGCCCGGCAGCTGGAGGTGGATCGGCCAGGCGGAGCCGTGCGGGTCCAGGACATGGTCGCCGGAGAGCGCCCAGGTCGGCTGGGGCCGGCGGAAGCCGCACTCACCGCAGAACCAGTCGTCGCCGGGGCGCTGCATCACGCCGCCGCACGACGGGCAGGACCAGGCGTCGTCCTTCCACATCTGGCCGGCCGCGACCCAGACCACGTTCGGCGAGGACGACGCCGCCCACACCACCAGCGGGTCGTCGCAGTTGGCGACGACGACGGCCTTGGAGCCCGCCAGGCCCTCGCGCCAGTTCTCGGCGAGCATCCGGGTCTCGGCGGCGCGGTCCAGCTGGTCCCGGGAGAGGTTCAGCAGGGCGATGCACTTGGGGTCGGTGTCCCGGGCCACTCCGGCCAGGTACTTCTCGTCGACCTCGATGACGCCGAACTTCGCCTCCGAGCCGCCCGCGAGCGCGGACGTGATGCCGGCCGGCATGTTGGCGCCGAGCGCGTTCGACACGACCGGGCCGGCGGCGCGCAGCGCCTCGGCGATCAGCCGGGTGGTCGTGGTCTTGCCGTTGGTCGCCGACACCAGGACGACGTCCAGGTTCTGGGCGAGCCGGGCGAGCAGGTCGGGGTCGAGTCTCAGCGCGATCCGGCCACCGATCACCGACCCGCTGCCGCGTCCCGCTGCCCGCGAGGCCGCAGCGACCGCTTTGCCCGCGGTCACGGCCAGCTTGGCCCGCGGCGAGAGCGGGTCCGAGTTGCCTGCCATCAGTTCTCGATCCTCCTTGCGTACGCGCCGCGCCTGGGGCCATCCGGCAACGTGGTGTGAACGTCAGCCTATCGAGATCCGTTCGCACACCCGAATCCCGCCTCCCGCCTCCGGCGACGGGCATGAGCTTAAGGAACCGTACCCTTGCCGCCATGCGACACGGTTCCATCCCGGGCGCCCACGGGCGCGTCCGGCCCCTCACCCTGCTCGGCGACACCGCCCTGAGCGAGCCCTGCCGGGACGTCACCGACTTCGGTCCGGACCTCGCGGCCCTCGTGGAGGACCTGTTCGCCACGATGTACGCGGCGCGGGGGGTGGGCCTGGCCGCGAACCAGATCGGGGTCGGTCTGCGGGTGTTCGTGTACGACTGTCCCGACGACGAGGACGTGCGCCATCTCGGCCACGTGGTCAACCCCCGCCTGGTCGAGGCCGACGGTGTCGTCATCAGGGGCCCGGAGGGCTGTCTGTCCCTGCCGGGCCTCGAAGCGGGCACCGAGCGCTACGACCACGCGGTGGTCGAGGGCCGCACGGTGACCGGCGAACCGGTCACCGTGCACGGCACCGGCTTCTTCGCCCGCTGCCTGCAGCACGAGTGCGACCACCTGGAGGGGCGCGTGTACGCGGACCGTCTCACGGGCTGGCGCAGACGCAGACTGCTCCGGCAGGCCGAGCGGGCTCCGTGGAGCCGGTGAGGGGTCAGAAGCCGGGGCCGCCCGCCCGGTCCCCGGCCGCGGCGAGCCGTCCCCACAGCAGATCCGCGAGGGAGCGCACCAACGCGGCCCGGGAGCAGGGGCGTTCTCCCAGCCACCAGTCGCCGGCGGCGTGCATCATCCCGACGATGCCGTGCCCCCAGACCCGGGCCAGCTGCTGGCTCTCCGGGCCGAGGTCCACCCGCTCCTCGATGACCTGGGCCAGCTCCTCGCCCATCCGGCGCAGCAGCGGAACGCTGTGCTTGCCGACGTCGAAGCCCGGGTCGCCGCCCTGGCTGCCCTCCGCCGGGTGCATGAGGAACCGGTAGACCTGGGGCCGGGCCTCGATGGCGGCGAGGTAGGTGTCCAGGGTGGACTCGACCCGCTCGCGCCGCTCGGCCGGCGCGTCCAGTGCGGCCCGCAGCGAGGCGAGCAGGGCGTCGGTGTGCCGTTTGGCCAAGGCCGCGTAAAGACCGCCCTTGTCGCCGAAGTGCCGGTACAGGATCGGCTTCGTGATTCCCGCTTCCGCCGCGATCGCGTTCATCGACGCCTGCGGGCCGTCGCGCAGCACCACCCGGTCGGCGGCCTCCAGCAGCTCGCGCCGTCGGCGGTCGGCGGACCGCTGCTGCTCGGTCCGCTGCGTGGTGTCCATGTGCTCTCCCCACCCGTGCTGATTCGGTGACGCCTGCGCAAACTAACACTGACCGGTCCCCTGACATCGAACGGGATGCCGAGGCGTCATCGCCGGTTGACTTTTCCTACCCATCAGTAACAGACTCGGGTTACCGCTAGTAACATCGCACCGCCGCCGCTGGAGGGGACATGGCCGAGTTCACCATGGAGCTGAACGACGAACAGAGGGAAGTCCGGGACTGGCTCCATGGCTTCGCCGCCGATGTGATCCGTCCCGCGGCGGCCGAGTGGGACGAGCGCGAGGAGACCCCCTGGCCGGTCATCCAGGAGGCGGCCAAGGTCGGCATCTACTCCCTCGACTTCTACGCGCAGCAGTACTTCGACCCCACCGGCCTCGGCATCCCGATGGCGATGGAGGAGCTGTTCTGGGGCGACGCGGGCATCGCCCTGTCCATCGTGGGCACCGGCCTCGCCGCCGTGGGCGTCCTCGCCAACGGGACCGAGGAGCAGATCGGCACCTGGATCCCGCAGATGTACGGCGACCCGACCGATGTCAAGGTCGCCGCGTTCTGCTCCTCCGAACCCGACGCCGGCTCCGACGTCGCCTCCATGCGCACCCGTGCCGTGTACGACGAGGCCGCCGACGAATGGGTGATCAACGGCACCAAGACCTGGGCGACCAACGGCGGCATCGCCAACGTCCACGTGGTCGTCGCCGTCGTCGACCCGGAGCTGGGCTCCAAGGGCCACGCCTCCTTCATCGTCCCGCCGGGCACGGCCGGGCTGTCCCAGGGCCAGAAGTTCAAGAAGCACGGCATCCGCGCCTCGCACACCGCCGAGGTCGTCCTGGACGGCGTCCGGGTCCCCGGCTCCTGCCTGCTCGGCGGCAAGGAGAAGCTGGACGAGCGGCTCGCCCGCGCCCGGGAGCGGGCCAAGGCCGGCGGGGAGCGCGTGAAGAACGCGGCGATGGCCACCTTCGAGGCGAGCCGGCCCGCCGTCGGGGCCATGGCGGTGGGCACCGCCCGGGCCGCGTACGAGGTCGCCCTCGACTACGCCATGACCCGTGAGCAGTTCGGGCGCCCCGTCATCGACAACCAGGGCGTCGCCTTCCAGCTCGCGGACATGCGCACGCAGGTCGACGCCGCCCGGCTCCTGGTGTGGCGGGCCTCGTGGATGGCGGTGAACGGCAAGCCGTTCACCGCGGCCGAGGGCTCGATGTCCAAGCTGTTCGCCAGCGAGACCGCGAAGAAGGTGACCGCGCAGGCGATCCAGATCCTGGGCGGCAACGGGTACACCCGCGAGTACCCGGTCGAGCGGATGCACCGGGACAGCGCGATCTACACCATCTTCGAGGGCACGAGCGAGATCCAGCGGCTCGTCATAGCGCGCACCCTGTCGGGGATGCCGATCCGGTAGCGCGCCGCACCGGGCCGGCCCGCGGGGAAGGCGCCCCCGCGGGCCGGCCCGCTCACCTGTGCCGCAACGGCGTGAGCTGCTCGATGTCGTACTTCGCCCGCAGCGCCTCGATCGCCTCGTGGTCCGGCGGGCCGCCGTCCCTGAGGATCTCCAGCAGCTCGTCGAAGTACCTCTCGTGGTCCGGCGGGGGAGACGACTGGAAGAACATCCTCGCCGGGGCGTCCGTGGGATTGGCGAAGGCGTGCGGGCAGCCCGGTGGTACGACGATGAGCGTGCCCGGCGTCGCCCGGACCACCCGGTTGCCCGAACTCGACTCCCACTTCTGCCAGTTGTCGGGAGTGCGGACCCGCGGCTCGAAGGCGAGCACGTCCAGCTCGCCCTCCAGGACGTAGAACAGCTCCTCGCTGCGCGTGTGCACATGGGCGCCCACGTCGAAGCCCGGCGGCACGTCCACCTCGAAGGTGGAGGCCGCCCGCGAGTGGGTGCCCGTGACCTTGAACGTCACCCGCTGGGCCGGCGTCTCGACGATCCGGCCGTGGCCCGGCGGCACGTACAGTCCCTCGGTCGTCATGGGCGGCTCACCAGGTCACCGGCAGGGCCTCGGGCCCCCGGATCAGCGTGCCCCTGCTGAAGGGGACCTGATCCGGCGGCACGGCCAGCCGCAGGCCGGGTACCCGGTCCAGCAGGGCGTCCAGCAGGAGTTCCTCCTCCAGCCGGGCCAGCATGCCGCCGGGGCAGTAGTGCGGGCCGGAGCCGAACGCCACATGCGGGTTCGGGCTGCGGGAGAAGTCGATGGTCCCCGGGTCGGGGAACACCTCGGGGTCGCGGTTGGCGGCCAGATAGGACACGTAGACCGGGTCGCCCGCGCGGATGCGGACGCCCCCGATCTCCATGTCCTGCCGGGCGATCCGGGACAGCCCGACCGCGTTGCGGTGCGGTATGTAGCGCAGCAGTTCGTCGATCGCCCGGCGGCGGATCCCCGGCTCCGCGCGCAACCGCTCGACCAGGGCGGGACGGGTCAGCAGCAGGTAGAACATCTGCCCGCTGTTGCTGGTGACCGCCTCGCCGCCGATCTGCAGGAGTACGGCGAACCCGACGGCCTGGTCCGGCGTGATCTCGCCCCGGCCCACCGCGGCTCCCAGCAGCGAGGCGACGTCCTCGCCCGTGCTGGTCTCGCGCAGCCCGATCAGGTCGGCGAAGTACCCGGCCATCTCCCGTTTGGCCCGCTCGCTGACGTCCTTGCCGTGCGAGGACGAGAGGATCAGCTGGGTACGGACGTGCATGAGGTGCCGGTCGCCGGCCGGGACGCCCATCAGCTCGCAGATCACCGCGATCGGGAACGGGCTGAGCACCGCCGCGGTGAGATCCGCGGGCGGGCCGCCCCGCAGGAGTTCGCCGACCAGTTCGTCCAGCATGTCCCGCGCCTTCTCCCGCACCCGCTCCACACCCTTCGCGGTGAACGCGGCGGCCACCGAGCGGCGCAGCCGGGTGTGGTCGGGCGGGTCGAGGAAGCCGACCGCGCCCCGGTCCGGGATGAAGTGCGGGGCCAGCCGGGTGACCTGCCGGCCCATGACCGCCTCACGGCTGAACCGGGGGTCGTTGGCCACCATGCGCACGTCGTCGTACCGGGTGACCAGCCACGCCCAGCCCCGGCCGTTGGGCAGCTGGACGCGGGTGACCGGGCCCTCGGCCATCAGCTCGGCCAGCACCGGGTCGAACTCCGTGCCCGGCAGGTCGAGCGCCGGCCAGTGCCGGATCGGGGGCGGCGCCCCGGTGCCGGTGAGGAGGACCTCCTGGGTCATCGGGTGTCTCCGTTGACCCAGCGGCCCACCGTCATCTCGGCGGTGATGCCGGGGCCGAACCCGGCGAGCAGTCCGCGCGCCCGGTCCTCGGCGCCGCCCTCCTCGAAGAGCCGGCGCAGCGCGTCCAGGACGACGGCGCTGGCGATGTTTCCGTACTCGGTGAGCGTGGACCGGCTGAACCGGAACGCCTCCGGGTCGACCTGAAGGAAGGTGCTGAGGTCGTCGAGGATCCGCGGACCGCCCGCGTGGATGATGTAGAAGTCCAGGTCGGACGCGTCCCAGCCGTGCGTGCCCGCCAGGTCCTTCAGCGCGGGCGCGAGCGGCTCCATGGTCGTCGGCACCCGCTTGTCCAGCAGGAAGTGGAAACCGGTGGCCCGCACGTCGTAGGCGATCCAGTCCTCCGTCTTCGGGATCAGGTACGAGCCGTTGCGCTCCAGCTGGACGCCCGTGCCGCCGCTGCCGCGGACCACGGCGGCGGCGATGCCGTCGCCGAACAGGCCGTTGGAGAGCAGCGAGCCGACACCGAGGTCGGTGGGCTGGTAGCACAGCGAGCAGAACTCGCAGGCCACGATGAGCGCGTTGGCGTGCGGGTAGGCCGAGCAGAAGTCGTGCGCCCGGTTGATCGCCGCACCGCCGGCCGCGCAGCCCAGCTGGGCGATGGGGAGCTGGCGGGTGGTGCTGTCGAAGTCCATCTCGTTGATCAGCCACGCCGTGAGCGAGGGCATCATGAAGCCCGTGCACGAGACGTAGATGATCACGTCGATGTCGCTGGTGAGCAGCTCAGCGTCGTCCAGAGCCCGCTGGATCACCGCGGGCACCCGGGCCTTGGCCTCGGCCTCGTAGAGCTTGTTGCGCTCTTCGAAACCCGGGTGCTTGAGGGTCTCCTCGATGGGCTGGACGATGTGCCGCTTCTTGACGCCGGTGTTCTCGATCAGCCGGAGGGCCAGTGGGAGTTGCGGGTGGTCCTCGTGGCGGGAGCGCGCCAGCTCCAGCGTCTCCTCCATCGTGATCACGTGCTCCGGGACCGACACCGAGGGTCTGCACAAGGTCGCCATGAACCGTCCCTGCTTTCCTGTTTCCGGATGGCCTGTGCCAACCGGGTCGGAAGGTGGTTCACCTCTGTGGGTGCTCCACCCACCGTCACCCGAGAGGGCGACGATCTCGCGTTGGATTACTCCGAATCGGGGACCCCGTGTCAGGCTCGACGAACGATTTGTGCCGCCGGACGAGGGAAAGCGCCATGACCGCTGTTACGGCCGAAGACCTGCTGGGGAACGCCGCACGGGCCCTCGCCCCCGCCCCCGCCGCCCACCCGCCGGTGCCCCGGATCGACAGCGGCGCGGCGCCCCTGGAGACAGCCGTGGCGGGTGCGCTGGCCGGCGGCGGTCCGGCCGCAAGAGCCGCGCCGGGCGGCGAAGTTGGCGGTGGAGGCCGCCGCGACGTCCGGCGGGGACGCGGTCAGGGCCGGCCAGGACACTCGGACTCCGCGTCGGCCCTCCCGGCCGGGTGCCGGAAGGCCGTGCGGCCGGCCGGGATGAGCCACTGACGCTCCGGCGCCCGCACGGCGAGGGGGCAGGTGACGGCTGCGGTGCGGCGGGGGCTGGAGACCGGTGCGCCCGACCCGGCCTGGCACACCGGTACGGGAGCCTGCCGCAGACGTACGAGGGCGTGTTCCGGGCGCCGCCGGCGCCGCCGGCCCAGGTGGGCGGACACGGGGCGTTACGGCGCCCCGCTGCTGTGCGCGATGCACGCCACGTCGATACGGTCCGCCAGCTTGGCCAGCTCGATGGTCAGTGCGGCCACGGTGTCCTCGTCGAGCTCCTGTTCGCCCGCATCGACAAGATGCAGCCACCGCGCGCCCACGGTCCGCAGCAACTTACTCACGTCGGCCGCCGCCACCTGCAAGGCACCGCGGTCGTCGACGATCAGAGGCAGGGTCACTTCGCGGTTCACAGAACGGGATGGTAGCCGCGCCGCGCTCACGCACCCTGCCAAACCGTGGTGATGTTGCAGAACTCCCGGATTCCGTGCCCGGACAGCTCACGCCCGTACCCCGACCGCTTCACACCGCCGAACGGGAACGCCGGATGGGAGGCGGTCATCCCGTTGACGTACACGCCGCCGGCCTCCAGGTCCCGGGCGAACCGCTCCACCTCGTTCTCGTCACGCGTCCACACGTTCGAACTCAGGCCGAACGGGGAGTCGTTGGCGATCAGCACCGCCTCGTCCAGGTCGTCCGCCCGGTACAGCGTGGCGACCGGACCGAACGCCTCCTCGCGGTGGATGCGCATCTCCCGGGTGATGCCGGCGAGGACGGTCGGCGGGTAGTACCAGCCGGGCCCCTCCGGCCGTTCGCCGCCGCACAGCACCTCGGCGCCGCTGCGCCTGGCGTCGTCGACCAGCTCCTCCAGGTCCGTGCGGCCCCGCTCGCTGGCGAGCGGCCCGATCTCGGTCTCCTCCGCCAGCGGATCGCCGGTCCTGAGGGCCTTCATGCCCGCGACGAACTTCTCGGCGAAGGCGTCGTACACCTCGGTGTGCACGATGAACCGCTTGGCGGCGATGCAGGACTGCCCGTTGTTCTGCACCCGCGCGGTCACCGCGACCCCGGCCGCCCGTTCCACGTCGGCGGAGGGCATCACGACGAAGGGGTCGCTGCCGCCCAGCTCCAGCACCGTCTTCTTGATCATCTCCCCGGAGGTGGCGGCGACCGCCCGGCCCGCCGGCTCGCTGCCGGTCAGGGTGGCCGCCTTCACACGCTCGTCGCGCAGGATGTCGTCCACCGCGCCCGAGCCGATCAGCAGCGTCTGGAAGCAGCCCTCGCCGAAGCCCGCCCGGTGGAACAGGTCCTCCAGGTACAGGGCCGTCTGCGGCACGTTGGAGGCGTGCTTGAGCAGGCCCACGTTCCCGGCCATCAGCGCGGGCGCGGCGAACCGGATCACCTGCCACAGCGGGAAGTTCCAGGGCATCACGGCGAGCACCGGGCCAAGCGGGCGGTAGCGCACCCGCACCCAGGAGGCCCCGGAGTCCCGTACGTCCGCCTCGGCGGGCTCCTCGTCGGCCAGCAGCCGCTCGGCGTGCTCGGCGTACCAGCGCATCGCCTTGGCGCATTTGGCGGCCTCCGCGCGGGCCTGCTTGACCGGCTTGCCCATCTCGGTGGTCATCACCCGGCCGATCTCCCGCTGGTCCTCGTCCAGCAGGTCGGCGGCCTTGTTCAGCAACCGGGCGCGATCGGCGAACGAGGTCGTCCGGTACGTACGGAACGTGGCCTCGGCGAGCTGGAGCCGGCGTTCCAGCTCCTCCTCGCCCATGGGCTCGTACGTCTTGAGCGTCTCGCCGTTCGCCGGATTCACCGTCGCGATGGGCATGGCTGACCTCCCTGGGAGCGGGCTTGACTCGACCTTCGCGCGCGGCCCGGCAAGGCGCAACGCGACAGGCCCTGGTCAGTCCGAGTGCTCAGCCAGCCGGTCGAGAAACGCGGCCTGGGCCGTGATGATCAGCGCGCGGGCCCGGTCGAGTCCGTACCACGCCACCCGGTCTAGCTCCGGGAACTCCTGGGTCCTGCCGGAGCGCGGCGGCCACTCCATGGTGAAGGTGCCCGGGGTGATCGTCTCCGGGTCGAGGTCCGCCGCCACCGCCCAGGCCGTGACGATCTTGCCGTTGGACTGCACGACCTCGCCCAGGGGCACGGCCTCGCCGTCCGGCGGAGCAAGACCCAGCTCCTCCTGGAACTCGCGCCGGGCCGCCTCCCAGGCCGGCTCGTCGGGCTCGTACTCGCCCTTCGGCACGGTCCAGGCTCCCGCGTCCTTCTTCGCGAAGAACGGGCCGCCCATATGGCCGAGCAACACCTCGATCCCCTGGTCGGTGTGCCGGAACAACAGCAGTCCCGCGCTGCGCTTCGTCGTCCGTACCGTCACGGCCTGACCTCCGGGTGTGCCGCCAGCAGGGCTTCCACGGTATCGGCCTCCTCGGGGCGCTTGTCCTCGCGGTAGCGGACCACGCGGGCGAAGCGGAGAGTGACGCCGGCCGGGTAGCGGGAGGAGCGCTGGAGGCCGTCGTAGGCGATCTCGACGACGAGTTCGGGGCGGACCCGGACCACCCAGCCGTCGTCCTCGACGGCGAGTTCCCGGAGCCGGTCGGTCTGCCAGGCGAGCAGCGCGTCGGTCATGCCCTTGAAGGTCTTGCCGAGCATGGCGAAGCCGCCGTCCGGGGTGCGCGCGCCCAGGTGGAGGTTGGACAGCTTGCCGGTGCGCCGGCCGTGGCCCCATTCG
This sequence comes from Streptomyces sp. NPDC015171, assembly GCF_043079545.1. Taxonomy (NCBI): domain Bacteria; kingdom Bacillati; phylum Actinomycetota; class Actinomycetes; order Kitasatosporales; family Streptomycetaceae; genus Streptomyces; species Streptomyces sp. NPDC015171. Next base: position 117,298 of record NZ_JBIBUO010000017.1, read on the forward strand.
GCGGCCAGCACCACCAGGTCGAGCGTGTGGACGGGCTTCACCTTCAGCCAGGAGGCGCCGCGCCGGCCCGCGCTGTAGGCGGCGTCGAGCGCCTTGACCACCACGCCCTCGTGGCCGCGGGCCAGTGTGTCGGCGAGGAACCGTTCCGCCTCCGGGATGTCGTCCGGGCCCGCGGCCACCGTGCGCCGCACCCGCATCGGCTCGGGAACCAGCCGGGACAGCTCGGCGTGCCGCTCGGCGAACGGCAGGTCGAGCAGGTCACGGCCGTCGACCGAGAGGGCGTCGAAGAAGACGGGGGCGACGGGGGTCCCCTCGGCGGCCTTCGCCACGTCCGTACGGGAGCCGACCCGGCCCGCCGTCTCCTGGAAGGACCGGGGGCGGCCCGCGGCGTCGAAGGAGATCACCTCGCCGTCCAGGATGAAGCGCTCGCCCGCCAACCCCAGGGCGGCGGCCCGCACTTCGGGCAGCCGGTCGGTGATGTCGTCCAGGGTGCGGGTGTGGATCCGTACCGTGTCGCCGTCCCGGTGGACCTGGACCCGGATGCCGTCCAGCTTCTCCTCCACCGCGCAGGCGCCCAGCTTGTCCACCGCCTCGGCGACCGAGGACGCGGCGTGCGCGAGCATCGGCAGCACCGGGCGGCCCACGGTCAGCCGGAACCGCTCCAGCACCCCGGGCCCCTCGGCGAGCAGCGCCCGGGCCACCGTCTGCAGCGATCCCGCGAGCATCACGGCCCGCCGTACGTCCGCCGGCGCGGCGCCGGTGGCCCGGGCGAGGCCCTCCACCGCGACCGCGTCCAGGGCGCCCTGGCGGACCTCACCGGTGAGCAGCCCGAACAGGAAGCGCTGCTCCTCCTCGGTGGCCGCGCCCATCAGCTCGCCGACGACCCGGGCCCGCTCCGCCTGGGAGCCGGGCCCGGACACCTTGCTCAGCTCGGTGAGCCGGGCGTCGACCTCCCGGACCGTGAGACCGGGCTCGGCGGCGGGCGGCACCCGGTTGCTCAGCGCCTTCCAGCCGACCCCGATCCGGCCCTGCGGCAGCCGCCCGGCCAGGTAGGGGATGACGATGGGCACGTCGTCCGCCTCCGCGTCCCGGAACAACTCGGCGAGCAGCGCGGTCTTGCGGGACCGCGCCGCCGTCGCGGCAACCTCACGGGACACCTCGGCCAACCGGCTCAGCAGCATGCAGTCATGGTGCACCGGAGGCGGCCCGATTACACCCGGGCGGGGGACCGGCCGCGGGCGGAGCGCACCTCGCGCGCGCGGACCGTGCCGTGCGCGCGCCTTCGGACACGCGGAGGCCGCCCGTACGGGGTGCGGCCGGTCCGGCACCGGGTGGTCGACGCGGTCCCGGCAACACGTGATCGGCACCGGCCCGCGGGACCGCCGCTCCCCGGGCTCGCCGAGCCCGCTGCCGCATTGACAAACCGCTTTGCCGAACCTGCAATACGCATATGAGTACCGACGACGTTCTCGCCGAGGTGGGCCCGCGACTGCGGCGGATCCGCAAGCAGCGGGAGGTGACCCTGGCGGCGCTGTCCGAGACCACCGGCATCTCCGTCAGCACCCTCTCCCGGCTGGAGTCCGGGCTGCGCAGGCCGAGCCTCGAACTGCTGCTGCCCATCGCCCAGGCCCACCAGGTCCCGCTGGACGAGCTGGTCGGCGCCCCGCAGGTCGGCGACCCCCGGATCCGGGCCAAGCCGATCGAGCGGTTCGGGCGCACGCTCTATCCGCTGACCCGGCAGCCGGGCGGCCTCCAGGCCTACAAGATGGTGGAGCCGCAGCGGGCGGCCGAACCCGACCCGCGCACCCACGAGGGCTACGAGTGGCTGTTCGTGCTGTCCGGGCGGCTGCGGCTGGTGCTCGGACAGCACGACGTCGTGCTGACGGCGGGGGAGGCGGCCGAGTTCGACACGCGCGTGCCGCACTGGTTCGGATCGACCGGGGAGGGGCCGGTGGAGTTCCTGAGCCTGTTCGGGCCGCAGGGGGAGCGGATGCACGTACGGGCCCGGCCGGCGTCCAGCAAGCGAACCGGGACCGAGGACGGGCAGGCTGTTCCCTGATCAGCAAGCGACCGCTTAGTATGCGTTCGGAACCCGGTCAGACGAAGCAGTCCCGTGGAGGCCCCGCATGCAGGCATGGCAAGTGCACGAGAACGGCGAGCCGAGCGAGGTGATGCGCCTGGCGGAGGTGGAGCGCCCCACGCCCGGCGACGGCCAGGTGCTGCTGCGGGTGCGCGCCGCCAACGTCAACTTCCCCGACGCGCTGCTGTGCCGGGGCCAGTACCAGGTGCGTCCGCCGCTGCCCTTCACACCCGGCGTGGAGATCTGCGGCGAGACCGAGGACGGCCGCCGGGTGATCGCCAACCCCGCACTGCCCCACGGCGGTTTCGCCGAGTACGCCCTCGCCGACGCCCGCGCCCTGCTGCCCGCCCCCGAGTCGCTGGACGACGCCGAGGTCGCGGCCCTGCACATCGGCTACCAGACCGGCTGGTTCGGTCTGCACCGCCGGGCCGCTCTGGAGGCGGGGGAGACCCTGCTCGTGCACGCCGCCGCCGGGGGCGTGGGCAGCGCCGCCGTACAGCTCGGCAAGGCGGCGGGCGCCACGGTGATCGGCGTCGTGGGCGGCGCCGACAAGGCCGCCGTCGCCCGGGAACTGGGCTGCGACGTGGTCGTCGACCGGCGGAGCGAGGACGTCGTCGCCGCCGTGAAGGAGGCCACCGGCGGGCGGGGCGCCGACGTGATCTACGACCCGGTCGGGGGCGCGGCCTACGCCCAGTCCGCCAAGCTGGTGGCCTTCGAGGGCCGGATCGTCGTCGTCGGCTTCGCCAGCGGCACCGTCCCGAGCCCGGCCCTCAACCACGCCCTGGTGAAGAACTACTCGATCCTCGGCCTGCACTGGGGCCTGTACGCGACCAAGAACCCGAAGCTGATCCAGCACTGCCACGAGCAGCTCACCGAGCTGGCCGCGCGGGGCGCCATCAAGCCCCTCGTCAGCGAGCGGGTGCCGCTCGCGCAGGCGGCCGACGCCGTGCAGCGCGTCGCCGACGGGGTGACCACGGGCCGGATCGCGGTCGTCCCCGGGAACGGAGCAGCGGCATGACCGACGCCGAGGAACTGCGCACCCGCACAAGCGAGTTGCTGGCCGCGCACCCGCCCGCCACGACCGGGCGCCTGGACTTCCTCCGGGCCCGCTTCGACGCGGGCCTCGCCTGGGTGCACTACCCGGAGGGCCTCGGCGGACTGGGCGCCCCGCGCTCCCTCCAGAGCGCCGTGGACGCCGAACTGGAGGCCGCCGGTGCACCGGACAACGACCCCCGCCGCATCGGTATCGGCCTCGGCATGGCCGCGCCGACGATCCTGAAGTACGGCACCGAGGAGCAGAAGCGACGCTTCCTGCGGCCCCTGTGGACCGGGGAGGAGGTCTGGTGCCAGCTGTTCAGCGAGCCCGGCGCCGGTTCCGACCTCGCCGCGCTCGGCACCCGCGCGGTCCGGGAGGGCGACGACTGGGTGGTCGACGGGCAGAAGGTGTGGACCTCCAGCGCCCACCTGGCCCGCTGGGCCATCCTCATCGCCCGCACCGACCCGGGCGTGCCCAAGCACGCGGGCATCACCTACTTCCTCTGCGACATGACCGACCCGGGCGTGGAGGTCAGGCCGCTGCGCCAGATCACCGGCGAGGCCGAGTTCAACGAGGTCTTCCTGACCGGCGTCCGCATCCCCGACTCCCGCCGCCTCGGCGAGGCCGGCGACGGCTGGCGGGTCGCCCAGACCACGCTCAACAACGAGCGCGTCGCCATCGGCGGCATGCGGCTGCCCCGCGAGGGCGGCATGATCGGCCCGGTCGCGAAGACCTGGCGCGAGCGCCCCGCGCTGCGCACCCACGAACTGCACCAGCGGCTGCTGAAGCTGTGGGTGGAGGCCGAGGTTGCCCGGTTCACCGGCGAGCGACTGCGCCAGCAGCTCGTCGCGGGACAGCCCGGACCCGAGGGCGCCGGGATGAAGCTCGCCTTCGCCCGCCTCAACCAGGAGATCAGCGGCCTGGAGGTGGAACTCCGGGGCGAAGAGGGCCTGTTGTACGACGACTGGACCCTGCGCCGGCCCGAACTCGTCGACTTCACCGGCCGCGACGCCGGCTACCGCTATCTGCGTTCCAAGGGCAACAGCATCGAGGGCGGTACCAGCGAGGTGCTGCTGAACATCGTCGCCGAGCGCGTCCTCGGCCTGCCCGCCGAGCCGCGCACCGACAAGGACGTCGCATGGAAGGACCTGGCCCGATGACGACGCAGTCCGACCTGCTGTACTCGGAGGAGGAAGAGGCGCTGCGCGCCGCCGTCCGCGACCTGCTCACGGACCACTGCGCACCGGCCGGTGTGATCGCCCGCACCGAGACGGACGCCCCGCACGACCGCGCGCTGTGGAAGTCCCTCACCGAGGGCATGGGCCTGGCCGGCCTCCTGGTGCCCGAGGAGCAGGGCGGCCAGGGCGCCTCCCACCGCGAGGCCGCCGTCGTACTGGAGGAGCTGGGCCGGGCCGTCGCCCCGGTGCCCTACCTCACCAGCGCGGTCGTGGCCACCGAGGCCCTGCTCGCCTGCGGCGAACGGGAGCTGCTCGCGCAGCTGGCCTCCGGGCGCACCATCGGCGCCCTCGCGGTCGGCCTGCACACGGCGGCGGGCGCCCCGGTCACGACCGTACGGCTGGAGAACGGCACGCTGCACGGCGAGTTGACGGGGATCGCGGACGCCGCGGTCGCCGACGTCCTGCTCGTCCCGGCCGACGACGGCGGGCTGTACGCGGTCGCCGCCGAGGCCGCGACGGTCACCCCGCAGGTCTCCCTCGACCTGACCCGCCCGCTGGCCACGGTCACCCTGGCCGGCGCGGCCGGCCGGCGCGTCGGCGACTGCGCGCCCGCCGTGCGGCGTGCCCTGCGGGCCGCCGCCGGACTGCTCGCCTCCGAGCAACTCGGCGTCGCCGACTGGGCGTTGACCGAGACGGTCCGGTACCTGAAGGAGCGCAGGCAGTTCAACCGGCAGGTCGGCGGCTTCCAGGCGCTCAAGCACCGGCTCGCCCAGCTGTGGCTGGAGGTGGTCAGCCTCCGGGCCGCCGCCCGCGCCGCCGCCGACGCGCTGTCCACCGGTGCGGACACCGACGTCACGGTGGCCGTCGCCCAGGCCTACGCCGCACCCGTCGCCGTGCGCGCCACCGAGGAGGCGCTGCAACTGCACGGCGGGATCGGCATGACCTGGGAGCACCCGGTCCATCTGTATCTGAAGCGGGCCAAGGCCGACTCGATCGCCTACGGCACGGCGGGCGCGCATCGCTCGGCGCTGGCCGGGCTGGTCGATCTCCAGGCCCCCTGACGCACCTCCGATGAAGCCCGCCCCGGCCCGGGGCGGGCTTTCCCGCGCGCCCGCCGGTGAAGTGAACAGGGTGCCAACTCCCCGCGAGAGAGGGGCACGTGCGCGGTCATTGCCTCCATACTCTCCCCGGTCCCATCCGGCACCCCCAGGGAGGCAGCGCATGGCCCTCACCACCCGCCGCAGAGCCCTCACCACCCTCGGCGCCGCCCTCGCGGGCACGTTCGCCCTGACCGCGAGCCCCGCCCCGGCCGCCGGACAGCGGCACGGGCCGCGCCCGCTGTGGCAGGCGCACGCCCACAACGACTACGCCCACCCGCGGCCCCTGTCCGACGCCCTCGACCACCGCTTCGGCAGCGTCGAGGCCGACATCTTCCTCGTCGGCGACCAGCTCCTGATCGGCCACGAGCTCTCCGACCTCGACCCGTCCCGCACCCTGGAGTCCCTCTACCTCGCCCCGCTCGCCGCCCGGACCGAGGCCAACCACGGCTCCGTCTACCGGGGCCGGCGCCGGCCGCTCCAACTGCTCGTCGACATCAAGACCGAGGGCTCCTCGACCTACCTCGCCCTCGACCGCGCGCTGCGCCGCCACCCGCACCTGTTCACCCGGTACGCGCACGGCCGCGTCCACCCCGGCCCCGTCACCGTGGTCGTCTCCGGCGACCGGGCGGCCCGTACCCCGATGGAGGCGCAGACCGAGCGCCGCGCCTTCTACGACGGCCGGCTCAGCGACCTCGGCAGCGCGGCCCCGGCCTCCCTCATCTCCCTGATCAGCGACAACTGGACGCAGAACTTCACCTGGACGGGCACCGGCGACTTCCCGGCCGCCGAGCGGCAGAAGCTGCGGAGCATCACCGGCGCCGCCCACGCGCGCGGGCAGCGGGTCCGGTTCTGGGCCACCCCCGACACGGCGGGCCCGGACCGGGACGCCCTGTGGTCGGAACTGCTCGCCGCCGGTGTCGACTACCTCAACACCGACGACCTCGCCGGCCTCGAAGCCTTCCTCGACGCCCGCCCCTCCGCGTAACACCACACGATCGGAGGACATGTCAGCCGCCCGGACGAACCCTCCGCTACGCCACACTTGCGGCCGAACGCCGCACATGGGGCGTGGCGGAGGAGGTTCCCGATGGCCATTTCCATCTCTGTGGTGCTGCTGCTTCTGATCCTTGCCGTGATCTTTATCCGCAACTGCTCGCTGAAGGTCTCCCATGCCCTGATCTGCATGCTGCTCGGCTTCTACCTGGCCAGCACGAGCATGGCGCCCACCATTCACAGCGGGCTCACCGCGACCGCCGACCTGGTGAGCAGCCTGCGGCCGTGACTCAGGCGGCGGAGAAGACACCGATGCCGTCGGGTACCGGGCGCTCGGCGCCGCCGCTCGGGTGGTTGCGGACCGTCACGGCTCCGGCGCCCGTGTCGCGGGTGACCATCTCCGTCGAGCCGCCGCCGTCGAGGTTGAACGCGTCGGAGGCGCCCAGCGCCTGCATGACGGCCGCCTCCTCCGCGACGGTCATGCCGGTGCGGTAGTCGGCGGCGCCGTCCAGCGCCGCGATCAGCAGCTGCCGCCCGCCGCCGGTGCAGCCCACGAACGTGCGCACCGCCGAGGTGGTGTCGTCGAGGCCGGCGAGCGGGGCGCCGCCGCGCAGCACCGGGAACCCGCCGATCGCGAAGGCGTACGGCACCTCGGACGAGGCCGCCACCAGGGCGTGGGTGATGTCCACCGGGTCACCGACGGACAGCTCGCGCAGCTGCCGAGCGCCCTCCTCGCGGCCCACCAGGACCGTGGTGTCCGCCGGGATCGTGCCGCTGCCCGGGGCGTCGGAGACGGCGGCCACCCGGCCGTCGCGCACCTTCACCTCGTAGGTCTCGTCGCTGCACGGCGCCGAACGCTGGGTGTCGGTGCCGCAGACGGCACGCACCCGGGAGGCGGTGCCCCAGCGCGCGGTGAAGGCGCCGACCGAGTTCACCGGGAGCGCGTACTGGTTGAGGCCCTTGAGGGGCAGCGAGCCCTCGGGGGTGGTGACCGAGCCGGTCAGGGAGAGCCGGTCCAGGCGGGCCCGCCGGTCGGTGCCCACGCCGAACACGTCCTCGGTGGCCGTGCCCGGAGGCAGCGAGGGGCCGAACCGCTGGCCCTTCGGCACCGCCGCCTTGAACACCTCCCCGGCGGCCACGGCCGGTCCGACGGCCGCGCCGGTGGCTTCCACGCCGGGGTGCTGGGTCTCGGTGATGTCGAAGAAGTCGCCGTTCACCCCGGCCACCGCGCCGGCCGAGTCCGCCAGCCGGGAGACCGTCGCCCGGGCCGCCACCGCGCCCGGGTGGAGCAGGTCGACGCGGACGTGCGGATCGGCCAGGTCCACCGTGAGCAGGTGGACGCGTGCCGTCCCCGCCCCGGCGGTGACGTCGAACTGCCGGTAGGTGACACCCGGCGCGACGCGTCTGCCCGCCGGAACGGCACCGGCCGGCGCCGCCCCCGCGAGGGCCGCACCGGCCAGCACACCGAACGCCGTGACAACCGTGAGAACCGTTCTGCCCGTTGCCGAACGCCCGCGACGTCTGGTCACCGTGCCTCCTGATGTCTCGTCAACTGTCCCTATGTGCAGGGGCAGTGCACCAGACCCGGGCGGCCGGCGGGCCGACTAGGCGTCGACGACGCGAGAACGGGTGAGAAAACGCACCCCCTCGGGTGCTTCGAGGGAGAAACCGCTGCCCCGGCCCAGTACGACGTCCACGATCAGCCGGGTGTGGCTCCACGCCTGGTACTGGCTGCGCGACATCCAGAACGTGACGGGCTCCGGTACGCCCTCCACCGCCAGCTCCGCCAGCAGCACGTCCGAGTCGCCCGTGCGGAACTCGCCGTCGGGGTAGCACATGGGGGCGCTGCCGTCGCAGCAGCCGCCGGACTGGTGGAACATCAGCGGGCCGTGTGCGGTACGCAGGCGGCGGATCAGTTCCTGGGCCTGCGGAGTGAGTTCGACGCGCGGGGTCTCGACTTCCATGGCACCGTCCTGGACAGCTGGGGAGCGTGGACCGGGTCCAGTCTCACGGCTGGTCATGGATCGGTCCAGAAGGCGTGCTTGCCCGCCGTCACCGCCTTCCGGCCGGCCTGCGAGGATGCGGAGATGCACCGATCTTTCCCTGACGAGCCCGAGCCGCGTCTCACCGCCGAGGGCGAACACCCCCTGTGGGACGAGGCGCTGGCCGTGGTCAACCGGGACCTGGCCGCGACCCTGCCCGAGCAGCCTCCGCTGCGCCTCGTCGCGTACCCGGGCTGGCCGGACGGGGAGGACGGTGCGGACGGGCCGGGCGAGGTCCTCCATGTGGCCCTCGCGAACGGTGACTGGCACGGCAACGCGCTGGAGCCGGAGTCGACCCCGGCCGGGGCCCTGTGGGCCGTCGCCGAGGCGGCCCAGGAAACGGTCATGGGGTGTCTGTGGCAGACATGGCCGGTCTGTACCGTGCACGGGCTCGGGCTGCACCCGGGCGAGGAGGCCGGGCGTCCGTCGTGGCGGTGCGCCGGTGGCGGCCCGGGGGATCCGGGGCACATCCGCGCGGCCGTGGGCGAGCTGGACTCCGTCCACCGCCCCCGCCGCCCGGACCGCGAGCGCCGCGAGGACTCCGAGGGGCGGTGAACGGCCGGGGTCAGCCGGCGGCCGGGGTAGCCCGCATCAGGAGCGCGTACACCGCCGAGGCCGCCACGAGACCCGCCGGCAGGGCCAGGTCGACACCCCCGAGGGCGGCGGCCACCGGTCCGGTGTAGACGGTGTCGACGCACAGCGCCGACGCCGTCACGCCCGCGCCGAGGGCCAGCGCACCCGACCAGTTGACGCCGCCGGTGTACCAGAAGGGCCCGGCGGGGCTCTCGTCGGCGAGCGCGGGGCCGTCGTAGCGGTTGCGGCGCAGCAGGATGTCGGTGGCGTAGACGGCGGTGCTGGGGCCGAGCAGGACCACGGTCAGCTGGAGCACGTCGCCGACGGTGTCGAGGAAGTCGGACACGAGCAGCGCGTACAGGGTGAGGGAGACGGAGACGGCGCCGTCCACCAGGACGCTGAGCGAACGCCGGATGCGGATGCCGACGGCCTGGAGGGCGAGTCCCGCGCTGTAGGCGGTCAGCGCGTTGAGCGCGATGGTGCCGAGGACCAGCGCCAGCAGGAACACCGGCCGGAACCAGCCGGGCAGCAGCCGCTGCAGCGAGGACTCCGGGTCGCTCATGTCGACGGCGGTCGCCGCGCAGGCGCCGAGGCCGCACACCACGAGGCCCGGCAGGAAGCCGCCGAGCGCCGTCCAGCCGGCCACCGCCTTCGCGGGCGTGCTGCGCGGCAGATAGCGGGAGAAGTCCGCGCTGGTGGTGTAGGAGAGGGGGCCGGAGGCGATCAGGGCGACCCCGGCCAGCAGGGTCGCCCACAGGGCGGTGCCGGTCAGCGGCCGGCCGGGGGCGTGGCCGAAGTCGGTGTGCCGCAGCACCGCGACGCCCAGCACCGCGAACACGGCCGTCAGCACGAGGGTGATCGGGACGTAGAGCCGGACGATCGCGGCATGGCCGTAGACGCTGATGGCGAGGGTGACGGCGGCGATGAGCACCACGACGGCCGCCTTCACGGCGGTGTTCACCGGCAGACCGGCCCGGTCCACCAGGGAGAACGCGGCGGTCGCGGCGGCGGCCAGGTTCAGCGCGAAGTAGCAGACGGAGATCATCCAGCCGGTCACCGCGTTGTTCACCCGGTTGCCGCGCACCCCGTACAGCGCCCGGGTGACGACCTCGCTGGGCGTGCCCGCCGCCGGGCCGGGGATCGCCAGCAGGCCGGTGAGCAGCCAGAACAGGTTGCCGACGACGATCACGGCCAGCGCCTGCCACAGGGTCAGGCCCATCAGTACCAGCGCGCCGCCCACCACCAGGCTCAGGTAGTTGACGTTCGCGGCGGCCCACACGGGGAACAGCTCCCGGGGCCTGCCCCGGCGTTCGGAGTCCGGGATGTGGTCGATGCCGTGGGCCTCGATGCCGCCGGTGCGCCCGGGAGCCCGGGAGGCGGCGGCGATCCCGTCGCCGGCCGTGGGCCCCGCGTCGGGGTGCGGGTCGGGAAGCATGGACGCCATGAGGCCCTCCGGGAGCGGTGGGGTCGGCCCGGACGCTTATTGGGCACATGACCATTTGCTTATTGGTCGCACACTCAATAGCATCGCCGTCATGTCGTCAAGCGTTCAGCGCAAACGGATTCGCAAGGACCCGGCCGCCCGCCGGGCGGAGATCGTCGACGCCGCGGCCGCCGTCGCCCTGGCCGAGGGCCTGGAGTGCGTCACCCTGCGCCGGATCGCCGAGGAACTCGCCGTCCGTCCCGGGCTGATCAGTCACTACTTCCCCTCGGCGGAGGACCTCGTGGCCGAGGCGTTCGGCAGCGCCGCGACCGGGGAACTCGACCGCCTCCTCCCGGCCGGGCACCCCGCGGACACCCCCACCGGCCTGCTGGCCCGCTTCCTCGCCCGCACCTCGGGAGAGGCGTACGACGCCATCAGCCGGCTGTGGATCAACGCCCGTCACCTCAGCCGCTACCGGCCGGTGCTGCGCGACCGGGTCGCCCAGCAGGAGGCAGCCTGGCGTGGGCGGCTCGAAACCCTGATCGGGGACGGTGTGGCCGCCGGCGAGTTCCGCACCGCCGACCCGCGGACCACCGCCATCCAGATCCTCGTCGTCCTCGACGGCCTCGGCGTCCACGCCAACACCGCGACCCCCGAGCGCCCCGCGGCGGTCCTCCGTATGGCGCTGACGACCGCCGAACGGGAACTCGACCTGCCACAAGGCGCACTCGACCGTACGGCTGAATGAGTCGCCGGCCGAAGCGCCGGCTGAGTCGCCGGCCGAACGGCTGACTGAGACGCCGGCCGAAGCGCTGGCTGAGTCACTGACCGAGGCGTCGGCTGAGCCGCTGGCCAACCGGTCGGCTGTCCCGCCGGCTGAGTCGCCGGTCAACCGGTCGGCCGGCCCGCTGACCGAGCCGGCGGCCGACCGGGCGGCTGGCTCGGTCAGCGGGCCGTCGGCCGATCCGCCGGCCGAATCGCCGGCCGAGCCCCGCCCCCGCCCCCCTGTGACCGAAGACCGAAGGAGCCCCGTGCCCGCCGACCTCGTCCTGCTCTCCGCCCGGCTGCTCGACCCCGGTACGGGCCGGATCCTGCCGCACACCGCGCTCGCCGCGGAGCGGGGCCGGATCAGTTTCCTCGGCGACGACCGGGACGCCCGCGCCGTCGCCGGGCCCGGCACCACCGTGGTCGACCTGCGCGGAGCGGTGGTCACCGCGGGGCTCACCGACGGGCATCTGCACCCGGTCTCCGGCGCGGAGCGCACCATGGGCGTCGATCTGTCCGGCTGCCGCGACCTGGCCGCCGTACGGGCCGCGCTCGCCGAGGCGGCCCGGCGGCTGCGCCCCGGCACCTGGCTGCGCGGCTGGGGCCTCGACCCCAACGCCTTCGGCACCGCCCCGGTCGGCAACGCGCCCCTCGCGGACGTCCTCGACGGCGTGCCCGCCCTGATCGACCTGTTCGACGCCCACTCGGCGCTGGCCAGCGCACGGGCGCTGGAACTGGCCGGCGTCGACGGACCGCGCCGCTTCGACCAGGGCTCGCAGATCGTCTGCGACGCCGACGGCCGGCCCACCGGACTGCTGCTGGAGGACGCCGCCTGCGCACTCGTCGAGGCCGTCGCCCCCCGCCCCACCGACGCCGAGATCCGGACCCGGGCCGCCGAGGTGCTGGCCGCGATGGCCGCGTCCGGGCTCACCGGCGGGCACGCCATGGACGCCAACGGCGACAGCCTCGGCGTGTACGCCGCCCTGGAGGCCGAGGGCGCGCTGCCCCTGCGGCTGCGTATCGCCCCCTGGTGCCCGCCGGAGGCGGACGACGACGCCGTCGCCGGGCTGATCGGAGCGCAGGGCACCGGTGGCGCGCTGTGGCGGGTGGCGGGTGTGAAGCTGTTCATGGACGGCACGATCGACAACGGCACCGCCTGGCTCGAAAGCCCCGACTGCCACGGCGAGTCGGGCCACGCCTACTGGCCCGATCCGAGGCGCTACGCCCAGGTGATCGCGGCCCTGCACCGGGCCGGCGTCCCCACGGCCACCCATGCGATCGGCGACGCGGCGGTGCGCCATGTGCTGGACTCCGTCGAGCGGGCCCAGGCCGGGACGGCACCGACGGGCACCCAGGCCGCGACGGTACGGACGGACACTCAGGCCGGGACGGCACCGACGGGCACCCAGGCCGAGACGGTACGGACGGACGGCCCCGGCACCGTACGTCACCGGGTGGAGCACATCGAGACCGTCCCGGACGACACCGTAGGACGCTTCGGACCGCTCGGTGTCGCCGCCTCCATGCAGCCCACCCACTGCTGCGAGTTCACCCGGGCGGACCACACCGACAACTGGTCCCGGCGGCTCGGCGAGGAGCGGGCCGGGCGGGCGTTCCGCTGCCGTGATTTGTGGGAGGCCGGGGCGCGGGTCGTCCTCGGCTCCGACTGGCCCATCGCGCCCTACCCGCCGCTCCAGGTCATGGCCGGTGCCCGGCACCGCCGCCCGGCCGATCTCTCGCTGCCCCCGCACGGCCCGGACCAGGCCCTCACCCCGCTGCAGGCGCTCCAGGGCATGACCGTGAACGCCGCCTGGGCCGCCGGTGAGGAGGACCGCGCCGGACGGATCGCCGTGGGCCACCGCGCCGACCTCACGGTGCTGGCCGACGACCCGCTGCGGATGCCCGACACCGAGCTTGCCGGGCTGCCGGTGGTGCTGACGGTGGTGGGCGGTCGGGTCGCGTACCGGTCGGTGCGGGTGTAGCGGCGGGCCGGCCGGGCTGCCGGTGGCGATCACGGTGGCCGGCGGTCGGGTCGCACGCGCCGGGCGGCGTATCCGCGGTGCCCGGCGCGGGCCTCAGCGGGAGGTGTCGCGCCGCGCCCGGCGGGCCCGAAGGGCCTCCGGCACCAGGGGCAGCAGCGACAGGAAGACGACCAGGGCCACCAGCGGCAGCAGATAGTCGTCGATGTGCGGGACCGAGGCGCCCAGCGTGTATCCGGCGAGGACCAGCGTCTGCGACCACAGCACACCGCCCACGCTCTGCCAGAGCGTGAAGGGCCGCACGGGTACCCCCAGGGCCCCGGCCACCGGATGCAGCACCGATCTCAGCAGCGGCACGAACCGGCCGATCACCAGCGCCTTGCCGTAGCCGTAGCGCGCCAGCAGCCGCTCGGCCCGGCTGACCGCGCCCCGCAGCCGCCGCCCGGAGGTACGCGCCAGCAGTGCCCGCCCGCCGTGCTGCCCGATCAGGTACCCCACCTGGCCGCCCGCCACCGCCCCGACCGCCGCGCACACCAGCACCTGCCACAGCGCCAGCCGGGGCGGCTGCCCCGCGCTGCCCGCGCACAGCACCCCGGCCGGGAACAGCAGCGTGTCACCGGGCAGGAAGAAGCCGACGACCAGCAGGCCCGACTCGGCGAAGATCACCACCAGGACGCCGAGCGCACCGAAGGCGGCCAGTACCGCGGCGCTGTCCATCGGATTGACGGCGATCACCGGCCGAGCCTCCTGGCCTTCTCGGGGACCTGTCCGCTCCCCAGCATCACCTGTCCGGCGCACCGGTGCGCGCCGGTCCGGACACCGGGGGCTCTCCGTTCCGGGCCGCGGCCCGGAACGGCCCGGTCCGGTCCGGTCCGGACGGTTCCCCGCCCCCTACCCGGTTCACTATGCTCCGGCCGGACGACGTCCCGATTCCTTCCGGCAGGCAACCGGGGGTGGCCGGGGGTGGCCGGAGGCGGCCGGGGCTGCCCGGGGGGATGAGCCCGGAAGCACCCCAGGCAGAACCTCCGCTCCGGTTCCCAGGGCACTGTGCGCCACCCCGAGCAGCGGCGATACCGATGGGAGCGTGCCATCACCATGACCACTGAGGACACCCGGCGGGCGCTGGTCGTCCGCGGCGGCTGGGACGGGCACCAGCCCGTACTGATCAGCGACGGATTCGTCCCGTTCCTCAAGGAGCGGGGATTCGTCGTCGAGACCTCCGAGGACCTCGCGGTGTACGAGGACGCGGAGCGCCTGGCCGCCACCGATCTGATCGTGCAGTGCTGGTCCATGGGGACCGCGACCCCGGAGCAGAGCGGCAATCTCGCCGCCGCGGTGCGCGCGGGCACCGGCCTCGCCGGCTGGCACGGCGGCATCGTCGACTCCTTCCACGACCACGGCTACCACCTGCTGACCGGCGGCACCTTCGTGATGCACCCGCCCGGCTTCCTCGATCACACGTACCGCCTGTCGCCCGAGCACGCCGGCCACCCCGTCATCGCGGGCCTCGCCGACTTCGCCGTACACACCGAGCAGTACTGGGTGCTCACCGACCCGCACATCGAGGTGCTGGCCACCACCACCTTCCCGCCCGACGGACTCCACGACCGGCCCGTGGTGATGCCCGCCGTGTGGACCAGGACCTGGGGCGCCGGACGGGTGTTCGTCTCGACCATCGGGCACAAGCCCGACGACTTCGACGTACCGGAGGTCCGCACCCTCACCGAGAGGGGACTGCTGTGGGCGAGCCGCTGACGCCGTTGCGCATCGGCGTCGTGGGGGCGGGAAGGATCAGCGGCGCCTACCTCTCGACACTGGCACGGCTGAGGTCCCTGCGGCTGACCGCCGTCACCGACCTCGACCGGAGCCGGGCGGAGGCGCTCACGACACGGTTCGCGTCCGAGGCGGTCGGTACACGGGGCGTGTCAGAGGCGGTCGGTACGTGGGGCGTATCAGAGGCGTTCGGTACGCGGGGTGGGTCCGTGCCGGCAGCGGTGCGGGCCTTTTCCGATGCGACCGTGACGGGAAAGGCGCCCGAGGCGGCCGTGGCACCGGACGTCGCCGCCCTCGTGGCCAGGGACGACGTGGACGCGGTGCTCAACCTCACCATCCCGGCCGCCCACGCCGAGGTCGCCCTCGCGGCGCTCGCCGCGGGCAAGCACGTGTACGGCGAGAAGCCCCTCGCGGCGAATCGCGAGGAGGCCGCCGCCGTGCTGGCCGCGGCGCGCGGGGCGGGACTGCGCGTCGGCTGCGCGCCCGACACCGTCCTCGGCACCGGCACCCAGACCGCGCGCAAGGCGGTCGACGACGGCCTGATCGGCAGACCGGTCGCGGCCACCGCCTTCATGACCAGCGCGGGACACGAGAAGTGGCACCCGGACCCGGAGTTCTACTACCAGCCCGGCGGCGGCCCCCTACTCGACATGGGCCCCTACTACCTCTCGGCCCTCGTCCACCTGCTGGGCCCGGTGGCCCGTGCGACCGGAGCCTCCTCCCGGCCGCACGCCGAACGGACGATCGGCAGCGGGCCCCGCGCCGGGCACACCTTCCCGGTGGCGGTGGACACCCACGTCACCGGCGTCCTGGAACACACGGGCGGAGCCCTGTCCACCCTCGTCATGAGCTTCGACGTGCGCGCCGCCCGGCTGCCGCGCATCGAGGTGCACGGCACGGACGCCTCGCTGTCCGTGCCCGACCCGAACGCCTTCGACGGTCTCGTCGAGATCCACCGCGGCGACGGCTGGGAACCCCTGCCCGTGTCCGCCGGATACCCGGACGCG
This sequence comes from Streptomyces sp. NPDC015171, assembly GCF_043079545.1. Taxonomy (NCBI): domain Bacteria; kingdom Bacillati; phylum Actinomycetota; class Actinomycetes; order Kitasatosporales; family Streptomycetaceae; genus Streptomyces; species Streptomyces sp. NPDC015171. The sequence goes on from NZ_JBIBUO010000017.1 coordinate 133,247, forward strand.
GGACGCGGCACCGGCCTCGCCGATCTGGCCGAGGCCCTGCCGGACGGGCGCCCGCACCGCGCGTCGGCCGAACTCGCGGCGCATGTCCTGGACATCATGTTCACCCTCATGGAAGCGGCGGGCCAGGGCCGTGCGCTCCCGGTCACCAGCACCTGCGAGCGCCCCGCCCCGGTACCCCGACCCACCCTCTGACCCACACCCACCCCCACACGCCGGCCGCCCGCGACTCGGCAGCGACAGGAGAACGCCCCACACACACGGCAGGCAACTTCAGGACAATGGAACCGCGGACCGGCTCGTGCCGACGGATCTGCTCGAACGCCCGCTCCAGGACGCGGCGCCGCCCGGCACCCGGGACGAAGCCGCCGTACCCGCCCTGCCCCCCTCCTCGACCATGACCCCGCCCCTGCCGCGCGCCTGACGCCCCCCCCGCACGACCCCACGGAGAACCACCACACATGACAGCTCCCCCCGACCTGCCCGCGGCCGTGTACGTCATGGACCCCGCCATCGCCGACGAGGTACTGCCCGAAGAACTGCGCACCCGGCTCTCCGGACTGGTCCGGCTGACCCCCGGACCGTCACGCTCCACCGCACAGGCGGCGTTTCCCGCCGCGTTTCCCGCCGCGCTCGCCGAGGCGGAGATCCTGATCAGCGGCTGGGGCTGCCCCCGTCTCACCGCCGACGTCCTGGCCGGCGCACCGCGCCTGCGCGCCGTGATGCACGCCGCCGGCAGCGTCAAGTCGCTGGTGAGCGAGGCGGTGTGGGAGCGGGGCATCGTCGTGTCGTCGGCGGCCGACGCCAACGCGGGTCCCGTCGTCTCCTACGCGCTGGCTCTCATCACCCTGGCCGCCCGGCGCACCCTGACCTCAGCGGCCCGCTACGGCGCCGGCTGGCCGGACTTCGCCGGCCGTACGGGCGCCGACGGCACCACGGTGGGCATCGTCGGCGCCTCGCGCATCGGCCGTGGCGTCCTGGCCGGCCTGCGCCAGTCCGACGCGGGATACCGGCTGCTCCTCAACGACCCGTACGTGACGGACGAAGAGGCCCGCCGGCTGGGCGCCGAACGCGTCGAACTCGCCGAGCTGTGCCGCCGGTCGGCGGTGGTGAGCGTCCACGCGCCCCTGCTGCCCGAGACGACCGGCCTCCTGGACGCCGGGATGCTGGGACTCATCCCCGACGGCGGCGCACTCGTCAACACGGCCCGGGGCGCCATCGTCGACACCGAGGCCCTGACCCGCGCGTGCGCCTCCGGCAGACTGGAGGCGTACCTCGACGTGACGGACCCCGAACCCCTCCCGCCCGGCCACCCCTTGCTCGCTCTGCCCAACGTACTGATCACCCCCCACATCGCCGGCGCCCAGGGCAGGGAGGTACGCCGCCTCGGCGAATACGCGGTCACGGAACTCGAACGCTGGCTGACGGGCAAACCGCTGCGGGGGCAGGTAACTCGCGAGGGCCTTGCCCATTCGGCTTGAACATCACGTCCCGCCCCGATAGCGCGCATCGGCCTGCGCCGCGTGAGAACCGACGGTGCCAGACCTGTGCCAGATCGTGCGAGGAACGACAGGTCACAACGGGGAACTGGCCGGCGGAGATCCAGGCGCTCCCACACGGCATCGCTCCGGTCGCTTCGGCAAATTCAGTCGCGCGCCGCGAGCGGGCCGCCCCTGGGCCGTCCGAGATCGCTCGACAGCACCCAAAGGCAAATAGCCCGGCTCACCAAGGTCCCCGGCAAGACCCAGAGGAAGTGGAAACCGAGGCCACAACAGTAATCGGCTGGCCAGGGTGTCTCGTCACCCTCACGATGGCCGCATGGACCAGTTTCAGCAGAGCGCTTGGCAGTACGTGGCAGAGGTACTCCCTCCCGAGGAACTCCCGATGCTCGCCGCACATGTGCTCGCTGACGGAGGTGATTCGCCTGCCCTGCGCGAACTGGCCGGCCTGCCGCGCAGGAGCGACCAGACCGAGATCCGTGAACTGTACGTCCAAGCCCTGCACGAACTCGGTATCCCTCTCCCCGACGCGGAGACAGCCGGCCGGTACCTCCTCGTGAGCCTCGCGTTCGGTCTCGTGACAAGCGAACTGAGGCCCAAGGACGTGGCCGACCGGCTGTCGACGACGGTCGCAGCCCGAACCCGGGAGGAGACACGGTTCCTCTCCGTCGCAGCGCACTACAGTGAATGGATCAGCCCGGACCAGCTCCCGGGATGGGAGAACGACCTGAAGAGCGCGGCCCGCTCGTTGACCGCCTCCACCGACCTGGGCCCCGGCATCGGCGTGCCAGGACCGCGGCTCGACTGTCAAGGTGGGCCGGCCCGGCATCTGGTCGCGGACCGGCTGCTGGCGTTCATCGGACCTGTGATCGCCAAGCCCCTGTTCGTCAGAGCGCCCCGTTCGTCGACGGTCGGTCTGCGTCGCGCCGGGCGAGAACGCCGCAGCGGGAGCGGCGTCGTGTCAGGCGGATCGCAGCAGGTCGTGCAGCTGGGTGCTGTCGAGGAGGTGGGCCCGGCTCGGGAAGACCTTGTCGATCAGTACCCGGTGGGTCTCCGGGTCGGAGTCGGCGACGCCGTCCGTCAGGACGAGGACGCGGTAGTCGCGGTCGGCGGTGTCGATGAGCGTGGACAGGACGACGCCGCTGGTGCTGATCCCGGTGAGGATCAGCGTGTCGATGCCGCGCTCGCTCAGCTGCTCGTGCAGATCGGTGGTGGAGACCGAGCCGAAGCGGATCTTGCGTACGACGATGTCGCCGTCCTCCGGCGTGATCCGTTCGTCGATCTGGGTGACCGGGTCCTCGTGATGCAGCATCTTCGCCCCGGCGACGGCGGCGAAGGCCTTGTTGGTCTCGGGGACCGCCGCCCAGTCGTCCTCGGTGAAGGCGACCCGGACGTATCCGATGGTGCCGCCGGCGGCACGGACGTCGGCGATGGCGCCCTTGACCCGCTCCACGAGCGCGTCGGCGTCGGGGGCGAGCGGGACGATCCCGTTCTGGAAGTCCATGGCCAGCAGGGCGGTGCGCTCGGGGTTGATCGTGGGGAGGTCGGGGGTGCTCACGCGGGAGTCTCCTTGTGCGGGTTCGCAGGGGTGTCAGGGTTCTCAGGGGTGCGAGGGTTCTCAGGGGTGCGATGGGTCTCAGGGGTGTGAGACTTCTCGGGGTTGAGGGGGCGTTCGCCGGTGCGGGGTGGTTGTTCGGCGGTGTCGGGGTCCTTCGTCCTCTCCGTGCCGGTGCCGGTGCCGGTGCCGGTGCCGGTGCCGGGGCCGGTGCCAGTCCCGGGCCCGGTCTTGGCGGCGGGCCGCCCTTCCCCGCCGCGGTTCATCAGGCGGCGGTCGAGAGCGGTCAGCAGCAGGACGGCGACGCCCGCGCCGACCAGGACGAGTCCGAGGGTGTGCAGGCCGTGGTCGCTCGCGCCGTCGCGGAAGACGATGCCGCCGATCACGGCGGAGGTGATGGTGCCGAGGTAGCCGAAGGTGCGGAACAGGCCGGAGGCGGTGCCGATCTGGTCGGGCGGTGCGGCGAGGTAGAGGGCGGTCTGGTTGCCGACCGTGGTGGCGGCGGAGGTGACGCCGAAGACCAGGGAGACCAGCACGATCGCGAGCGCGGGACTGTGCGAGGTGAGCAGCATGATGCCGACCGAGCCGAGCAGCATGGTCACCGCCGAGGCGATCAGCGGTCCGCGCACCAGGTTGCGGCTGGCCAGCGGGCGCGAGAGCACCGCGGAGACCGCGCCCATGGGCAGCAGCAGGAGTCCCGCCGTCACGGTGGACATCCCGTGCGCGGCCTCCATCCACTGGGTCATGCCGTACATCACGGAGTAGACACCCAGCAGGGTGAGGGCCTGGCGCAGATAGGTGCGGGCGAGAGCGCCGTTGGCGGCGAGCCCGCGGAAGTCGAAGAACGGGGCGGTCCCGCGCAGCTCCCAGACGACCGTGGGAACGGCGGCCAGGACGAAGACGGCCAGCGCGGCCCACTCGGTGCGGGGCAGGCCCATGAGAAAGATGACCAGGGCGCTCATCGACACCGCGAAGCCGAGGATGCCGGGCAGGTCGATCCGGTCGGCGATCCGCCGGAAGCCGCTGTTCGCGCGGTCGAGCCCGGCATCCCGGGGCAGCCAGCGCAGGGCCATCGCCAGCGCGATCGCGGTGACCGGGATGTTGATCAGGAAGGCCCAGCGCCAGCCCGCCGCGCCCACCAGCAGCCCGCCGATCGGCGGGCCCACGGCGGCCGTGGCCATGCCCGCGATCGCGATGCCGCCGAGCACTCCGCCGGGTGGCTGGGCGAGGCCCGCCTCCTCGGCGCGGCGCCGGATCAGCACCATCGCGCAGGGGAACCCGGCCGAGGTGCCGACGCCGACGAGAACCCGGGCGACGGTCAGCATCGCCATGTTCTGGCCGAGGCCGCCGACCAGGCCGCCGAGCAGCACCAGCACGATGCCGGAGAGGAAGATCCGGCGCGGGCCGAGCACCTCCGCGAGCTTGCCGGCGGTGGGCTGGGCGACGGCGCTGGCCAGGTAGAGCGAGGAGACCAGTACGGCGGTGCTGCCCACCGGGACACGCAGGTCGTCGGCGATCGGCACCAGGCCGGTCGCGATGATCGAGCTGTTGATCGGGTTGAGGCTGGAGCCGACGTAGAGGGGCGTGGTGAAGGTCCACGCGAAGGGCTTGCGGGAGAGGCCGTGCGGGGGAGTGTCGGTGCGGGCGGCGGCGGTCCTCATATGCCGTCGTCGTTCAGATCGGCGGCGGCCAGACGCTCCAGCAGTTCGACGGCCCGTTCCAGATCCGCGCGCTCGTGGGGTGCGACGACCCGGTCGATGGCCCGCGCGAGGAAGCGGTCGCGCCCGGAGAGCAGCCGGTCGACCAGTTCCGTCGCGGACGGGTCGGGGCTCACCAGCTTCTTGCGGCCGTCCTCGGGGTCGGGCTCGCTGTGGACGAGACCGGCCGCCTTGAGCACCGCGAGGCTCTGCGCGATGGACTGGGCGCTGACGTGTTCCAGCGAGGCGAGCCGGGCCGCGGTGACCGGGCCCTCGCGCACCACGCTCGCCAGCAGGGCGAGCTGGGTGGGGGTGAGCCCGGTCGCGTGCTGCCCCGATTCCGTGCGCAGGCGTGCGCGCAGGCGTTTGATCGCGTCGTTGAGGCGCTGCGCGGTCGCGGTGGTCTGCCGCGGCCCGGGGTTCGTGTCCATGCCCCTACCGTAAAACTCGACAAGCAACTTTGCCAAGTTGCTTGTCTAATTACTTCGTCGCCGAGCCCCTGACGTGCATATCGCGCTGTCCCTGATCTTCATCCGGAGAAGGCCGATTCAGGCGATACATCCAGAAGGTCCGCTCGTTGAGCAAGGGCATCCCGCCGCCGTACCAGAAGGACCGCCGCCCGTGTCGTTCGAGCTCGCCGCCCGCACCCGCATGGTGACCGTCACCCTCGCCGCCGCGCTTCTCGGCGCGAGCGGTTCCGCCGCGTACGCCGCCTTCGGCGGGCACGGCCCGGCGCCGTCCGGGGCACCGGCGTCCGTCGCTCCCGTGGGCAAGCCGTACATCAAGACCGAGTTGCTGTTCGGCACCGCCCGGCCGGACGGGGGAGCGCCGGTCACCGACGCGGAGTTCCGCGGCTTCCTGGACACGCTCGTCACGCCACGCTTCCCCGCCGGCCTGACCGTCGACGACGTTCACGGCCAATACCGCGACGCGCACGGAACGATCGAACGGGAGCGGTCGTACCGGCTCACCCTTCTCTACCCCAGGGGCGAGGCCGCCGGAGCCGGCCGCAGGATCGAGGAGATCCGCGCCGCGTACGGCAAGCGGTTCCAGCAGGAGTCGGTCGCCCGCGTCGACGACGACGAACGGGTCGACTTCTGACGGGCTCATACACGCAGCACCCGAGCGCCCGCCCGGCCGAACAGCCGCGCCTGGGCCAGGGACAGCTCGGCGTCGGTGACGACGGCCTCGAAGTCGCGGACGTCGGCGAACCGGCAGAAACTCACGGCGCCGAACTTGGTGTGGACCCCGCAGAACACCTTGCGCCGGGACACCTTCATCACCTGCGCCTTGGTCTTGGCCACCGCCGGATCCGGTGTCGTCAGCCCGTGCTCCCGTGAAATCCCGTTCGCGCCCAGATAAGCCAGATCGATCACGAACTCGCCCAGCATCTGCACCACCCACGGCCCCACCGCGGACCGCGTACCTCCCCGCACCTGACCGCCCAGCAGCATCACGGTCGTGTTCTCCCGCCGGCTCAACAGGTGCGCGGCGCCCAGCGCGGGCGTCAGGACCGTCACCGGCCGGTCGACGGGCAGCGCCTCGGCGATCAGCTCCGGAGTGAACCCCTCGTCGATGTACACCGTCTCCGCGGGTCCCAGCAGCTTCACCGCCGCCCTCGCGATCCGCTTCTTCTCCGGCACCAGACGACGGGTGCGCATCTCCAGCGTCGTCTCGTAGTGCCGGGTCTCCACCGGATACGCGCCACCGTGCGTACGCCGCAACAAGCCGTGCGACTCCAGCAGGCGCAGATCCCGCCGGACCGTCTCGGACGACACGTCCAGCTCCTTGGCCAAGACCTGCACATCGACCGAACCCCGGTCCCGCGCCCATGCGAGTATCAGCCGCTGCCGCTCCTCGCCCTGCATGATTCCTCCCCGTCAGCAATCGGGAACCCCCCGTGCCCCGCGCTCCGTGCCCCGCGCCTCGCGGCGAGCGGATGCTGCTCGCCGCGAGGCGGGCGATGACTACTGCTTGTGCTCCGCGCGGTGCCGCTCCAGCTCCAGCGCGAGGTCGCCGCGCTCCCGGCGGGCCGTGTCCGCCTCCTCGCGCACCATGTCGAGACGGACTTCGAGCTGACCGACCCGCTCGCGGTAGCGTCCGAGTTCGGCACGCACGAACTCGGCGTCGGCGATCTGCCGCGCGGCCTCCTCGCGGACCTTCTCCGTCTCCTCCTCGAACCGCCGCGCCGCCTCGTCCAGCTCGGCTATGGCCGTCTCCGCCGCCTCCTCCGCCAGCACGGTGCGCTGTTCGGCGGCCAGGGTGCGCTGAGCGGAGGCACTGGTCACCGTCGCGATGCGCTCCTCCGCCGCGGCCGAGTCCGTGATGACGGCCAGCTCTTCGAGGTAGACGGGCAGGTCCGTGGCCAGCCGCGACATGAGGGCGACGAGATCGTCGCGGCCCGCGACCCCGTCCTGCGCGGGCGCCGTCGCCTCCTCCACGGGGGCGACGACCGTCTCGGCAGGGCCCGCGGCGGGGGCCGCTGCCGCCTTCTTCGCCTCGGCCGCCTGGCGCCTCTCTTCCTTGCGCTGCTGCCTCTTGGCCCGGAAGGTACGGAACGCGCCGAGCGCGTTGTGTTCGGGGTGAGCGCAGTATCGAGGCGCGGGGGCCCCGGGCGTCGGCGCCTCGGCGGGGTTGGCGCAGTCCGGGTAGGCGCAGACCGGGAGCGTCTCGACAGTCATCTTCCTGTCCTTCCATGGAAATGCGGGATCCTCCACGCCGTACCGGCCCCCGGCGCAGGACGCGCCGGCCGGTCACGGACGGGGATGCACCGCTCACGCTAGAGGCGGTCCGACCGGTGCGGGCGCCGCTCCGGCGGTGCGTCAGCAATCGGTAAGATCACGCGTTCGCCGCGAATCCGCGGCCCGGCGCGGCACGGGGCACACGGCCTTCCGTGAGCACGTGCCGGGCGCCGTAAGACTTCCGTCATCCGGATCCGGGAGGCGGAGCCGCCGCCTCGCCGTTGAATCGATCACGAGCATCACTCGACGTGACCTGGAGGCAGACATGCGCGTTCGGCGAAGGCCCGGCAAGGCGGTGACCACCGGCGCCCTGACCCTCGTCCTCGCCCTGGCCGCGGCGGGGCTGTACTGGTTCCAGCCATGGAAGGTGTGGACCGACGAGACGGTACGCGAGGCACTCCCCGCCGCGGGCACCCAGGCGCCGGGCGCGAGCGGCTCGGGCGCCGGGGCCGGCGAGCCGACGACCCTCGCCCAGGGGACGTTCATCAGCCATGAGCACACCACCCGGGGCAGGGGCCGCGTCCTCGGACTCCCCGACGGCACTCGCACGTTGCGCCTGGAGGACCTGGACACCAGCAACGGCCCGGCGCTGCACGTCTGGATCACCGACGCCCCGGTGAAGGCGGGCACGGGCGGATGGCGGCTCTTCGACGACGGCCGGCACGTCGACCTCGGCGCGCTCAAGGGCAACAAGGGCGACCAGAACTACGCACTGCCCGCCTCGGTGGAGCTCGACGACCTCACCGGCGTCTCGATCTGGTGCGAGCGCTTCAGCGTGTCCTTCGGCGCGGCACAGCTGCGCACGGCCGGCTGAGTCACCGCTCCCGTCCCTCCTCGCAGCAGCGGCGAACCCGGTCGGGACGCGCCGCCTCAGGCGGCGGGCCTGCCGGGCTGGTCATGCGTGGAGCAGTGGATCCCGCCGCCGCCCGAGGCGATGGTGCCGATCCGCACCTGGACGACGTCCCGGTTCGGGAAGTGCTCCTGGAGGATGGCCTTCGCCCGGGCGTCCGCCTTCCGGTCGCCGAACTCGGGCAGGAGGACAGCGCCGTTGGCGATGTAGAAATTGGCGTACGTGGACACGAAGTCGTCACCCGCGCCGGCGATCCTGTCGAGGTCGGGCTGCGGCAGGTCGACGATCTCGAAGCGCCGGCCCCGCGCGTCGGTCGCCCTGCTGAGCACGGAACGGGCCTGGTCGGCCGCACGGGACCAGGAGTCCGGGGGAGTGCCGGGGAACGCCTGGTCGAGGAGGACCACGCCCGGCGCGGTGAACCGTACGAGACTGTCCACGTGCGCGTCGGTGATGTCCTCGCCGCGGACGCCCGCCAGCCAGATCACCTTCTCCACACCGAGGGTCCCGATCAGCTCCTCCTCGATCCGCTCCCGGCTCTTTCCACGGTTGCGGTTGTCGTTGACGATCGAGCTCTCGGTGACGAGGAGGGTGCCCTCGCCGTCGGTCTCGAAGGAGCCGCCCTCGGCGACCAGCGGCGCCCGCTCGTGGGGGATGCCGTACTCGCCGAGCAGCTCACGGCCCACCCGGGCGTCGTGGGTGTGCTCCTGCTTGCCGCCCCAGCCGTTGAAGTTGAAGTCGACGCCGACGACCTCACCGTCGTCCTCGACGAAGACGGGGACGGTGTCGCGGGCCCACAGGTCGTCGACGGCGAGCGCAATCACCTCGACCTGTGATCCGCACGCCCGCTGGGCCACCGCCCGCTGCTCGGGGCGGGCCGACATGACGACCGCCTCGTACTCGCCGACGGCCCGTGCGATGCGGGTGATGTCCCCCCGTACACGGGGCAGGTCCTCCTCCCAGACGGAGGCGAGCGCCGGCCAGCACATGAACGTACGCGTGTGGCTCTCCCACTCGGCACCGAAGCGGCGCGTGCCGTCCGACGCCGAGCCGCGGGAGGAGCGGGTGGACGTGCCGCCGCCCACGGAGTCCTCGGGGGCGCAGGCCGAGACGCCGAGGGCGAAGGCGCCGCCGGTCCCGGCGAAGGCGTGCAGGGCGGTGCGGCGGGAGAAGGGGAGGTGGGACATGGTGTGCTCCGATCGTGGGCTGCCGAGACCGTCCGGCGGCATCGGCTGACGGCCCGTGCCCGGACCGCGCGGTCACCGGCGCTGGAAGCGCAGTCCGGGCAGCGTGTCATGCCGGGCCGTCCGCCGTCATCGTGGGTGGGGTGCCGTAGGCGAAGGGCGTGAAGTGCGCCGGCGTGTGGTCGACGGGCAGGTCGGGGCGCCAGGCCGTGAGGATCCGCGCGCTGCACACGAACAGGCCGTCGGGAAGGTGGTCGAGGAGGTGCCAGGCCCAGTCGCCGACGCTCTCGTCCGGTGCGTGGCCGGCCGCCCCCGCCAGGCGTGGACGAGCGCGCCCACCGTGACCCGTAGGACACCGTCGACGTGGTCGACGAGTGTTCCCAGGAGCCGCACGTCCTCCGGGCGGGCGATCCGCCCCGTCTCCTCGCCGAGTTCACGGACCGCAGCGGCTTCGAAGGACTCCCCGGCCTCGACGGCCCCGCCGGGCGGTTCGAGGGGTGCCGCGCGGATGGCGGCCCAGGAGCAGTCCCTGCCCGCTGAGGAGGGTCGCGCCGACACCGACGGCCGCGTGCGGCACCGGTGGCTCGGCGGTGCGAGGGCGGCTGGAAACCCGTGCCGGCCGGTCGGGGAGGCGGCGGGCGCGGATGAGCTGCTGGACGACCGGGGTGCTCCCCTCGGTGTGGCGCAGCAGGTCGATCGCCTCGACGCGGAAGCCGTACTCGGTGAGCAGGTCCTCCCACAACTGCGGTGCCGGCACCCACATCCGGGCCGGCAGGGGCGTGCCCAGGCCAGGTGGTCGGGGACGGGCGGCAGGTAGGAGCGGGTCAGCTGGCGCCGTCCGTAGGCGGTCCAGGCACGGGCCCCCGAGAGGGACGCCCGCGGCTACCTGTGCTCGGACCGACATCCGGGGTGGGCGTCGGCCGGTGGCCGCTCCCTGCCTGGCTCGTCACCGTTCATACCCACGGCGGGTGTGCGCGTGTCCATGCCGTCGGCTTCTGGCAGGGTCGGTTGCAGGGACCACCGAAGATCTGTTCAAGGGTGAAGCTTTCATACGGCGGGTCCGGATGCGTGAGGGCGGTGAGTCGATGGGACTGCTGTTCGAAGCATGACGATTGCGGCCGCGGTCATGTTGTAGGCCGTGTGACCAATCCCCGGGTCGTTCGGCCTCGGATTACGCGGGGACGTTCCGGACCGCACCACTCAGGGAGAACCGTTGTGAAGGAAGCCGTGCACATCGGCGCCCATCCGTCATCCAGGCCCGACCTGCAACAGTTGATGCACGAAGTCGCTCTGGGAGATCAGGAGGCGTTCGCTGCGGTCTACGACGCGGTGGCGGGTTCTGTGCTTGGCGTCGTCCGTGCGGTGCTGCGCGACCAGGCACAGTCGGAGGAGGTGGCGCAGGATGTGCTCGTGGAGGTGTGGCGGACCGCTCCGCGCTACCGGCCTGAGCGGGGCACGGCACTGAACTGGATCCTGACGCTGGCCCACCGCCGCGCAGTGGACCGGGTCCGGTCGGTGGAGGCCGCCGCCGCGCGGGACACCAAGGCCGCGCTGCTGGAGCGGACGCCCGCTTATGACCAGGTCACCGAGCAGGTGGAAACCCGGCTGGAGCAGGAACAGGTGCGCCGCTGCCTGCGCACTCTGACTGAGCTGCAGCGGCAGGCTGTCACCCTCGCGTATTACCGCGGCTTGACGTACCGGCAGGTCGCCGAGGCGCTCGCGCTGCCTCTGGGCACGGTGAAGACCCGGCTGCGCGACGGCCTCATCCGGCTCCGTGACTGCCTGGGGGTGACCGCATGACCACGATTGACCTGCATGCTCTGACCGGCGCCTATGCGCTGCATGCGCTGCATGACGATGAGCGCGCCGCCTTCGAGCATCACCTGGCCGAGTGCGACGCCTGCGAGCAGGAGGTCGCGGAGTTCACGGCGACCACCGGACGCCTGGCCCTGGCCGCCACGGTGGGCACACGCCCCGTCATGCGCGAACAGGTATTGCGGCGCATCACCACCGTGCGGCAGGTGCCGCCCGGTGCCGTGCCACTGAAGCGGGTGCGCCGTGGCGTGCGGCGCGGCCGGGGCCTTGCCCGGTGGGCGCTGGCCGCCAGTGCGGCCGCAGCGGCCGCCTTCGGCGGAACCGCGGTATGGCAGTACGAACGCGCCCAGGACGCGCAGAGCCAGGCCGCCCAGGCTCAGCGGCACGTCGAGGACCTGGCCGGTGTGCTGGCCGCGCCTGATGCCAAGTCGCGTTCGGCGAAGGTGGCGGGCGGAGCGGGCACGCTGGTGATCTCCGCCAGCCGGGACCGGGCCGTGTTCGTGGCGTCCAAGATGGCGGCACCACCGCGGGGCAAGGTGTACCAGCTGTGGTTCGCCGACGGCGGGAAGATGCGCTCGGCCGGCCTGATGGACCCCGGCCGCAGCAACCAGGCCGTGCCCCTGCAGGGAGCGGTCGACGACGCCTCCGGGGTTGGCATCACGCTGGAACCGGCAGGCGGATCGAAGCAGCCGACGTCGGCGCCCCTCGCCCTGCTCGGCGTACCAACGTGAGCGTACGCGGGGGGAGCCCGTCCGACGGACGGGCTCCCCCCGCGGTTATCAGCCCCGACGCGGTGGCCGGGGAAAGAAGGCGCTGGTGCGGGCCGCGTACGCGTCCCAGCCGGGGCGGCCTGCCATATGCCGTTCCAGAAGGCGCTTCCCGCTTCCGTTGATCAGCAACATGCTCATCACCAGCGGTGAAACGACGGACACCGCGGCGGCCTGCCATCCGCCGTCGCAGGCGACGAGGAACAGCCCCCACCAGACGCAGAAGTCCCCGAAGTAGTTGGGGTGCCGGGTCAGCCGCCACAGTCCCCGGTCCATGATGAGGCCCCGGTTGGCCGGGGCCGCCTTGAAACGGGCCAGTTGGGCGTCGCCGACAGCTTCGAAGAACAGCCCGACAGCCCAGACGGCCGTGCCGGCCCAGGCCAGGGCGGACAGCGGCCGGGGCGTGTACTGGGCTGCCTGCACCGGCAGGGACACCAGCCACACCAGGGCGCCCTGCAGCAGGTAGATCTTCCGCAGGGCGTACACGTTCCGGTTGCCCCGCGCGCGGGACAGCATCTCCTCGTACCGCGGGTCCTCGCCGTGGCCGCTGCCCCGCCGGGCGATGTGGACTGCGAGCCGCAACCCCCACACGAGAATGAGGCCGGTGACCAGCAGGCGCCTGCCAGGATCGCCCTGGCCGTCCGAGAGGCCGAAGGTCACCACCGCCACGGCTGCGAAGGCCACACCCCAAGCGACGTCGACGACACGGTGCATGGCCAGGTTCAGGGCCATCGCGAAGGTGCCGAGCATGACCGCCAGCGCCGTTGCGGCCGCCCATCCGAGGTTGGCGGCGAACACGTCCCAGGCGAGCGGGTTCACCGCTCCCCCAGGTGCCGGTACCAGTCGCCGGCCTCCGCCCCCGTCAGGCCGCTGTCACCCGTGGCCTTCGGGCGTACGGCGAGGAACTGGTCCACACCCATGCGCCGCTCCTCGAAGGCCAGGGCCCCGCCGACCAGGTACAGCCGCCACACGCGGGCCGTCTCCTCGCCGACCAGCCTGACGAACTGCTCCCACCGTTCCTCCAGCGTGCGGTGCCAGGCCTCGATGGTGCGCACGTAGTGCTCGCGCATCGACTCCACCGACCGGACCTCCAGCCCAGCCGCTTCCAGCAGGCCGACGGTCTCGGCCGTCGGCCGCATGTGCATGTCCGGGGCGATGTACGCCTCGATGAACGCGCCGCCGCCCGGTGCCCGCGTGCCGCGGGACATCTGCTGGACCAGCACGCGCCCCTGCGGGCGGACAAGCCGGTGCAGGGCGGCTGCGAAGGCGGGGTACTCCTCGTCTCCGACGTGCTCGCCCATCTCGACGGTGGCCACGGCGTCGTAGGAGGAGCCGGTGATGTCCCGGTAGTCCTGGCACACCACCTCCACCCGGTCTTCCAGCCCCCGGCCGCGCACCTGTTCCCGCACGTAGGCGGCCTGCTCGCGGGCCAGGGTGACGGCGGTGACCTGCGCCTGGTGCTCCTCGGCCGCGTACAAGGTCAGCGAGCCCCAGCCGCAGCCGATGTCCAGCAGGCGGGCGCCCGGGACGAGGCCGAGCTTGCGGCAGATCAGCTCCAGCTTGGCGCGCTGCGCATCGGCCGGCCCGGCCTGGGATTCCGCCCCAGTCCAGTAGCCGCAGGAGTACGCCATCGTCTCGTCGAGAAGGAGGCTGTAGAAGTCGTTGGACAAGTCGTAGTGGTGGCTGATGGCCGCCCGGTCGCGGGCCTTGCTGTGCAGGCCGCCGCGCAGCCGGGCCTGAGTGGCGGGCGCAGGCGGTCGCGGGCCGATGGCACCGAGCCGCACGGCCTCGGCAACCGCGCGTGTCCAGTCGGCCGGGGAAAGCCTCGGGGCGTGCAGACCCCGCTCCCGAACGGCGGCCCACATGGCACGCAGCCCCTGGGGGAGATCGCCTTCCACGTCGATCTCCCCGGTGACGTATGCCTGGGCCAGACCGAGCTCGCCAGGCTGCCACAGCAGGCGGCGCAGTGCGCGCCGCGAGCGCACAACGACCACGGGGGCGCCGGCCGGACCGGACTCGCTGCCGTCCCAGGTGCGCAGCCGCACCGGCAGCGGGCCGCCGAGCGCGCCCTCCGCGAGGGCGGCGAGCCGCTGTGCGGCACCGGTAAGGGCTGAAGTGCGGGCGGTCGTCATCGCGCCGGGTCCTCCTTGGTGAGCAGGTACTGCTGGACGTCGAGGTATCCGGAGCGGAATCCGGCCTCGGAATAGGCCAGATAGAACGTCCACAGACGGCGGAAAGTCGCGTCGAAACCGAGAGCGCCGACCTCGGCGGCGCGGTCCGTGAACCGCTCCCGCCACAGACGCAGCGTCTCCGCGTAGTGCGCGCCGAAACCGTCCCGGGCGGCCACCGCCAGTGCCGTGTGGTCGCGAACCGTCTCCTCGATGGCTTGCGTGGAGGGGATGAGGCCGCCGGGAAACACGTACTTCTGGATCCAGGTGTAGGTGTGACGGGCGGCCGTCATCCGCTCGTGCGGCATGGTGATGGCCTGCAGCGCCACCCGGCCGCCCGGCGCCAGAAGCCGGTTCAGAGTGCGGAAGTAGACGGGCCAGAACTCGGCGCCGACGGCCTCGATCATCTCCACGCTGACCACCGCGTCGTAGCTGCCGCGGGCCTCGCGGTAGTCGCACAGCTCGATCGACACGCGGTCGGCGCAGCCGGCCTCACGTACGCGGTCCGTCGCCAGTTCACGCTGCTCCTTCGACAGCGTGAGCGACGTGACGTGCGCGCCGCGGGCGGCGGCCCGCAGGGCGAGCTCGCCCCAGCCCGTGCCGATCTCCAGCAGGCGGGTGCCCTCGCGGACAGCGGCCAGGTCCAGCAGACGGTCGATCTTGCGCTGCTGGGCAGCGGCCAGCAGCGACCAGTCCGCGGGAAAGCCCCGGAACACGGCCGAGGAGTAGGTGAGCGTCTCGTCCAGGAACAACGCGAAAAGATCATTGGACAGGTCGTAGTGACGGCTGATGTTGGTACGCGACCCGTCGGGGGTGTTGCGCTGCCTGTCGGGCTGACGCTGCGCCCACACACCGCGCAGCCCTTGCAGCGGCGCGGGGATCAGATCGGCCGCGTGGGCAGCGAGCACGGTGAGCGCGCCGACCAGGTCCGGCGCGTCCCACTCGCCGGCCATATAGGACTCACCGAACCCGATGAGCCCGCGTGTGCCGATCCGGGCGTGGAACGCCTTCGGGTCACGCACTTCTATCAGCGGGCCGCCCGTGCCGAGGGTGGAGCCGCCGGCGAACCGGACCCGTAGGGGCAGCCGCCGCAGGGCGCGTTCCAGTACGGAGGCGGTGACGGCCCGCACCGGCCAGGACGCCCGGGGTACGGCGGCCACATCGGGCCAGCGCTCGCCGTCGACGGGCAGGGTTTCGACGCCGGCCCGACGGCGGGCGGCGGGACGGGGTTCGACTTGGGTCATGACGTACTCTCCGGGGTGCGGCGGCCCGGGCGCGGCTGCACCGGAAGGCCCCGCAGGAACAGGCGGATACCGTGGAAGCGGATGGCGGCCGACACCCTGAGGGTCGACCAGGGATGACGCAGGGCCAGGCGTAGCAGCACGGGCACCGTCGCCTCGCGGCGCCTGCCATGCACCGCGGCGGTGAAAGGCGGGCTGCCGGGCTGCCGCAGCGTCACGGACAACCGCAGGCGCTCAGCGGGCGGCAGGAGCCGCATCTCGTAGTGGCCGTCGACCGGATGGAAGGGCGACACGTAGAAGTCTTTGGCGACCGTGGCGGTGCCGGCCGTGTCGGTGCGCAGCAGGTAGGCGTGGCGCTCGCCGTAGGTGTTGTGGACCTCGGCCACCACACAGCGCAAGCCGCCATCGCGGCCGTAACACCAGTACAGGGTCAGCGGGTTGAAGACATGCCCGAGGACCCTTGCGTGCGCGAGCATCAGCACCCGGCCGCCCCGCAGGTCGATGCCGTGCTCGCCCAGGAAGCCGTCGAGCGCGGCGCGGAGCGACGGAGCACGCCCGGTGAAGTGGTCGCGGGTACAGAAGTGTGCGAGCGGCCTCAGCGGACGCGGCAGTACGGGCAGGTGGTCGAGGTCGACCAGCCACATATAGGTGCGGTGCCGCAGGGCGTAGCGCCGGGGAGCCCGGCGCACGTGGGTGATCGTGCACGGGTACAGGGCCGGCGCCCCCGGCCGTGCCTGCCGCCGTACAGGCAGGTCGGTCACCATCTCACCCCTAGGGCCGCGGCGGCCTCGACACCGCTGCGGCAGCCGTCCTCGTGGAAGCCCCAGCCGTGGTAAGCGCCCGCGAACGCCGTGACGGCCGTGGTCAGTTCGGGCAGCCGGCGCTGGGCAGCGACCGACTCGGGTGTGTACACGGGGTGTTCGTAGGACATGCGGGCCAGCACCCGGGCGGGGTCGACGCGGTCCTGGCCGCCGAGGGTGACGACGTACGTCTGCGGGGTGTCGAGTCGTTGCAAGCGGTTCATGTCGTAGCTCACCCGCACCCGGTCGGCACCGGCCCGGCAGTCGGGCATCAGGTAGTTCCAGGACGCGCGGGCCCCGCCCGCCCGCGGAAGCAGGGAGGTGTCGGTGTGCAGCAGGGTGGCGTTGGGCGAGTAGCGGAAGGCGCCGAGGACTTCCTTCTCCTCCGGGGTCGCGTCGCTGAGCAGCCGCAGTGCCTGATCGGGGTGTGCGGCGACGACGACGTGGTCGTAGGAGGCAGTGGTCCCGTCGTCCGCGGTCACCTCCACGCCGTCTGTATGCCGGAGCACGGACCGCACGGGGGTGCCGGCGCGTACCTCGTGCAGATGGGCCGCGATCCGTTCGACATACGTTCCCGAGCCGCCCGTGACAGTCCGCCACACCGGTGATCCGCTCACCGAGAGCATGCCGTGGTGGGCGAGGAACCGGAAGAGATGGACCGCCGGATACCGCAGTGCCGTCTCCGCGTCGCAGGACCACACCGCGGACACCACCGGCGTCATGAAGTGCGCGCGGAAGTAGGACGAGAAGCCGGCCCGGGCCAAGAAGGCACTGAGCGTCAGAGTGTCGTCGGCGCCCGTGTCCAGGAGACGGCGGGCCGCCCGGTGGAAGCGCGGTACCTCGGCCAGCATGCGCAGGTAGGGACCGCGCAGGGTGTTGCGCGGCTGGGCGAACAGCCCCCGAAGTCCGCGGGCGCCGGCGTACTCAAGGCCGCAGCCCTCGCAGCGCACGGACATGCTCATCTCCGACTCCTGCGTGACCACGCCGAGTTCGCGAAAGAGCCTGAGCAGGTTCGGGTAGGTGCGGCGGTTGTGCACGATGAATCCGGAGTCGACGCGGTGCGTGCGCCCGTCGGCCCCGGTGAGGTCGTGGGTGTGGGCGTGGCCGCCGAGGCGGTCGTCGGCCTCGTAGAGGGTGACCTGGTGGGCGCGGGCCAGGAGGTACGCGGCGGTCAGTCCCGCCACCCCGCTGCCGATGACAGCCGTACGGCGCGAGCTCCCGGCACCCGCCGCCCGCCCGCTCGGCCTTGGGTCGGATGATCGTTCCACGGTGGTGTGTCCCTTCCCGGTCGGATGAAACGGCGCACTGTCGGAGGACCGGTCCGCAGGCGGTGAGATCTACGGACCAGCCCTGTGATCAGGGCGTCCGGCAGGCTGTGCCGGTCGGGCGGCCGGCGGATGCCCCGGCACGAAGGACGCGGGCCGGCCGGTCGCTCCCGTCAAGGCGACCGGCCGGGGCGCGCGTCCTCGGCCCGCACCAGCGTCAGCTCTTCGGCATCAGGACGGTGTCGATGATGTAGACGTTGGCGTTGGCGGTCCTCACGTTGCCGCAGACCACGTTCGCGGAGTCGTTGACCTTGTAGGACTCGCCGGAGCCGGAGGTCATCACCTTCGACTTCTCCAGCGTGTCGAAGGAGCCGTTCCGAAGGTCCTTCGGCGTGAGCTTCCTGCCGACGACGTGGTAGGTGAGGATCTTCGTCAGCTGGGCCTTGTCGTTCAGGACCTTGTCAAGGGTGGCCTTCGGGATCTTCTTGAAGGCGTCGTTGGTCGGCGCGAACACCGTGATGTCCTGGGCGTTGTTGAGGGTGTCGACCAGGCCCGCCTTCTTCACCGCGCTCACGAGGGTGGACAGGGCCGGGTTGTTGGAGGCGGCGGTGGCGACCGGGTCCTTGGCCATGCCGTCGAAGGAGCCGGCACCGTTCTTCGGCACGGCGGAACAGGCGGGGCCGAAGGGCTGGTCCATGCTGCTCGCGGACTCCGTCGAGCCGCCCATGTCGTCGCTGCTCTTGGCGGCCGGAGCCGACGCCTTGTCGGCGGAGTCGGCCTTGCTCGAGTCGCTGCTTGCGTCGGAGCAGGCAGTCAGCGCCAGGGGCAGCACGGCAGCGGCGGCGAGGAGACCGGCGGTGCGGCGGATACGGGGGTTCATCATGTTCTCCTGTCGGACAGTGCAGCGTTCCGCTGCATCAGGGGGTGTTGCGGAAAGGTGGTTCGCAAAGGGCCACGGGACCCTTGCCATGGGGGGTGGGCGGTCAGTCGACGGTCACGACCACGGAGTGCCGGCCGCTGGCGCCGTCGGGGATGGTGCGGGTGCGTTGGTCGGTCTGCACCGCGCCGGTCCGGTCGGTGGCGCGCACGGTCAGGGTGTGCCCGCCTGTGGTGGCCTGCCAGGGAAGGGACCACTGGCGCCAGGTGTCGCGGGTGTCCTCGGCGGCGAGGCGGGCTTCCTGCCAGCGGCCGTCGTCGATACGGACCTCGACCTTGTCGATGCCCCGGTGCTGGGCCCAGGCGACCCCGGCCACCATCACCGTGCCGGCCCTGGGCCGGGCGAAGGGCTTGGGGGTGTCGATCCGGGACTCGGTCTTGATCGGGGCCCTGCGGGCCCAGCCCCGCTTGACCCAGTAGGGATCGTAGGAATCGAAGGTGGTGAGCTCGATGTCCTCGATCCACTTGCAGGCCGACACGAAGCCGTACAGGCCCGGGACCACCATCCGGACGGGGAAGCCGTGTGCGAAGGGCAGCGGTTCGCCGTTCATACCGAGCGCGAGCATGGCGTCCCGGCCGTCCATGACGTCCTCGACCGGGCTGCCGATCGTCATGCCGTCCACCGAGCGGGCCACCAACTGGTCCGCCCGCCCTCCCCGGGACGGCGGTTCGACGCCGCATTCGGCGAGCAGGTCGGCCAGTCGTACTCCGGTCCAGCGGGCGTTGCCCGCATACGGGCCGCCGACCTCGTTGGAGACACAGGTCAGGGTGATGTCCCGCTCGATCAGCTCCCTGCGCAGCAGGTCGTCGAAGGAGTAGGCGGCCGGGCGGCGTACGCCCTTGCCGTGGATACGAAGCTGCCAGGTCGTGGCGTCCACCCTGGGCACCACCAGCGCGGTGTCCACCCGGTAGAAGTCCGTGTTCGGGGTGACGAACGGGCTGATTCCGGGTACGCGCAGCGCGGCCCTCTTGGGCACGGGACGCGCCGGTGACCCCGGTGCCGGCAGTACGAGCTTGTTCCGTGAGGCGATCGCGTCCTTGCCGTGTGAGGCGTTCAGCGACCGGCCCAGCGCGCCCACCCCCGCGGAGGCGACTGCGGCTGATGCGGCCGCCAGGACGAATCCCCTCCGGTCCCATCGCTCAGATGCGGCCAGACCCTCTGCCGCTTCCCCGGGCACAGGCTCGGCCACTGAGGCCGGTGACCTTCTCACCGTGGTCAGACGGCCCGCCAGCACGTACAGGAGCAGAGCCCCCGCAATGGCCCCGACGATGGAGGGCAGTGCGTCGGTGATGCCGGTGGAGTCGGGCCGGTTGATGGCGGCCGCTGCCCCGATGATCCCGAAGAGAAGGATCCCGGCGGCTCCGACCCGCCGAAACCGCACCGCCAGCACACCCAGCGCCAAGGCCAGTACGGTCAGGACGGCGAGGATGCCGAGCTGCAGTACCAGCTTGTCGTTGGTGCCGAAGTGGCGGATCGCCCAGTCCTTGACCGGGGCAGGCGTTGCGTCGATGGACGCGCCGCCCACCGCGATCACCGGACTGGACTGCGGCCGCACCGGCGCCGCGACCAGTTCGGCCGCCGCCAGCGCGGCGAAGCCGGCCAACACCCCGCTCAGCGCCCCCAGCGCCAGAAGCGGCAGACCTGGCCGTACTCGCTGATCCCTCTCTTCGTCCCTCACGCAGGGAATCCGGTTCTGCCCGCCGGGCGGATTGGCCCGAGACCTGATCAGGTGAAAAAAGATCCCGGACCAATCCCCCAGACGTTCCGCAACGGATTACCCGGATGTACGCCGACGGGGCATCGCCGTCCCTGCTGCGAGGGGAAAAGCCTGTGCGAGGGTGCCTGAGCAGGAGTTCAGGCACCCTCGCACAGGTCTGCTCTGATTTCGCACAGCGGGGCCTCGCCATGCGTGACCGAGGGTGGCGTCCCGTGACGCTGTGTTCGATCACTCCACGACAGGTGCCCCGACCCGCCCTCGGTGAGGCGCACCGGAGCGGCTGCTCCGCCGGGCCGCAGGAGTACGCTGAAGTGGTCGAGGGCACCTCGTACGCCGGTGTTCGAGCCGGTCTCGTCCTCGTCGGAAGACAGATTCGGGCCGCTCAGGTCCGGGCCAGGTTCCGCTCCATGACATCCGAAGCCCCGCTCCGCCCCCTTCCTCCCGAGGCCGCCCACGACCCGAGCGGCCAGGGCCGGGTGGAGGTCCGCCTGGTCTCCGCCGACCCCGCGGCGGCCCGGCGCGTCGCCGACGCGCTCCGGCTGCTGTTCTCGGGCGACGAGCAGCGCAGCTGTCCCGCGGGCCCCTCGGGCAGCGGGACGCGACTGCACCTCACCCTGGACGCCTCGCGTGCCGCCGGCCCGCTCGGCACCTGGCTCGACTCCAGCAGACCGTCCGCCGATCGCACCCATGAGGGCGAGACCTCCTGAGGCCCCCTCGCCCACTCGCCACGCCCCGGCCGTCCAGTCCGGGACCGCGTCCGCCGAGGAGGTGCCCGCTCGGCGCCACCGGCGCCCGGCACCTCGTGACGCGCCCCGCGGGGATCCGCCGGACGTGACGCCGGGCGGCCGGTACCGGCGGGCGGCCGGGCGGACGTCGGCGGGTGGGGCGTACGACGGGCCGGCGGCCGGCCGGCACCCCCGACGCCGGGGACCCGGCGCGGGCCCAGGTCGTCCGCGGGTGTGCCTACATGGGGTCCATGGTTCCGCTGCCCCTGCCGTTCTCCTGCTCGCTCTGCCGCCGGATGCGCATGGCCTTGTCCGTCAGCCTTCGGCGTTCCGCGGGATCGGCGGAGTGCTGCGCCGCCTGCTCCAGCTGTTCGGCCTTGTCGCGCATCTGCCGGACCCGCTCGTTCGGCTGGTTCTCGGTGCTCATGATCAAACCTCGGTCGGGGGGGAGTGCGGGGTCCTTCCCAGCCAAGCAGGGGCAGAGGGACTTCGCCACCGAAGCCGCACGCTCCTTCGGTGCGGGCGAGATGCGAGGGCGGCGCGGGCGAGATGCGCGGGCGCTCGAGTACGCGCACCATGACCGTGACACCACAAGGTGGACGAAGGATCCTCCGTGCCCGCGTGCCCGAGAGGTCCGGCCACGGCCGAGCGCGGGTACGCACACAGGCAGGCGTTCCGAGTGCCGTACAGCGCGGCCGTGCCACCCCCCATCCGTTGAGAGGCTCCCTCCATGGCCGTCCGTCACCAGCTGATCCGGCGTCCCTCGCAGGCGGTATGGGCGGTGCTCGCCGATCCGAACCGGTACGGGGAGTGGGTGGTGGGGCCCTCCACGTCCGTGCCGCTCGACCAGACCTGGCCCGCCGTCGGATCCCGGCTCCGCTACACCGTGCGGCTGGGGCCCTGGACGGCCGACGGGGTGACGACGGTCCGCCACCGGGAAACCGGCAGTGAGCTGGAACTGGAAGCCGCGTTCAAATCGCTCGGGACAGCGAGGATCTTCCTCCAGCTCCGGCCCTGGGGCGAGGACGAAACGCTCGTCATCTGCGATGAGCACCCCCTGCGCGGCCTGGGAGGCACCCTCCACAACGCCGCCAGTGAAGCGGTGTTCCAGTTGCGGCACCGGGGCATGCTCGCACGCCTCGCCAGGCTCGTGGAACAGGACCATGCCGGGCGGGACCGCGCCGGGGCCGGCCGTGCCTGACGCGGTGGTGATCGGTGCCGGCCCCAACGGGCTGGTGGCGGCCAACGTGCTCGCGGACGCAGGGTGGAGCGTGGAAGTGCTGGAGGCCCAGCAGGAGCCCGGCGGCGCCGTGCGCAGTGACCGCGGTGTCCACCCCGACTACGTCTCCGATCTCTTCAGCGCCTTCTACCCGCTGGCTGCCGTGTCACCGGTCCTCGCCCGTCTCGACCTCGCAGCGGAGGGACTGCGATGGAGCCACGCCCCGCGCGTGCTGGCCCACCCGCTCAGGGACGGACGATGCGCCGTGCTGGAGCGCCGCGTGCGGGAGACCGCGTCCGGGCTGGAGGAGTTCGCGCCGGGCGACGGTGACGCCTGGCGGGACCTGTACGAGGTGTGGGGCCGTGTCGGGCGGGACTTGGTGCAGGCCCTGTTCACGCCGTTCCCGCCGGTCCGCTCCGGGCTCCGGCTGGCGGCGAAGCTCCGCGCCGCGGGCGGACTGCGGCTGGCCCGGAAGCTGTTGCTGCCGGTGCGCCGGCTGGGCGACGAGGAGTTCCGGGGCGAGGGCGGACGGCTCCTGCTGGCCGGGAACGCCCTGCACGCCGACCTGGCTCCCGAGGCGGTGGGCAGCGGCGGATTCGGCTGGCTGATGTCGATGCTCGGACAGAGCCACGGCTTCCCGGTCCCCGTCGGCGGGGCAGGCGCTCTGACCGCGGCGCTGGTGAGCCGCCTTCGGCACCGCGGCGGCGTCGTGCGCTGCGGGGAGCGCGCCGTGTCCGTCGTCGTACGGGGCGGCCGGGCGGTGGGCGTCCGGACGGCGGGCGGCGAAGCCGTGAGCGCGCGGCGTGCCGTGCTCGCGGACACCTCGGCACCGGCGCTGTACCGGGAGCTCGTGGGCGAGGAACACCTGCCGTCCCGCCTCCTGCGCGATCTGGAGCGCTTCCAGTGGGACTTCGCGACCTTCAAGGTCGACTGGGCGCTGACCGGACCGGTGCCGTGGACGGCCCCGCAGGCCGCCGGCGCGGGGACGGTCCACGTGGCCGACGGCGTCGACAGCCTGACCCGGTTCGCCGCGCAGATCGCCATGGGACAGGTGCCCGACGAGCCGTTCGCCCTGCTCGGACAGATGACGACGGCGGATCCCAGCCGCTCACCCGTCGGCACGGAATCGGCGTGGGCCTACACCCACGTCCCGCAGCGCGTCACCTCCGACGCCGGTCCCGACCGCATCACCGGCAGCTGGGACGCCCGCGAGCAGGAAGCCATGGCGGACCGCGTCGAGGCCCAGGTGGAACGGTTCGCGCCCGGCTTCCGCACGAGGATCCTCGCCCGCCGGATCCTGGCCCCCCTCACCCTTCAGGCCATGAACGAGAACCTCCGCAACGGCGCCATCAACAACGGCACCACCGCCCTGCACCAGCAGGCGGTCTTCCGTCCCGTCCCCGGCACAGGCCGGCCCGAGACCCCCGTCAAGGGCCTCTACCTCGCCTCCGCCGCGGCCCACCCCGGCGGAGGAGTCCACGGCGCCCCCGGAGCGAACGCCGCCCGGGCGGCGCTGCGATCCTGCGGACCGCACGCCCTCCTCCACCGTGCCCAACGGATCTGAACCGACCGGCGCGAGGCGTTCGACGTCTGCGTGGTCCGGAGACGGGCCGCGTCCGGCCCCCGCTCCGGAGTGCACCGTATGTGCTGGCTGCCCGCCGCGTCCCGCGCGGCGCCTCGTCGTCGCCGCGCCTCGTCGTCGGCGCACCTCGCCGACGGCGCAGGGGTCCGCGGCCGGCCGCGGCGGTCCCGGGGGGATCCGTCGCGGGCGGGCCGCGGTTGGGTCACCAGTAGTGGCGTCGCCCGGCGACGGCGTGTCCCATCGAGCCGAGGATCCACAGGATGGCGCCGACGACCAGCAGGATGATCCCGATGGTCCACAGGATGGATATCCCGGTGAGGAAACCTACGACGAGCAGGATGATGCCTACGATGATCATGATCTCTCCCTTGGGAGGTAGTGGTGCCGGTGGACGGACGGTCTCCTCCTCACTCCGCGCGGTGCGGTTTGTGGCCGGCGACCTGCAACCGGGCCTCGGTGGGCATGGGAGGGGAGCCGGTGGACAGACGGGCGGTTCGGAGCGGGCCCTGGCACAGGACGTCGAGGACGGTGCCGGGCGCCGCCTGAGAGGTGAGAGTGAGCCCGACGCGGGTGCGGGGGTGGGCAGGGCGGCCGGTGATGCGTACGGCCGCATGGTCGACGCCCGGCAGCGCGCCGGCTTCGGCGGCTATCGCGTCGCTGAGCGCGGAGTCGCGCAGTTCGACGCCTTCCCTCGGGGGTGTGCCGCCGACGGGCAGTGCTCCGGGGTGGTCTCGGCGTAGCTGGGCGAGCAGCCAGTACAGGGCGAGCAGGACGACGAGGGCGAGGGCGGCGATGACCGCGGGCCACCACCACCAGCCCTGATCGCTCCAGCGGGCCCGGTCGGCGGAGCCCAGCAGGACAGCGTCCGGGGCGGTCAGGGGCCAGCCGGCGGGCGGGACCAGATCGTGCCGCCGGTAGAGATCGAGTCCGGCGAAGAGGATCAGCAGACCGCCGCCGAGCAGTACCAGCCCGGCGAGGGCCAGCAGACTGCGGTTGAGTACGGGTCGCGGCGTCATGGTGCGTGCTCCGGTCCAGGGGTTTTCGGTCAGTGGGTGCGTCGCCGCACTCGTACGGCGATGCGGGGAGGGCGGGCGAGGGCGAGCCGGTCGCGCTCGTGCTCGAGGCCGGCGGTGAGGTCGTCCTTCACCTGGTCGAGGTCGCGGAAACGAACGTCCGCGCGTGCTGTGACGCGGTGGCGGCGCACCCGGACGCGGGCCTTGCTGACCCCGGGTACCCGCATGGCGGCGTCGCGCAGCAGATCGGCGGCGCCGTCTCGGTCGAGGGAGGCCCGCAGCCAGGGCGCGGGGGAGCGCAGGGGCAGCGAGTGGCGCAGGCCGGGAGTGAGTGCCAGCACGAGCAACCAGATGCCGAGGGCGGCGGCCACGGCGGCTCCCGTGAGCATCCAGACGTCGTCGACGGGGCGGGAGGCCAGTTCGTCGGCCAGATGCCGGCGCCAGGCCGCCGCTGGGCGTCCCGCCCGTACGGCGATCACGTCGATCAGTGCAGCGCCCGCCGCCACGAGAACCACCGAGGCGACCAGTGCGGCCGGAAGGCGGCGTGCGGACCAGGGCCGGTGCGTCCGGTGCCCTTCGCCGTGTTCACCGGCCCGGGGGTTCGAGCCGGACACGTCGCCTGCGGTCGGGCCGGGCTCCTTGGCCGGCGGCACCGCGGACGGCGCGGAGCCGGGGCCGGGAGGACCGGAATCGGATGTCATCGTGATCCCCCTTCCCTATGCGCGGTCGTCGGGGCCGCGTGGCCGCTCACCGGACCCGCCCCCGGCTCGCGCCGGCGGCGGTCACCAGCCGCCGGACGGTGAGGGTGACCTCCGGCACCTTCAGACCGGTCAGCTGGGCCACCCGTTCGGCGACATCGCGCTGGATCCGCTCGCAGACCTGGGGTATGTCGGTGGGATAGGGCAGGTCCATCGTCAGGTGCAGGCGCACCGAGCCGGTATGGACGGCGGCGGAGGCGTGGGGCGCCGCCGGCCCGTCCCGGCCGGGCGGCAGGGCGGCGCGCTGGGACTGCGCGGTACGTGCGGCCCGGGCGGCGATACGGGCGACCACCCTGTCCGGGATGACGGTGGCGCCCCGCTCGGCCGGGGACGGCAGGCCGGCGGCCGCCGCCGGCGGGCCCGCCCCCTCGTCAGGAGAGCCGGGCCGGCTCTTCATCGCTGTCTCCGCGTGTGGAGGTCGAGGTCGCCCTGCAGGGCGAGGCCGACGGCCAGCCCCACCGTGCCCAGGACGAGAACGAGCAGGAACGCCCAGAATCCGCCGAAGTACGCGGCGAAGCCCAGGGCCATGCCGGCCGCGAGGCCCGTCGTCGCTGTGTTCATCATGCATTCACCTGTCTCGCGAGGGTGCCTCTCGCCGTGACCGCCCGCTCGGGCCCGAGGACACGGCGGTGGTCACGACGGTGGACGGCGGTCACGGCGGCGGTCACCGCACGCGGCCCTCGTCCGGTTCGTTCAGCTCGTCCTCGTCGTCGGGGAGGTGGACGTCGTCGACGGCGACGTTCACCTCGACGACCTCCAGTCCCGTCATGCGCTCGACGGCGCTGATGACATTGGTACGTACGCCGCCGGCGACATCGACGATGGAGACGCCGTACTCGACGACGACGTCCAGGTCCACGGCGGCCTGCCGCTCGCCGACCTCGACCTTCACTCCCTGCGTGAGGGACCCGCCGCCTGTGCCGGGGACGCGGTCGCGCACGGCGCCGAAGGCGCGGGCCATCCCCGCTCCCAGGTTGTAGATTCCCGGTACCTCACGGGCGGCCATGCCGGCGATCTTGGCCACCACCCCGTCCGCGATCGTGGTCTTCCCCCGGGTCTCGGCCGGAGCCCCGGCCCCGGTACGGCCTTTCAACGCGCTCAGGCCCGCCTCGGGACGGCTGGCCCCGCCGACGCTGGTGATGTTCTCCGTCATGGCGGTCGCCTCGATCGATTCGGTCGGACGCCGGTGTGGCGCCCGTCACAAGGTTGGACATATCGGGCAGCACGTTCCTCACGCGCATCGCATGTGGTGTGCGTCACAGATCGCCCATCGGGTACCCGGACGGCCCGAGCCCTGCGCGGGAGCGCCATGATCGAACGCACTGCTTTCCCACCGCCGGAACGCGATCTGCCGGAACGCGATCTGCCAGAGCGCGACATGCCAGAACGTGAAGTGCCGGAACGCGACATGCCAGAAGGTGAAGTGCCGGAACGCGACATGCCAGAACGTGAAGTGCCAGAACGTGAAGTGCCAGAACGCGACGTGCCGGAACGCGACGTGCCGGACCGGCTGCTGGCCATACGGGCGGCCGAGGGCGACGAGGACTCCTTCGCCGTTCTCGTCCGGCGGCACGGCCGGCCGCTGCTTTCCCTGGCCCGCTGCATGCTCGGCGACCCGCAGGACGCTGAGGAAGCCGTTCAGGACGCCTTCGTCAGCGCCTGGCGCCGTCTGCCGGAATACCGCCACGGCGCGGAGTTCCGTACCTGGATGTACCGGATCACCGTCAACCGCTGTCTCACCATGCGCCGGCGCCGGCCGCCGCCCCTCTCCCTGAACACCGTCGGCGAACCCGTGGCGGGGGATGCCCGGAGCCAGCCCGCCCGGGCCGCCGAGCAGGACGCGGCCACCGCCGCCCTGACCCGCGCGCTCGCCGAACTGGACGCCGGGCAGCGCATCTGCTGGATCCTGCGCGAAGTCCAAGGTCTGCCCTACAAGGAGATCGCCCATGTGACGCGGGCCAGTGAGCCGACGGTGCGCGGCAGACTGTTCAGGGCACGTCGATCCCTGCAGGAGGCGATGGGCCCATGGCGATAGACCACCCGCACACGCGGACTCCCGAACCGCCCGGCGCCGACGGGCCCCGCCCTCGCGAGGCCGCCGCCGACGGGCCCCTGTTCGCGGGCGATGAGGTCCTGCCCTGCGGCCGCCTGCTCAGCCGGGTCTGGGAACAGGCGCGGGACGAGGCGCCGGCGGCGGACCCGCACACCGTGTCCTGCCCGTACTGCCGCGAGGCCGTCGAGGGGCTGGCCGCCGTGAACGCGGTCACCCGGGCACTGTGCGCCGAGGACACGTCCGGCCTCCACGTGCTCGCCGACCGCGTCATGGACATCGTCAGGGCAGAGGTGCGGCTCGGGCGGCTGCTGCCCCTGGCCGACCCGGACCGGGACCTGCGGATCGCCGAGTGCACCGCTGCGAAAGTACTGCGGCGGGCCGCGGACACGGTCCCCGGTGCCAGGGCCGCGATCTGCCGGTTCACACCTGCGGGCGAGGGCGCCGGCGTGCGGGTGACCATGACCCTGGCCGCCGCCCTCGACAGCCCGCTGCCCGAGCGGGTCCACCAGGTGCGCCGATCGGTCCTCCACTCGGCCGGAGCGGACCTGGGTCTGGCTGTCACGGCCGTCGACATCACCGTGGCCGACGTCCTGGAACCGTGGCCGCCGCCCGTCGGCGCCGGCCCCCCGGCGGGTGGGAGTACGTGATGACCACCGTCGGCGCGGGCACACTCCGCGGCGTCGCGGCCGAGGCGGCCCTCGCGGTTCCCGGCGTGGGCGGCCTGCAACCCGGCCTCGCCCACCGCCTCGCGGCAGCCGCGCCCGCCCGTACGCACACCACGCCGCACCGCACGTCACCCGAGGCGGGCGCGGGCATCCGCGCCGACCGTTCGCCGGACGGCGGGGGATGGCACATCGAGGTGCGCTGCGTACTCGCCGAGGGCCGGCGGGCACTGGACATCGCCCGCAATGTCCACGACCGGGTGCGGACCGCCGTCACCTCCCGCCTCCCCGCCCCGGAGCCGGTCACCGTGACGGTCACGGTGACCCGTATCGCCGCCTGGAGCCCTTCAGGCGACGGATCCGCCGACCACCAGCGGTGAGATCGGCCGCGTTCCCCTCCGCACAGGGAGCGAATGCCTGCCATGGCCGCGGTCGTTCCCCACAGCGGGCACAACACAGACGTCAGGCGCGGTTTGCGACGGCCACGCGACTCGACCGCAAGGACGCCCGCACGCGTGCCGGGCCGCCGAGGGTATGCGCGAGGGCGAGGAGGTCGTCGTCCGACACCACCCGCAGGCCGTACTCCGCGAGCAGTGCGGCCATCCGCTCCGGCTTCCACAGAGAGCGCCATGGCTCGCCCGAGGTGATCGAACTGCCGAGCACGCGTGTCAGCAGCCGCCCTGCGGCCGCCTTCGCCGACGGCGCCTGGTAGTTGACGACGAGTGTGCTGCCCGGTGCCGTCCGCGCGGCGAGTGCGGCCACTGTGGTGCGCACCTGGTCGCGCGTGAGGTACGGGACGACGCCCTCCCACAACCAGGTCGTCGGCGAGGACGGGTCGTGCCCGGCGGCATCCAGCGCCGCACCGAGATCATCGACGGCGAGATCGACCGGCGTGAACCGTACGGATCGGGCGACGGCCGGCAGCTCGGCGGCGAGGCGACTGCCCGCGTCCGGTGCGCGGAGCGCCGGCGCCGCGTCGGCGAGGCGGGCCCGTTTGTCCTGCTGGGACGCCGGATGATCGACCTCCCACACATCTGTCTGCGCGAGCCCGGGCAGACGCCACGCGCGCGTGTCCAGGCCGGCCCCGAGGACCACGAACTGACCGGTCATACGGGCGCGCAGTGCCTCGTCGATCGCGACCGTCCGTGGGACGACCACGTCGGCGCACGCCCGCACACTCTCGTACGCGGTGCGCTCCCGCCAGCCCTTCGGCGGAGTGTTCGCGCGTACCTCGTCCACGGCGGTGCGTTCCGCCACGCGCAGCAGCTCTGTCGCCACCGGATCCGCGAACCGCTCTGTGGCAACCCTCCCGTTCGCGGCCGCCCGCCCCTGGCAGACCAGCACCGCCGTCCGGCTCGCCGCACGCCCGCTCTCGCTCATGGAGCCGTATTCAACACCACCCCTGGCCGACCGGCTCGGCGGGTTCCCGCCCGCGCGGTGGTCCGGTTTGTCAGGGGCGGAATGGGAAAGTCGGGCGGCATGAAACTCACAAAACCGACGCCTGGACCGCAGGGCTCGCGCAGCGGTGCGCTCGCGACGCTCATGGACGCCCTCGAAGACCAGGAGTGGCTGGACGGGGTGGCCACGCGCATGCGTACGACCGTGCGCACACTGCCCCTCGGGCGGGGCAGGGACGTCCTGCGAGGACTATGGCTCGGCCATCCGCTCCATCCCGCCCTCGTGCAACTCCCGATCGGCTCATGGAGTTCCGCCGCGATCCTCGACCTCTTGCCGGGTGAGAGCCGGGCGGCACGCCGGTTGGTGGCGGTCGGACTCGTCGCCGCGGCACCTGCCGCCCTGGCCGGCTGGGTGGACTGGGCGGAGCAGCGCCCACGGCAGTCCCGGGTGGGTCTGGTCCACGCGGCGGCGAACCTCGCGGCTGTCGTCTCCTACGCCGCTTCTCTGACGGCGCGGACGAAGGGGCGCCCTGTGCTGGGCCGCGTGCTCGGCTTCGGGGGGCTGACCGTCGCCACGGTCGGGGGCGTACTCGGCGGTCATCTCGCCTACCGGCAGGCCGCCGGTGTCAACCATGCGGAGGCCGTGCCGGTCCTGGTCGAACCCGGCTGGCACCGCGTCGGAACGCTGGACGACTTTCCCGTGGGCGTGCCCGTACGCCGGATGACGGGTGAGGTGGCGCTGGTGGTGGTACGGGACGAAGAGGGGGCGCTGAACGCGCTGGCCGACCGGTGCAGCCACATGGACGGCCCGCTCCATGAGGGCAAGGTGCTGGAGAACTGCATCGAATGCCCCTGGCACGGAAGCCGGTTCCGGCTTTCGGACGGCGCCACCCTCCAGGGCCCGGCGACGGCACCGCAGCCAAGCTTCGAATGCCGGATTGCTCCGGACGGCGCCGTGGAGGTGCGCCTCGCGCAACTCTGATCCACCCGAGGAACTCGCCTTCCGGACCGGCGAACTCGACAGACGCGTGGCCGGAGCCGACCCGCCCGCCTCGACGCCGTCCGGGTTCAGCTTTTTCGGGGCGCGCAGCGGGGTTCCGGTTCAGGCGTTGTAGCCACCGTGGGCGTCCAGCACCGCGCCCGTGACGTACGACGCGGCGGGGCTGGCCAGGAAGGCGATCGCGGCGGCGATTT
>NZ_JBIBUO010000018.1:0-117500 GCF_043079545.1 Streptomyces sp. NPDC015171
GCCGGACGAACTCCCACTCGGCATCAGACAGTTCATGACGACGTATCACGCCACCATGATCCACCAGGCAAGATCATTTGAAGACACTGCCTAGCGGCAAGCCGCGACCAGCGTTCCGCTCCGACGGCTTCGCCGCACTCCGGTACCACGCCGGTGCGGTGCTCAGCGCTGCCCGGCTCCGACGATGACGTCTACCGCGGAGCACATTTCATGAACGACAAGAACCACCACGGCCACCACACCCCCGCCCACATCAGCGATCTGCGCGATCTCCATCCTGCGGCCGAGCCGGCCCTCGCGGCGGCCCCCGTCGAGCTGACGCGGTGGGTCACCTCTCACTCCTCCCGACTGGCGCCCCTGGGACCCGGAGCGGACCTGGAGGGCCCCCTCGGCGACCTGGAGCCGCTGCGCGACCTCGTCGGCGACGCTCGCGTGGTCGCCCTCGGCGAGAGCTCCCACCAGATCCGCGAGTTCGCCCTGATGCGCCACCGCGTACTGCGCTTTCTGATCGAGCGGTCGGGCTTCACCGGCTACGCCATGGAGTACGGGGCCGCGGAGGGCCGCGCCGTGGACGCCTGGGTCCAGGGCGGCCCGGGGGACATCGACGACCTCCTGGCCCCGGCGGACAGCGGGACTCAGGGCAGCGGCGCCGATGAGGCGGGCGGGTCCGTCCAGGGTCTGGGGCAGCCCGTCGAATGCAGGGAGACCCTGCGGTGGCTGCGCCGCCACAACGAGGCGGCCTCGCAGCCGGTTCGCTTCGCCGGCTGCGACATCCCCATGGCGGGCGGCTCGCTCCGCCCCGTCCTGGAGCCGGTCGCCGCCTACCTGACCGCTGTGGACCCGGGTGCGCTGCCCTTCCTGAACGCCGCGCTGGACATTTCCGAGCCGATCGCGGGCGGGACGGTCATGGTGCCGGTCTACGCCAGGCTCGGCCTGGAACCGGCGGTGCAGGACCGCCTCACCGCCGCGCTCGCCCGGCTGCTCGGCCGCTTCACGGACCTGCGTGAGGTCTATACCGAGAGGAGCGGCGCAGAGGCGTACGCGACCTCGTTGTCGGACGTGCGCGCGGCGGTGACGACCGACCGGACGCAGCGCGCCATGGCCGAGGCGTTCGCCGGCACGCCCGACGGGCTGAACCTGGCGGCCCGGGAGCGCTATCTGGCCGACACCTTGCTGGAGTTCCTGGACCGGTCCCGGCCCGGCACCCGCGTCGTACTCGTCGCGCACAACGCCCACATCCGGCGCTCGGCCGACCGGACGCAGGGCGCACCAGCCGTGCCGACCATGGGCAGTCTGCTCTCCCGGGCGCTCGGCAAGGACTATGTCCCCCTCGCCCTGACCGGCAACGGCGGTGAGACGGTGGAGAACGTGCCGGACCGGGGGCACCCGCTCGGGATGCGCTGGGGACGGGCCGCCACCCCCGAAGCGCTCCCGGACAGCGTCGAGGCCCTGTTCGCGGGGGTGTCCGGGCAACCGGCCCTGGTGAATACGCGGGCCCTGCGTGCGTACGCGCGACGCCACGGATCGCCCGAGCCGGTCCGCACCCGGGTGGACACCGCGTTCATCGAAGTGCCCGCCCTGGAGGCGTTCGACGCAGTCATCTGCATCCCGGACACCACCCTCAGCGCCGACATGCCCCGGTAGGCGACAGGCGTCCCAGGGACGCGGACGAGGCGGACCGCCCCGCGGCCTCGCGGGCGGTCCGCCGCACCTGTACGCCCCGATCGCCGAGAGGTGCCGTTGACCTGCGCGGCCGGGCGAGCTCCCGCGACGAGGAAGCACCTGTTCCGCCAACTCGCGCATGCATCAAAGGCGTTGACCTGTCAGGCTTGCGGGCGAGGGCGGCACAGGTGCCGGCGGAGGAGGAAGACGACCCGGTGGACGTAGGCAACGCGTTGCGCACGTGGGGGTTCGAGGACAGCGGGGACGTCCCCGGTCTCAAGCCGCTCCCCGAGGGATTACCGCCCGAGCTGCGGGAGTTCGTGATCGCTCTGCGCGGTCTGTTCCGGGCGACAGGCAAGTCATTGCGGCAGTTCTCGGTATATCACCACGTCAGCGCGCCCTCCGTCTCGCGGTATCTGTCCGGCGTACGCATCCCCGACAAGGCGTTTCTCGACGCCCTGTTGAAGTCCGCGTGCCGCACCTGCGATCCGGAGGTGACCCTGGAGGTGCAGAAGCACCTGTACCGCCTGCACCGCGAGGCCCTTCTGGCACAGGACCCGCAGCGCTACCGGGCCCAGTTGGCCAGTGACCGGCTGGAGGTGGCGGTTCTGGAGAAGGAACAGGCCGAGCTGACGATCACGGAACTGCGGCGTGGTGTTTCCGACCAGAAACACCAGCTGCGCGAGCTGGAGCTGCGTCTGCGGCAGGTGCGGGACGCACGCAGCCGGGACAGCGTCCGGCACGGCGAGCGGGTGGCGCTGCACCAGGAACAGGAAGAGGCGTGGCGAGCCCAGTGCGGGCAGCTCAGATCGGAGATCGAGCGCCTTGAGGCGGCTGTCCGCCGTGCCGAGTCGGAGCGTGATGCCGCCTGGGAGCTCTGCCGCGAGCTGGAGGAGGAACTGGCGCGGATCGAGGCCGACGTCGAGCGTGCCCGGCAGGAGCGGGCGGAGCAGGAGGAGCATCTGCGGCGGGCCTTCCTCCAGGGGGAGCCGGAGAACCTTCAGGAGGAACTGGCGCGCGCGTACCGCGTGGTCGACGCGCTGCGCCTGACTGCCGCACAGGACGCGGCGGCGCTGGAGCATCTGCGGGAGGTCGCCCAGGACGTCGCCCGCCGGCGCCTGCCCGAGATCGTCGCCCAGCTGTCCGGGTCCGACCCGCTCGACGTCGACACCTCCGTCGCCTCGCTGGGCGTGCACGACCGTGCCGAGATCAATCAAGTGGCCCGCGCCTTCGACGAGGTGCAGCAGGAAGCCGTGCGCCTGGCCTCCGACCAGGCCGTGCTGCGGGGCAGCATCAACGCGATGTTCACCGGCCTGTCCCGGCGCACCCTGGTGCTGGTGCGGCAGCAGCTCTCCCTGCTGTCCCAGCTGGAGTCGCGGGAAGCCGACCCGGACCAGCTCGCGGCCCTGTTCCGGCTGGACCATCTGACCACCAGGATGCGCCGCAACGGTGAGAACCTGCTGGTCCTGGGCGGCGAGGA
Source organism: Streptomyces sp. NPDC015171 (assembly GCF_043079545.1). NCBI lineage: Bacteria > Bacillati > Actinomycetota > Actinomycetes > Kitasatosporales > Streptomycetaceae > Streptomyces > Streptomyces sp. NPDC015171. The sequence continues at coordinate 3,143 of NZ_JBIBUO010000018.1, forward strand.
CCCGCACCGCCACTGGAGCCGCCCGGTCCCCCTGGTGGACGTGGTGCGCGCCGCCGCCTCCGAGGTGGAGCAGTACGAGCGGATCGAGCTCACGCCCTTCCCGACGGCGGATGTGACGAGCCCCGTCATCAACGACCTCGTCCATCTGCTCGCCGAACTGCTGGAGAACGCCACCTCCTTCTCCTCCCCGCAGACCACGGTCCGCATCGCCGCGCACGTGCTGCCCGACGGCCGCGTCCTCATGGAGGTCCACGACACGGGGATCGGCCTGTCTCCGGAGGACCTCACGCTCATCAACGAGCGCCTCGCCGCGCCGCCCGCCATCGATGTCGCCGTCTCCCGGCGCATGGGCCTGTACGTCGTCGGCCGGCTCGCGCAGCGGCACGGCATCCGCATCCAGCTGCGCCCCTCGGACTCCGGCGGCACCACCGCTCTCGTCATGCTCCCGCTCCGCGCCCTGAGCCAGCCGGCCTGACCGCCGAGCCCGGCGCCGCTCGCCCCGCAAAACTGTTCCCACCTGCGGAAACACCCCTGTTGCCGCTGTCCAACATCCCCACGGTCACGCCATCGTGTCCCGCACCCCCGCAGCGAGGCCCAGCACCGCTCCGAGGGCGCACCGCACCGACCGGAGGATGACACCGTGGACCCGTCCCTGCTCACTCTGCGCACCGCCCTGATCCTGCTTCTGTCCGTCCTGACCGGGATCGGCGCCGCCGTACTGTCCGGTCTTGCCGCGGCCCCGCTGCCCTACGCCGTCCTCACGGGGATCGCCGCGTCAGCTGCCGCGATCCCCTACTTCAACAACCTCATCGAACGCCGCTGAGCCGGCAGGGAAGCCGGGCACAGGCACCGGCCGTCCGCGCCCGCGCAGTGGCCGAAAACCACCCCTGACCAGGGCTTGTGCGGCACGCCCGAGACGATGGCCGATTGTCGCGCAGGTCGGCTCGCCGAATTTAGCGATGATCGGCGTGACGTCCTAGAGTCGACACATGGTTGGCCCAGGCAACCTTTGGTACAGGTGTGCCGCCATCCCCCCCCCACAGACGAACAACCAGCAGACCGGTCCGCGCACCCCTGCGTTCCGGCTCAGGAGGATCACACATGTCCGATGTCGCCCCACGCTTCCGCAGCCATGTGGAGCACATCCTCGATGCCCTGCGGGAGAACCCCGACCGCGAGGCTCTGGTCTACGGCGACCAGCGCGTCACCGCGGGCGAGTTCAGCGCCCTGGTGCACCGGATGGCGTGGGCCATGCAGGCCCAGGGCATCGAGCGCGGCCAGACGGTGACGCTGCTCAGCGGCAATCTGCCGGAGGCCGTGGCCGTGCGGTACGCGGCCAATCTGATCGGCGCCCGGGTCAACCACCTGTACAGCAAGCTCGCCGCCGACGTGCAGGCCGCGATCGTCCGCGACGTGGAGAGCCGGGCACTTGTCGTCGATCCGCGGATGACCGACCGGGCCGCCGGCATCACCGGGGCGGTGCCGGTCAAGTCGGTGCTGGTGCTCGGCCCGGCCGAGACGGGCGAAGACCTGCTGGCGCTCTGCGCGGCCCAGCCCGAAGAGCCCTTCGTCAGCCAGGCCCAGCCGGACGACATATGTGCCATCCGGCACACGGGTGGCACCACCGGCCATCCGAAGGGCATATGCACCACCTACCGGCAGGTGCTCGCGCAGCGCTCCGCGCGCCCGTTCGACGAGGCCGCCGCCCTGACGCACCGCCAGCTCGTCGCCACCACCATCGCCCACGCCGCAGGCATGCTCATGGACGCCGTGCTGGAGTACGGCGGCACCGTGGTCCTCCTCGACGACTTCGACGCGGGGCAGGTGCTCGACACCGTCGAGCGCGAGCGCATCACCCATCTGTGGCTGCTGCCGCCCCTGCTCTACCAGTTGCTCGACCACCCGCGCATGGAGCACACCGACACCTCCACGCTGCGTCAGGTCGTCTACGGCGGCTGCCAGGCGTCTCCGGCACGACTGGCCGACGCCGTACGCCGCCTCGGACCCGTACTGATGCAGGGGTACGGACAGAACGAGGCAGGTCTGATCAGCACCCTGTCCCCGGACGACCACGCTCGCCCCGAGCGGCTGCGCAGCGCGGGAAAGATCCTGGACGGCGTCGAGGTCGAGATCCGCGACGAGGACGGCAACGCGCTCCCCGACGGTGCACACGGCGAGATCGTGGTGCGCTCGGACATGGTCATGCAGGGCTACTGGAAGCAGCCGCGGCTCACCGCGGAGATCCTCCAGGACGGCTGGCTGCACACCGGTGACATCGGATTCCGTGACGCCGACGGCTACGTGACCGTGGTCGACCGGCTGAAGGACATGATCGTGGTCGTCGGCGGCCATGTGTACACCACCGAACTGGAGGACCTGCTCAACAGCCACCCGCAGGTGCTGCAGAGCGCCGTCTTCGGTGTCCGCGACGAGGACCGCATGGAACGCGTCCACGCCGCCGTGCTGCTCGCCCCCGGTGCCACGACCGACGCGGAAGAACTGCGCGCCTTCGTACGCGCCGAACGCGGCGCGATGTACGAGCCGGCCGGCATCACCTTCCCCGGCGAACTGCCCCTCACCGACGTGGGCAAGCCCGACAAGAAGGAACTGCGCCGCCGCGCCGCGGCTCGCTCTGCGGCCGCTCGGTAGGCTGACCTCGCGATTCGACGAGGGGAGTCAGGCGTGGAGCAGCCGTTGAGCATCGCGGTGGCGCAGCCGAGGTGCACGGCCTATGACGTGGAGGCCAACGCGGTGGCCCATGGAGAGGCCGTCCGGGCGGCGCACGCGCGGGTGGTGGTCTTCCCCGAGATGTCGTTGACGGGATACGAGTTGGACGCCGCACCGGTCCTTCCGGACGACGAGCGGTTGGCCCCCGTCGTCGCCGCGTGTGCCGAGAGCGGGACGCTCGCCCTGGTCGGCGCCCCCGTGCCCGGTCCGCGCATCGGCATCCTGGCTGTCGACGGCGAGGGCGCGCGGGTGGCCTACGGCAAGGTGTACCTGCACGGTAGCGAGGCCGTCCGCTTCGTGCCCGGGGAGCCCGCGGTGATCGACGTGGACGGGTGGCGGCTGGGGCTCGCCGTCTGCCGCGACACGGGCATCCCCGAGCATGCCGCGAGGACGGCGGCGCTGGGCATCGACGGGTACGTGGCCGGGGTCGTCCACGCCGATCACGAGGCCGAGGTCCACGGCGAGCGCGCCCGCAGGGTCGCGGCCGACCACGGGGTGTGGGTCGCCACGGCCGCCTTCGCGGGTCCGGCCGGCGGCGGCTTCGACCGCACGTCCGGCCGCTCGGGCATCTGGTCCGCCGACGGGGAACTGCTCGCGGAGGCGAGCTCGGCCCCCGGCGGGATCGCGCGGACGGTCTTCACCAGGTGAGTCGAGCCGTGGGTACCCATGCCGCCCTGGCGCGGAGCCGGAGCGGACGCCCGGCGGGCCGTCGGACAGAAACACCGGCATGGGTGCGGGATGACGGGGTAGGCGGAGCATCGTCGGCCGTTTCGGGGGGCAGCAGCGGTTGGCTCGTACTTTTTAGGAGGGGAACAGAATGGCGCTCATCAGCACCCCGGTAATGGACACGCGGACGGCCCGGTTGCCGGAGGTCGTCGACCCTTCCCGGGTGGCGCCGAAGGACGCCCGCGAGCTGTCGCGGTTGTTCTTCGACCAGCTGGCTGTGCTGGAGGAGGGAACGCCGGAGTACAGCTACGCCCGTAACACGCTGATCGAGATGAACATGTCCTTGGTCCGGTACGCGGCCGGCCGGTTCCGCAGCCGGGGTGCGGAGGAGATGGAGGACATCGTCCAGGTCGGCATGATCGGTCTGATCAAGGCGATCGACCGGTTCGAGCTGTCCCGGGAGGTGGAGTTCACCTCCTTCGCCATCCCCTACATCGTGGGCGAGATCAAGCGGTTCTTCCGCGACACCACCTGGGCCGTGCACGTGCCCCGCCGGCTGCAGGAAGCCCGCGTCCAGCTCGCCCGCGCCACGGAGGAACTCCGCGGCCGCCTCGGGCGCACGCCGACGGTCAAGGAGCTGTCGGAGCTGATGAGCCTGCCCGAGGAAGAGGTGCGGGAGGCCCGCCTGGCCGCCAATGGCTACAACTCCTCCTCCCTGGACGCCGCCCTCAGCGGCAACGAGGACGGCGAGGGCGCCCTGCAGGACTTCATCGGCAGCGAAGACCAGGCGCTGGAACTGGTCGAGGACTTCCACGCCCTGGCCCCGCTGATCGCCGAGCTGGACGAGCGGGACCGGCAGATCATCCACATGCGGTTCGTCGAGGAACTCACCCAGGCCCAGATCGGGGAACACCTCGGCGTCTCCCAGATGCACGTCTCCCGGCTCCTGTCGCGCACACTCGCCCGGCTGCGCGAAGGCATGCTCACCCACCACTGAGCCTGACGGCCGCCGCCCCCTGGAAGCCCGCCGCACACGCGGCGGGCTTCCTCGTGCCTGGTCGCCGGCCCCGCCGGCCTGCCGTATGCCGACCAGACACCAGCAGGCACGTTCCTGCCGTACGCCGACATGTGAAGGCGTCGGGCCGAACATGGAGAATCCGGGGCCTTTTCGGAACAACGGGCAGGGCCTGAGAGACTCGCGGTATGGATATCGCTCGCAGGAACAACGTCACCGTCACCGGTAACCCGAACGGGCGGACGGTGGTGCTGGCGCATGGGTTCGGCTGCGACCAGAACATGTGGCGGCTGACACTGCCCGCCCTGACCGAGGACTACCGGGTGGTGCTGTTCGACTACGTCGGCTCGGGCCGCTCGGAGGCGTCGGCGTTCTCCGAGGACCGCTACGCCACCCTGGAGGGCTACGCCCGCGACGTGGTCGAGATCTGCGAGGCGCTCGACCTGCGCGAGGCGGTGTTCGTCGGCCACTCCGTCAGCGCGATGATCGGCGTGCTGGCCGCCGGCATGGCCCCGGAACGGATCGGGGCGCATGTGATGGTCGCTCCGTCCCCGCGGTACATCGACGACGACGGCTACCACGGCGGGTTCAGCGCCGACGACATCGACGAACTGCTGGCGTCGCTGGAGTCCAACTATCTGGGGTGGTCGGCGGCGATGGCGCCGGTGATCATGGGGAACGCGGACCGCCCCGAACTCGGCGACGAACTCAAGAACAGCTTCTGCGCCACCGACCCCGAGATGGCCCGCGTCTTCGCGCGCACCACGTTCCTGTCGGACTCGCGGGACGACCTCAAGGGCGTCGACGTGCCGACGCTGGTGCTGGAGTGCGCCCAGGACGTGATCGCCCCCCGGGAGGTGGGTGCCTTCGTCCACCAGGCGATCCCCGGCTCGACGCTGCTCACTCTCGACGCGACCGGACACTGCCCCCACCTGTCCGCGCCCGAAGCCACCAACGGGGCCATACGGAGTTTCCTGGCGGACCTGCGATGATGTGCCGCACCGGGCAGCACCCCGACCCCTACGAGGCCGACGGCGAGAAGACCGCCGGCGCGGCGTTCGCCGCCCTGCTGGAGGACAGCGCCGAGGAACTGTACGACGAAGCGCCGTGCGGATATCTGTCCACCCTGATGGACGGCACCGTCGCGAAGATCAACACCACGCTTCTGAACTGGCTGGACCTGACGCGCGAGGCGGTGGTGGGCCGGATGCGGTTCACCGACCTGCTGACCGTGGGCGGCAGGCTGTACCACGAGACGCACTTCGCGCCGCTGCTGCGCATGCAGGGCGAGATCAACGGCATCGCCTTGGAGATCAAGCAGACGGGCGGTGCCCGGATACCGGTACTGGTCTCCTCCGTGGTCAAGCACGGCGACACCGGCGAGCCCCTGCTGATCCGCACCACCGTCTTCGACGCCCGGGAGCGCCGCGCCTACGAGGAGGAACTCCTGCGCGGCCGCAAGGCGGCCGAAGAGGCACGCAAGCAGGCGGAGGCCGACCGCGCCCGGCTGCAGGACGCCCTCGCCGTGCTCCAGCAGTCACTGCTGCCCGACACCCTGCCGCCGGTGCCCGGAGTGGAGGCGGCGGCGTACTACCACACCGCACATCCCGACCGGCTCGGCGGGGACTTCTACGACGTCTTCCCCATCGACGGCAAGCGGTTCGGTTTCTTCCTCGGAGACGTGTGCGGCAAGGGGCCCCAGGCCGCCGCGGTCACCTCACTGACCCGCTACACCCTGCGCGCCGCCGCCCTGCACGACCCCGACCCCGTCTCCGCGCTGACCACCCTGAACGCGGTGCTCCACGAGCGCTACGCGGGCGGCGGGGACCCGCGCTACTGCACGGTCGTCTTCGGCACCCTCGAACCCGACGCCGAGACCGGGCAGGTCGCCGTCCGCATCGCCTCGGGCGGTCACCCCCCGGTCATCGTCGTACGTGCCGACGGCAGCGCCGACTTCCTGCCCACCCCCGGCGGCCTCCTCGTCGGCGTGCTGCCCTCCGCACGCTTCGCCACCGCCTCGACCGTCCTCGCCCGCGGTGACACCCTCGTGCTCTACACCGACGGCATCACCGAGGCCCGCACCGGCGAGGACCGCACCGGCCTGTTCGGGGACGAGGCCCTGCTCGCGTACATCGCCCGCCACGCCGGCAAGCCCCCGCCCGCCCTGATCGCGGCACTGACAGGTCTGCTGCAGACCTTCGGAGACGGCCTCGACGACGACACCGCCCTGCTCGCCCTGGGTGTTCCAGCCCCCGATCCGCAGACGAGAAGCGAATGAGCCCACTGAAGATCACCGCCCGAGACGCTGCCACCGGTCCCGTTCTGGAAATCTTCGGCGAACTCGACTACTCCACCGCCGGCGAGCTGCGCGCCCTGATCCCCACGATCACCCTCCAGCCGGGCCAGCTGCTCGTCCTGGACCTGGGTGGCATGGAATTCTGCGACTCCAGCGGTCTCAGCGTGCTGATCGCCGCCCACAACCACGCCCTCGCCGCACAGGCGGGCATCGCGCTCGCGGCCGTACCCGCCCCCACCCTGCGCACCCTGCGCATCGTCGGCCTCGACCAGATCTTCCCCATCCACCCCGACAGCGACAGTGCCACCCGGCCCTGACGCCCGTATATCCGGCCCGCCTGAATATCTGGTCCATTTCGAAGGGCCCTCCCGCGGCATGCGGGAGGGCCCTTCGAACGATGGAGAGGGAGCGGCGTCAGTGCTTGAACGCGTCCTTGGTCTTTTCCTTGGCTTCGCGGGCGTCGCCCGTGCTCTTCTCCGCCTGTCCCTCGGCAGCCAAGCGGTCGTTGCCCACGGCCCTTCCCGCGGCCTCCTTGACCTTGCCCTCAGCCTGTTCGGTCTTCGCCTTGGCCTTCTCGCCGGCAGACATGGAATGCGCCTCCTCGTAGCGTGGGTGCCGCTTTCTCGGTAGCCCACTCGTGCCCCGGCTTTCCCCGCACAAACAAAGCGATGCCGGGGGAATGGACGAGGAATAGCCGGGCATTCGGCAGCTCAGGAGGTTGATAACTATGGTTCCCCTGTTGCTTGTACTTCTTCTGGCCCTGGTCCTCTTCGGCGCCGGTTTTGCCGTCAAGATCCTCTGGTGGGTGGCGGTCGCCGTTCTGGTGCTGTGGCTGCTCGGCTTCGTCATGCGCTCCACCAGCGCCGGCGGCGGCCGCGGGCGCTGGTACCGATGGTGAGCTGACCCCGTCCCCGGGGCACCCGGTTGAAGAGGCAGAGGCCGTGTCGGAGGCATCCGGCACGGCCTCTTCGTCATGATTTCCCGGCGGAGGGGGACCGGGAGGGCCGGCGATACGGGCCCCGGGCGGCCGGGGCGAGCCGCGCCGGTGAACCCGCCCGTGCCGCGCCCCGTGCTTGTGCGTGAGGGGGCCGCCGGGACGAGCGGTGCCGGCGCACGGCCGCTCTCTTCGTACTCTGCCCCGAGGAGCCGCCATGTCCCCGCACGCAGCGCAGGCCCCGGCCGCCGTGCCGGGGGTGCGGGGGTGAGCGGCGGGCCCGGAGCGGGGCAGGGGGATGCGGAGGAGGGTCGGCCGCGCCCCGGTGCGGTCCTGCGGGTGCTGGCCGTCGACGACGAGGAACCGGCCCTCGCGGAGCTGCTGTTCCTGCTGCGGACCGACCCCCGGGTGCGGACCGCGGAGGGGGTCCTCGGGCCGGCCGGGGCGCTGCGCCGGCTGGCCCGTGCCCTGGACGAGGCACCGGACGGCGCGGGGGCGGTCGACGCGGTCTTCCTCGACATCCGCATGGCGGGGCTCAGCGGTCTCGATCTCGCCCGGCTCCTCGCCGGCGCCGCGGCCCCGCCCCCGGTCGTCTTCGTCACCGCGCACGAGGAGTTCGCCCGCCAGGCGGGCGAACTCCAGGCCGTGGACTACCTGCTCAAGCCGGTGCGGCGCGAGCGCCTCGCCGAGACGGTCGGCCGGGTCGCCGAGCTGGCCGGGGCCGGCCGCGCCCCCGCCCGGCAGGCGCGGACCGGCGACGCGGCCGGACGAACGCGTTCCGGCGCCGCCTCGCTCGCCGAGCACATCCCGGTGGAGGGGGAGGGAGTGACCCGTCCGCTGCCGGTCGCCGACATCATCCGCGCCGAGGCCCGCGGCGAACACACCCGGCTCCACACCCCCGAGGGCACCCACCTGGTGCGGATCCCGCTGGCCACGCTGGAGGAGCACTGGCGGTCCCGGGGCTTCGTACGGATCCACCGGCGCCACCTCGTGTCCCTGGCCCGCATCGACGAACTGCGGGTCGACGCCGGGGGCCTGACGGTCGTGATCGGCGCCACGGCGCTGGCCGTGAGCCGCAGGAACGCCCGGATGCTGCGGGACCTGCTCATCAGGAGGGCCACGGAGGACGGCACGGGCGACAGGCACTGACCGGCCTGCGGTTGCCGCGCCGGGTACCCGGGCCTTCCCCCCCCGTGGACCGGGGCATGAGCGGAGGCTGTCCCTCGGGTTTCATGATGCGTACACTCCACTGCGAAGTGTGATCATCGCGGGCCGGAGGACGCGGCATGAGTGCACCTGGGACTCCTCGACGTGAAGTGGTCACGGGGGCTCAACGGGCCCCCCGCGCCGCTCACGGCCCCGCCGGCCCCGCCCGGCCGTACGAGACGGACCCCGCCGTCGACCCCCTCCTGCTCCACTCGCTGATGCGCCGTCAACTCAGACTGGGAGTGACGACGTTCGGTCTGCTCGTCGCGCTGATCGGACTGCTCCCCCTCGTTTTCGCGGCGCTGCCCGACCCGGCGGTCCGGCCGGGCAGCGCCCTGATCGTCTGGGCCGTCCTCGGCGTCGCCGCCTACCCGGCGCTCGTCGTCATGGGCCGGTGGTACGTCGTACGCGCCGAACGCAACGAACGGGACACCGCGGACCTCCTCGGAGGGCCCTGACGGTGACCGGTGCCCAGCCGCGCGGGCTCGGCCGCGCACCCGGAGCCGCCGGGTGAACCAGACGTACGGCATCGTGGCCGTGTCGGCGGCCGTCGTCGCGACCCTGGTGATCGGTTCGACGGGGCTGCGCGTCTCCCGCACCACCTCCGATTTCTACGTCGCCTCGCGCACCGTTCCGCCGTACCTCAACGCCATGGCCGTCAGCGGCGAGTACCTCTCGGCGGCCTCGTTCCTCGGCATCGCCGGACTCGTCGCCGCCCAGGGCGTCGAGATGCTCTGGTTCCCCGTCGGCTACGCGGCCGGCTATCTCGTCCTGCTCGCCTTCGTCGCCGCCCCGCTGCGCCGCTCCGGCGCGTACACCCTGCCCGACTTCGCCGACGCGCGGCTGGAGTCCAGGGCCGCCCGGCGCGTGGCCAGCGTGCTCGTCGTCGGCGTCGGCTGGCTCTATCTGCTGCCCCAGCTCCAGGGCGCGGGCCTCACCCTCGGCCTGGTCACCGGCGCACCGCGCTGGCTCGGCGGCGTGCTGGTCGCCGCCGTCGTCACCCTGGCCGTGGCGGCGGGCGGCATGCGCGGCATCACCTTCGTCCAGGCCTTCCAGTACTGCCTGAAGCTGACCGCGCTCCTCGTGCCCGCCGTGTTCCTGGTCATCGCCTGGCACGGCGACCCGCATCCGGCCGGCGCCCTCGACGAGCCGCCGGCCTTCCGCCGGCACACCCAGGTCACCGTCGACAGCACCGTCCGCCTCAGGATCGAGGAGCCGCTGCGGGCCGTCGCGACCGGCGACGTCGACGGCCGCCGCTACGCCGACGGCCCCCTGGAGCTGGACCCCGGGGTGCACGAGGTCCGGGCCGGCACGACGCTGCGGTTCCCGCCCGACGCCGCCGTGCCCGAGCGCGTGACCGACGACGGCCGGCGCACCGGCGCCTCCAGCTGGGCGGCGCCGCTCTCCGGCGGCAAGGAGGATCACCCGCTGTACACCACGTACGGGCTGATCTTCGCCACCTTCCTCGGCACCATGGGGCTGCCCCATGTGCTCGTCCGCTTCTACACCAACCCCGACGGCCGGGCCGCCCGGCGCACCACCGTGATCGTGCTCGCCCTGGTCGGCGGCTTCTACCTGCTGCCGCCCCTCTACGGCCTCCTCGGCCGCTTCTACGCCCCGGACCTGCTGCTCACGGGCAACACGGACGCCGCCGTCCTGGTCCTGCCGGAGCGGGTCGTCGGCGGTGCCGCCGGCGACCTCCTCGGCGCCCTGATCGCCGCCGGCGCCTGCGCCGCCTTCCTGTCCACCGCCTCCGGGCTCACCCTCTCCGTCGCGGGCGTGCTCAGCCAGGACGTGCTGCCCACGCTCGGTGTCCGCCGCTTCCGGCTGGCTACGCTCCTGGCCGTCGCCGTGCCCGTCACGGTGAGCGTGGCCGCCAGCGAACTGCCCGTCGCCAACGCCGTGGGACTCGCCTTCGCGGTGGCCGCCTCGTCCTTCTGCCCGCTGCTGCTGCTCGGCATCTGGTGGCGCGGACTGACCGCGGCCGGCGCCATCGCGGGACTGCTCACCGGCGGGGGCAGCGCCCTCACCGCGGTCGCGCTGACCATCGCGGGGCCGCTCGCCGACGGCTGGGTGCACACCCTGCTCGCCTGGCCCGCCGTGTGGTCCGTACCGCTCGGGTTCCTCACCATGGTCCTGGTCTCGCTGGCCACCCGGGACCGGATCCCGGCCGGCACCGAGGCCGCCATGGCCCGCCTGCACCTGCCCGAACGCCCGGCCGGCCACGGCGTGCCGGCCCTCCGCCGAGGAGAGACGACCCCATGACGAACCGCCGGCCCGCCGCCCGGACCCGCCCGTGACCGGGCTCCTCGTCGCCGTGGCGGGCGCCCTGCTGTTCGCGGCGGGCCTCGCCCTCGGCGCACTGCCGGCCCGCCGCGGCGCCCGGGACGCGACGGACCTGGGCACCCCCGGGGAGCGCGCCACCTTCCACACGCTGCACACCGCCTCCATGGCCGCGCCCCCGCTGCGCGCCGGACTCACCGAGGACGCGGCCCGCAAGGCGGTGCGCCGGCTCCGGCCGCTGTTCGGCCCGGCCGCTCTCGGACTCACCGCCGAGGACCGGACGCTGGCCTGGGACGGCCCTGGCCGGCACCACGAGGACACCGTCCTCGGCCGGGTCCGCCAGGTGCTGGACACCGGCCGCACCCGGACCTTCGCCGTCGACTGCCAGGACCCGGACTGCCCCGTGCGCTGGGGCGCCGCCGCACCGCTCACCGTCGACCAGCGGGTGCTCGGCGCCCTCGTCGTGCTCGGCGTCCGGGAGTCGGCGTCCACCGTCCGGGCCGCGGGGGAGGTGGCGCGCTGGGTCTCCGTCCAGCTCGAACTGGCCGAGCTGGACCGGACCCGCACGGGACTCATCGAGGCCGAGATCCGGGCGCTGCGCGCGCAGATCTCCCCGCACTTCATCTACAACTCGCTCGCGGCCATCGCCTCGTTCGTCCGCACCGACCCCGAGCGGGCCAGGGAACTCCTGCTGGAGTTCGCCGACTTCACCCGCTACTCGTTCCGCCGCCACGGGGAGTTCACCACGCTGGCCGAGGAACTGCGTTCCGTCGAGCAGTTCCTCGAACTGGTCCGCGCCCGGTTCGGACAGCGGCTGGAGGTGACCCTGCGGATCGCCCCCGAGGTGCTGCCCGTCGCCGTGCCCTTCCTGTGTCTGCAGCCCCTGGTGGAGAACGCGGTGAAGCACGGTCTGGAGGAGAGCGTCGAGCGCAGCCGGATCACCATCGTCGCGCAGGACGAGGGGGCGCTGGCCCGGATCGTGATCGAGGACAACGGAGTCGGGGTGGAGCCGGACCGGCTCCGCCGGATCCTGCGCGGCGAGGGCAGCCCCTCGACCGGCATCGGGCTGCGCAACGTGGACGAGCGGCTGCGGCAGGTCTACGGCGACGGTCACGGCCTGGTGATCGAGACCGCCGTCGGCGCCGGGATGAAGATCACGATCCGTGTCCCCAAGTACCGCAACGGGGTGCACAGCGGGCCGCCGCGCGCCGCGTCCGGGAGCGCCTGACGCCACCGCCGGCGGCCCGCCCGGCCCGGTCCGCGCCCCGGCGGCCGAGCTACGGCGTCCCGGCCGCCGGAGCCTCCCGGCGCTGTCGCCGCGCCGCCATCACCGCGTAGACGAGGACCCCGACGAACAGGAACAGCACGCCCTGGTACACCGCCGCGTACCCGGCGCCCGCCATCAGCCAGATCGAGAAGGCCGCGGCCACGGCGGTGACCACCGAGTCCCGCACCAGCCGGGCCCGGTCGACCGCCTCGGGCCGGCCGGAGACGAGATGGAAGATCTGCGCCGCGGCGGCCAGCAGATACGGCACGGTCGCGGTGAACGTGGTGACGAGGACGAGGACCTCGAAGACCTTGCCCGAACCGGACAGGTAGTTGTAGACGGTGAGCAGCGAGGCGAGGACGACCGTCACACCGACCCCGACCGTGGGCACGCCCCGCCGCTTGCGGGCGAACGCGCTCGGGAACAGGCCGTCGCGCGCCGCCGCGTACGGCGTCTGGGCGCTCAGCAGGGTCCAGCCGTTGAGGCAGCCGGTCATCGACACGAGGGCGGCGAGCGCCACCGCCGTACCGCCCCAGCTGCCCCCGAACATCGTGTTCACGGCGTCCGAGAACGGCGCGGTGGAGGTCACCAGGCGGTCGTGCGCGACCGTGCCGAACACGGACAGGGTGCCCAGCAGGTACACCAGCGCGGCGCCCGCGGTGCCGATGACGGTGGCCCGGCCCACATTGCGGCGGGCGTCGCGGACCTCGCCCGCGCTGACGGCGGCGGACTCCACCCCGAGGTAGGAGAAGAGCAGCAGGGCGGCGGAGGCGGAGACCGCGCCGACCGCGCTCTGGCCGCCGGCGTTGAACGGCCCGAGCCGGTCCGGGTCGAAGAAGAACAGCCCGCCGATCGCGACGAGCAGCAGCGGCACGAACTTCAGCACCGTGGACACCAGCTGGACGGCGCCCACGTAGCGGGTGCCGGCGAAGTTGGCGAGGGCGGGCAGCCACTGCAGGGACAGCGCGGCGAGGCAGGCGGTCCAGCGGTGGCCGTTCACCGGGATCAGCACATCCAGGTAGCCGACGGCGGCGACGGCGAGCGCGGCGTTCGACACCCAGGTGGTGATCCAGTACGACCAGGCGGCGAGGAAGCCGGCGAAGTCGCCGAACGCCTCACGGGCGTAGACATAGGGTCCGCCGGTGCGCGGGTCGCGCGCGGCGAGCCGGCCGAAGACCAGGGCGAGCGCGATGGCACCGACGGTCAGCACGCCGAAGGCGACCAGACTGACCGTGCCGTAGGGGGCGATGGAGGCCGGCAGCAGGAAGATGCCGCCGCCGATGATGTTGCCCATGACCAGCGCGGTGGCGACGGGCAGGCCGAAGCTGCGGGCGTGCCGGCCGGCGGGGCCGTGCGGGTCCTCGGCCAGAACCGTGGGGGGCTCCGCGGGGATCGCCGCGGGGGCCGGAGCCGACGGGGGGACGGTCCCGGTGCTGTGCATGGGTGGTGCGCCTCTCATGGAGCTGATGTCGCCGGGATCGCCGGGACGGACCCCATGGTCCGGGATGTGTCGATCTGACGCAAAATCGCCGCGTGATGTCCCGTAAGGGTCCCTTGATCACGCAAAATGCGTCGTGGCGCGGCCCTCGCACCGCGAGATGTGCGGCGCCGGCGCCGGGGCGTGCCGGGCAGCGGAGGCGGTCAGTCCGGGGACGCCCACAGGCTGCGCACATGCCCCAGGTGCCGGGTCATGATCGCGTGCACGGCCTGCTCGTCCCGCTCCAGCAGGGCGTCCAGCAGCTCCAGGTGCTCCTCGGCGGAGGCGAGCAGCCGGCCCGCCTCCACCAGCGCGGTCAGCCCGTACAGACGGGAGCGCTTGCGCAGGTCGGCGACGACCTCCACCAGGTGGGCGTTGCCCGCGAGGGCGAGCAGACCGAGGTGGAACCGGGTGTCGGCCTCCACGTAGGCGATCAGATCGCCTGCCACCGCCGCGGTGACGATCTCCCGGGCCGCCGGGCGCAGCGCCTCCAGCGAGACGCGGTCGGCCGTGCGGGCCAGCGCCACCACCGTGGGGATCTCGATGAGCGCGCGGACGTGCGTGTACTCGTCCAGCTGCTTGTCGGAGACGGCGGTGACCCGGAAGCCCTTGTTCGGCACGGTGTCGACCAGGCCCTCCTTGGCCAGGTCGAGCATCGCCTCGCGGACCGGCGTCGCCGAGACGCCGAACCGGGCGGCGAGCGAGGGCGCCGAGTACACCTCGCCCGGCCGCAGCTCGCCCGCGATCAGCGCGGCGCGCAGGGCGTCCGCGACCCGCTCGCGGTAGCTGCTGCGCCGGCCGCCGAGCCGGGGCAGCTCGGGCATCTCGGCGCCCCGCGCGTTCTGTGCCATGTCACGCATCACCGGGGGAGTCTAGAGGACGAAGCCTTCGGGGAACGGGTCGGCCGGGTCCAGCAGATACTGCGCGGTCCCGGTGAGCCAGGCGCGGCCGGTGAAGCTGGGCAGCACGGCCGGTGTGCCGGCGACCCGGGCGGTGCCGTGCAGCCGCCCGGTGAAGCGGGTGCCGATGAAGGACTCGTTCACGAACTCGGTGTGCAAAGGGAGTTCGCCGCGCGCGTGCAGTTGCGCCATGCGCGCACAGGTACCCGTGCCGCACGGGGAGCGGTCGAACCAGCCCGGGTGGATCACCATGGCGTGGCGGGAGTGCCGGGCCGTGGCACCGGGCGCGTACAGGTGGACGTGGTGGCAGCCGCGGATCGACGGATCCTCCGGATGCACCGGCTCCTCCCGCTCGTTGACGGCCCGCATCAGGGACAGGCCGGCGGCGAGGATGTCGTCCTTGCGGGCACGGTCGAAGGGCAGCCCGAAGGCGTCGAGGGGCAGGATCGCGTAGAAGTTGCCGCCGTAGGCCAGGTCGTAGGTGACGGTACGGCCGTCGGGCAGGGTGATCTCGCGGTCGAGGGCGACGGCGAACGAGGGCACGTTGCGCAGCGTGACATGGCGGGCCGCGCCGTTCTCCACGGCGACCTCGGCGACCACGACCCCGGCCGGGGTGTCGAGCCGTATGGTGGTCACCGGCTCCACGACCTCCACCATGCCGGTCTCGACCAGTACGGTGGCCACCCCGATGGTGCCGTGCCCGCACATCGGCAGATAGCCGGAGACCTCGATGTAGATCACGCCCCAGTCGCAGTCGGGGCGGGACGGCGGCTGGAGGATTGCGCCGCTCATCGCGGAGTGGCCGCGCGGCTCGTTCATCAGCAACCGCTTGACGTGGTCGCGGTGTTCGCGGAAGTAAAGCCGCCGTTCGTTCATCGTCGCGCCGGGGACGGTGCCGACCCCGCCGGTGATCACCCGGGTCGGCATGCCCTCGGTGTGCGAGTCGACGGCGTGCAGGACGAGTGTGCTGCGCATGGTCGGGCTCCTTCACGCGAGGCCGGCGGCGACGGCCTTCTCGGTGGCCGCGCGGACCGCGGCCGACTGCTCGGGCGGCAGCGGGAGGCGCGGCGGGCGCACCGGACCGCCGTAGCGCCCGACGACGTCCATGGAGAGTTTGATCGCCTGGACGAACTCCACCTTCGAGTCCCAGCGCAGTAGCGGGTGCAGCTGACGGTACAGGGGGAGCGCGGTGCCGAGGTCGCCGGCCGCCGCGGCGCGGTACAGCTCCGCCGAGGCGCGCGGCAGCGCGTTGGGGTAGCCGGCCACCCAGCCCTTGGCGCCGGCCACCGCCAGCTCCAGCAGCACATCGTCGGCGCCGGCCAGCAGATCGAGTTCCGGGGCGAGTTCGGCGATCCGGTAGGCGCGGCGGACGTCCCCGGAGAACTCCTTGACGGCGTGCACGAGACCCTCGCCGTGCAGCCGGGCGAGGAGTTCGGGCACCAGGTCGACCTTGGTGTCGATCGGGTTGTTGTACGCCACCACCGGCAGGCCCGCCCGCGCGACCTCCGCGTAGTGGGCGAGGACGGACCGCTCGTCGGCGCGGTAGGCGTTGGGCGGCAGCAGCATCACCGAGGCGCAGCCGGCCTCGCCCGCCTGTTCCGCCCAGTGCCGGGCCTCTGCGGAGCCGTACGCGGCGACGCCCGGCATCACCCGCTCCCCGCCGATCGCGGCCACGGCGGTCTCCACCACCCGGGCGCGCTCCTCGGGCGCGAGCACCTGGTACTCACCGAGCGAGCCGTTCGGTACGACGCCGTCGCAGCCCTGGGCGACGAGCCAGGCGCAGTGCTCGGCGTAGCGGTCGTGGTCGACCGTCAGGTCCTCGCGGAGCGGGAGGGCGGTGGCGACGAGGACGCCGCGCCAGGGACGGTTCTCCGGGTGGGACATGGATGATCCCCCATTCAATAGGGTGTGACATAGCACTGATGGATGGTGTGCGGTGGGCGGTGGCGGGAGGGGTGGGCGGTGTGTTCGGGAAGCCGGGCGCGTGCGTTCAGACCGGGTCCGGCAGGGCGGCCAGGACGCCGAGGGGCACCGGCCGGGCGAACGGCCTGCGTCCGGCGGTGAGCGGGCAGCCCGCGAGGCCGGCCACCGCGGGCGCGCACATCCGGCCCTGGCACCAGCCCATCCCGGCCCGGGTGAGCAGCTTCACGGTCCGCAGGTCCCCGGCGCCGAGCGGGCCGGCCGCCTCACGCACCGCACCGGCGGTGACCTCCTCGCAGCGGCACACCACCGTGTCGTCCGGGACGCGGTCCGCCCAGCCGGCGGGCGGTGCGTACACCGCGTCGAGCGTGGCGGCGAACTCCCGCAGCCGGGTCCTGTCCCGGGCGGCGGCGGCCCAGCCGCGCGGATCGGGGACGGTGCCATACAGCCGGGCGGCCGCCGAGCGCCCGGCGATGTGCCCCTCGGCGAGCGCGAGCGCCGCGCCGCCGACCCCGGTGGCCTCCCCGGCGGCCCAGACGCCGTGCACGTCGGTGCGCTGCTCGTCGTCGACCCGTACGGCGGTGCCGGACAGGGCGCAGCCGAGGGTCTCGGCGAGGTCGGTGTGCGGCAGCAGGCCGTGGCCCACGGCCAGGGTGTCGCAGCGGATGCGGCGGGCGCCGCCGGGGCGGGCACGGCCGTCCCGGTCCAGTGCGGCCACCGTCACCGACGTCAGCCGGTCGGTGCCGTGTGCCGCCACCACGGTGTGCCCGGTCAGGGTGCGCACGCCGTGATGCAGCAGCCGGGCCGCGTACCCGGCGCCCTCGGCGAGCTTGCCGGGCCGCGCGGCCAGGGCGGGCGCCCGGCGCAGCAGCGCGGCGGGACCCGCGGACTCGACCAGCGCGGCGACCCGGGCGCCGGCCGCGGCGAGGCCGGTCGCCACCGGCAGCAGCAGCGGCCCGGTCCCGGCCACCACGGCCGTCCGGCCGGGCAGCGTCAGACCGCCCTTGAGCATGGCCTGCGCCCCGCCCGCCGTGACGACGCCGGGCAGCGTCCAGCCCGGGAAGGGCAGCACCCGCTCGTACCCGCCGGTGGCCAGCAGCACGGCGGCGGCGCGTACGGTGACCCCCTCCTCCTGCGCGGGACCGAGCAGGGCGTGCACGGCGAACGACCCGGAGCCGGGAGCGCGCTCCACGCACCACACATGGTGGTCCGTCAGATGGGTGATCCGGCCGGCCGCGCGGTGCCGTTCCAGGCCGGCCCGCAGCCGCTCCCAGGTGCGCCACTGGTGGTGCAGGGCCTGGGGCCTGCGCACGCCGAGGGCGGCGGCGGGCTGCCGGTAGAACTGGCCGCCCGCCTGCTCGGCGGCGTCGACCAGGACGACCCGCACGCCCCGGGCGGCGGCCGCGAGGGCCGCGGCGAGCCCGGCAGGGCCCGCGCCGATCACGGCGAGACACGGTCGCTCAGTCATCGTCCCGGCCCGTCCCCTCCTGGCTGCGGATCACGTCCCCCGGGCGCACCGGCACCAGGCAAGCCCGCTGGTTGGGGCGGTCGTTGACGGTCACCAGGCAGTCGAAGCACACCCCGATCCCGCAGAACACCCCGCGGGGCCTGCCCGTGGCCCGCGTCCTGCGCCAGGCCGGCACGCCCGCCTCCCACAGCGCCGCCGCGATCGTCCGGCCCGGCAGCGCGGCCAGGGTCCGGCCGTCGAAGGTGACGGTGCGGGCCTCGCCCGGCCGGGCCCGCGCCAACTCCAGTGGATTCACGGTGTGTCGCCTCCGTCGGTGTCGAACCGCTCCGGCCGGAACGGTGTGAGGTCGAGCTCCGGCGGCTTCCCGGTGAGCGCCCGCGCGATCAGCTGTCCGGTGCCGGTGGCGAGCCCGATGCCGGCGCCCTCGTGTCCGCAGGCGTGGAACAGGCCGGGCGCGCGCGGGTCGGCGCCGATCGCCGGGAGGTGGTCCGGCAGATACGGCCGGAAGCCCGCGTACGTCCGCAGCGCGCTGACCCGTT
The DNA here is from genome assembly GCF_043079545.1 of Streptomyces sp. NPDC015171. Classification (NCBI taxonomy): domain Bacteria; kingdom Bacillati; phylum Actinomycetota; class Actinomycetes; order Kitasatosporales; family Streptomycetaceae; genus Streptomyces; species Streptomyces sp. NPDC015171. The sequence continues at coordinate 21,840 of NZ_JBIBUO010000018.1, forward strand.
CGAGGAACGGGAAGAGCCCGATCGCCCCGGCCGCGAGCGCCCGTACCGCGCGCAGCGACAGCGTGCGGTCGAAGCCCACCCGTTCCCGGGTGGCGCCGATCAGCACCGGTCCGGCTGCCGTGCCCTCCACGACCGGCGAGGTCCGCAGGGCGGCCGAGCCGCTGGCCACGTCGGCCACGTAGTCCGCCGCGTACACCTTGTGCCGGATCATGCGCGGCAGCCGCTCGGTGACCAGGACGAAGCCGCGCCGGGGGAGGACCGGCAGCCGGACCCCGGCCAGCGCCGCCAGCTCGCCGCCCCAGGTGCCGGCCGCGTTCACCACCGCCGGCGCGTGCAGGTCGCCCCGGTCGGTGCGGACGCCGTACACCGTGCCGTCCGCCGCGCGCAGCACGCCGGTCACGGTCCGGCCGGTGTGCACGGCGGCACCGGAGGCGCGGAGCAGCCGGGCCGCGGCCAGTGCGGGCATGACCTGGGCGTCCTGCGGATAGTGCACACCGCCCGCCATGCCGGGCGCCAGGTGCGGCTCCAGTGCGGCGAGCCGGTCCCCGTCGACCGGTACGGCCGTGACACCGGCGGCCCGCTGGCCCGCGGCGAAGTCCCGCAGCGCGGCCAGGGTGCCGGGCGTCGACGCGACGACGAGGCCGCCCTTGGGCTCGTACTCGACCGCCGTGCCCAGCTCCGGCGCCAGCTCCGCCCACAACCGGGCCGACAGCAGGGCGAGCCGGAGTTCCGGACCCGGTTCCTTGTCGGAGACGAGCAGGTTGCCCTCGCCCGCTCCCGTGGTGCCGCCGGCCACCGGGCCCCGGTCCACCACCCGCACGTCGAGGCCGGTCCGCGCGGCGTACAGCGCACAGGCCGCGCCCACCATCCCGGCTCCGACGACCACGACATCGCACGTCAGCCGCTTCGCCACGGTCAGTACTATGTCACATGTTTCTCTCGCTGAGGAGCCCCCCGCATGCGCCCCGATTCCCAGCCGTGGACAGCCTCTTGACGTCGTACGGAGCCCGATCGACACTCCAGGGAGGGAATCCTAGTGAAAAGGTAGGGAATCATGACGCGCCATGAAACGGGCACCGGCCGCACGGGCCGGACGCCGTTGCGCGCACCCCTGCTCACCTCCCGCCGCCATATCGACCTGCAGCGCGTCTGCAGCGCGATCAGCCACCGCCGCTGAACCGGTCCCGCTCGCCCCGCCGGCCGGCCGTGCCCGCTCCGGCGTCCGTTCGCCCGCCCATCGACCCGGGGAGAAGCATGTCCGTCACTCCGCTCGCCGCCGTTCCGTCCGCCCGCCGAGCCGCCCCCGCCTTCCGCGGCCGCATCGGCCGGGACGCCCGCAGCGGCCACTACGCCGTGCCGCACCGCTACCGGCTCCATCTGTCGACCGCCTGTCCCGACGGACTGCGCCTCGCCATCGGCCACAGCCTGCTCGCCCTGGACACCGGCTGTCCGGTCACCCTCCTGCCCGCCGTCCCCGACTGTCCCGGCGGCGGCCACTCGGCGCTCCGCCCGCTGTACGAGGCGAGCGCCCACCACTTCACCGGACCGGCGCTCGGGCCCGTCCTCAGCGACGACTGGTCCGGACGCATCGTCAGCACCCACGCCCCGGACATCCTGCGCGACCTGGACCGGTTCCCGCACGAGGGCGACGCCCGCCTGTACCCGGCCGGTCTGGAGTCCGTGATCGAGGCCGTCGAGCGGATGTGCGCCGAGGGCATCGACGAGGCCGCGCAGCGCGCCGGACGGGCCGGTGCCGGCCCCGCCGAGCGGGCCGGAGCGCTCGACACGCTGCTGGACACCCTCGACCGGCTCGACCGGCGGCTGGCCGGCGAGGAGTACCTGGCCGACGACCGGCTCAGCGCCGCCGACATCGAGCTGTGGGTGTCGCTGGTGCAGCTCGACACGGTCCACCGCTGCCATCTGGACGCCGCCGCCGTGCACCGCATCGCCGGGCACCGCGCCCTGTGGGCCTACGCCCGCCGGCTGGCCGCCCACCCCGCCTTCGGCCGCCGGCTCGACCTCGACGGCATCGCCCGCCGCCACCACGGCCGCTGCCAGGGTCTTGAGGCCGCCGGCGCCGCGGTCCAGATCCTGGACTGGGCGGCCCACGCGGCGGACTCCCCGGACGCTTCTCGCAGGTGACAGCGGTCCGTGGACGTCCACTGGGCGGACGGCCGTTGACATTCGAACGGGCAACTGCCTTACTTACGGCTCAGAACGGTCATGAGCGTCAGCACCAAGCCCTGGCTCGCTGACCGGCAACCCTCGCATCGCGGTGGGGTGCCCCAGGTGACGACCGGACCGGACGACGTTTTCGGTAAGCGCGAGGCCCTCCCGGGCCCACAACAGTGACAGGTGACGCCATGTACGCAGCTCCCAGGACGGCCGCGAGCCGCCCGCAGAGCTGCGTACCGTCGTACGCCGGTCTCCTCGTCGCCGACCGCGCCGTCGATCTGCTCCGCGTGAACAGCGCACTGTGTACCGCGCCGGGCGCTGCCCGCTGCCGGGGCTGACGTTCCCTTCCAGCCCCCGCGTTCCCGCCGCACACCGTCCGCCCGGTGTGCCGTTGTCCGCCCATCCCCCGGTTGTGCGCGTGCCCGTGCGCCGCCTCGTGCCGTAGTGCCGTCGCGGCCCATGCCCGCTCGTCCGCGGCCGCGGGGTGTCCGATTTCGCCGGAGCCCCTCATGAGTGAACCCCCAGGCGCCGCCGTCTCCCTCGCCGAGGCGCCGACTCCCACCGACCCGCCGTCAAAAAGCCTCTCCGCACAGCGGGTCCAGCCGCTGCGCAGACCCGGGCGGTGGACCGTCACCGCGGTCGTCCTCGTGCTCGTCGCGCAGATCCTGCACGGACTGGTCACGAACCCCTTCTACCAATGGGACCGCTTCCAGTACTGGTTCCTGCGCCCCACCGTCCTCGACGGCCTCCTCGTCACCCTCGAAGTCGCCGCGTTCAGCGCCGTACTGGGGCTCGTCGGCGGCGTCCTGCTCGCGCTCGCCCGGCTCTCCGGAAGCGCGGTGCTGCGCGCCGTCAGCTGGACCTACACCTGGCTGTTCCGCTCGGTGCCGCTGATCGTTGTGCTGATCTTCCTCTACAACTTCAGCGCCCTGTACAAGACGCTGAGCCTCGGCGTGCCCTTCGGTCCGGCCTTCGTCAGCTTCGACGAGTCGAAGCTGGCCACCGACATGGCCATCGCCGTCATCGGCCTCAGCCTGAACGAGGCGGCGTACGCGGCCGAGGTGGTCCGCGGCGGCGTCCTCTCCGTCGACCAGGGACAGCACGAGGCCGCCGCCGCGCTCGGCCTGCCCCGGGGCTACCAGTTCCGCAGGATCGTCTTCCCGCAGGCCCTCAGGTCCATCACCCCGAACTACGTCAACCAGCTGATCGGCCTGATCAAGAGCACGTCCCTGGTGTTCTACGTGTCCCTGCTCGACCTGTTCGGCACGGTGCAGTCGATGGGCAACACCTACCCCGGTGACGTCGTCCCGCTGCTGATGGTCGCCACCGTCTGGTACCTGATCCTGACCAGCGCCGTCTCCGTCGTCCAGTTCTACGTCGAGCGGCACTACGCCCGGGGCGCCACCCGCACCCTGCCGCCGACCCCCCTGCAGAAGGCCCGTGACGCCCTGACAGACCTGCGGGCCCGACTGCGCGGAGAGGCCGCCGTATGACCACCGTCCGGACCCCGGAGAAGACCGCCCCCGCGGCGCTCGAAATACACGACGTGCACAAGTGGTACGGCACCCACCGGGTGCTCGACGGCATCGACCTGACCGTCCGCCCCGGCGAGGTCACGGTGATCATCGGCCCGTCCGGCTCCGGCAAGTCGACGCTGCTCAGGGTCGTCAACCACCTGGAGAAGCCCGAGATCGGCCATGTCAGCGTGGGCGGCGAACTGATCGGCGTGCGACGGCACGGCGGACGGCTGAAGGAACTCAGCGAGCGCGCCATCCTCGCCCAGCGCGGCCGGATCGGCTTCGTCTTCCAGAACTTCAACCTCTTCCCGCACCTGACGGTCCTCGACAACGTCGCCGCCGCGCCCGTCGCCACCGGCAGGCTGACCAGGCCGGCGGCCCAGGAACTCGCCCGCGAACTGCTCGAACGGGTCGGCCTCGGGGACCGGACCGGCGCCTATCCGCGGCAGCTGTCCGGCGGCCAGCAGCAGCGCGTCGCCATCGCCCGCGCCCTCGCCCTGCGCCCCGGGATCATCCTCTTCGACGAGCCGACCTCGGCGCTCGACCCCGAACTCGTCGGCGAGGTGCTGGCCGTCATCAAGGACCTGGCCACCAGCGGCACCACGCTCGTCATCGTCACCCACGAGATCGGCTTCGCCCGCGAGGTCGCCGACCGGGTCGTCTTCATCGACGGCGGCCGGATCGTCGAACAGGGCCCGCCCGGCGAGGTGCTGGACAAGCCCCGGCACGCACGGACCCGGGACTTCCTCGGCAAGGTCCTCTGACCCCCGCCTTCCCCCCGCGCTCACGAACTCCCCCCACGGCAGCACGCCCACCGCCCTCATCAGCGAGACAAGGACAGCCACGCCATGCCTACCCACCTCTCCCGACGCGGCCTGATACGCGGCATCACGGCGGCCACCGCGGTCGCCGCCCTCGCCACCGGACTCACCGCCTGCGGGGGCGACAGCGAGGCCGCCACCACGACCGACAGCGCGGGCACCGTGACCGTGGGACGCCTCTCCAACGGAGCCGCCAAGGAGACCGGACTGAAGGTCTCCGAGGTGAAGTCCATCAGCGCCCGGCTGCCCGCCTCCGTCCGCAAGAGCGGCAAGCTCGTCATCGGTGTCGGAGCCCTGCCCTCGGGATCCGCTCCGCTGAACTTCGTGGGCAGCGACCAGAAGACCCTCACCGGCTCCGAACCCGACCTCGGCCGCCTGGTGGCCGCGGTGCTCGGCCTGAAGCCCGAGATCCGCAACTCCACCTGGGAGAACCTCTTCGTCGGCATCGACAGCGGCAAGGTCGACGTGGCCTTCTCCAACGTCACCGACACCGAGGAGCGCAAGAAGAAGTACGAGTTCGCCTCCTACCGCAAGGACAACCTGGCCTTCGAGGTGGTCAAGAAGAGCACCTGGAACTTCGACGGCGACTACGAGAACCTCGCCGGCAAGACGGTCACCGTGGGCTCCGGCACCAATCAGGAGAAGATCCTCCTGGAGTGGAAGGCCAAGCTGGCCAAGGAGGGCAAGAAGCTCACCGTCAAGTACTTCCCGGACCAGAACGCCATCAACCTGGCGCTGAGCAGCGGCAAGGTCGACGCCTACTTCGGCCCCAACCCCGCCGTCGCCTACCGCGCCCGGCAGACCGCGAACACGCCCGCCCCGACCCGCAACGCCGGCACCTTCTCCGGCGCGGGCGCGTCCCTCCAGGGCCTGATCGCCGCCACCTCCAAGAAGGACAGCGGGCTCGCCGAACCGGTCGCCGCCGCCCTCAACCACCTGATCGACAACGGGCAGTACGCCAAGTGGCTGGCCGCCTACAACCTCTCCAACGAGGCCGTGGCGAAGTCGGAGGTGAACCCGCCCGGACTGCCGGCGGACAACTCCTGACCCACCGACCGCGGTACGACCCCGACCCCGACCGTGCACGTCGCTCAAGAGAGGACTCCGCCTCCGTGGCCCACCCGTCCGACGCCCGCGGAGGCGGAGCCCCGCCCCTGCCCGCCGCCCCCCTCCTGCCTCCCGCCGCCCCCGTCCTCGACAACGCCGTCTGGGCCGCGCTCGACGGTCCGCACGCCCACCTGGCCGAGCGGTTCGGCCGCGCCGCCCGCTACCAGGCCGACCTCTACGCCTTCGCCGCCCTCGCGGACCCGGCGGACCCGGCGGCCTGGGCCGACCTCGGCACCCTCCTCGGAGCGGGGGCCGAGGTGCGCGTCAAACCCGCCGGACGGGTGCCGCGGGGCTGGACGGTCCTCGGCGACGGCGAGGGCGTCCAGCTCGTGGACACCGCGCTGCGGGCCGAACCGGCCCCCGAGGCCGTACGCCTCGGACCCGACGACGTTCCCGAGATCCTCGGCCTGGTCGCCCGCACCCGGCCGGGCCCCTTCCTGCGCCGGACCGTCGAGATGGGCACCTACCTCGGCATCCGGCACCACGGCAGGCTCGTCGCGATGGCGGGGGAGCGGCTGCGACCGCCCGGCTGGACCGAGATCAGCGCCGTGTGCACCGACCCCGCGTACCGCGGCCGGGGACTGGCGACCCGGCTGGTACGGGCGGTCGCGGCGGGCATCCGGGACCGCGGGGACACGCCGTTCCTGCACGCCGCCGCCGACAACACCGCCGCGATCCGGCTGTACGAGTCGCTCGGGTTCACCCTGCGCCGCCGCAACCGCATCGTGCGGCTCCGCACCCCGGGAACATCCGGCGCCGGCCGGGCGTTGAGTGTCCTGACGAGATCCGCCAGGCGGTCGCCGAACCGGCCCGCCGCGCCCGACGGAGGGAGGTGACGGCCGTGATCCGTATGCGCCCGAAGGCCCGCCCGCCGCGCCTCCCGCACGCCTACCGTTCCGTCCGTCTGCACTCCCGGCCGCACATAGACCTCCAGCGCGTGTCCGCCGCGCTCTGTCGCCACTGACCTGCCGCCCGGCCCCCCGGCCGGGTCCCCCTCCGCCGCGCTCGCCCCCGGCCGACGCATGCCCGGCCGACGCAGGCCCCGCGAGCCGGTGTCTCTCGTACCGACATCTAGGAAGGCACCGCCGTGTCCTCGACTTCCCCCGCTTCCCCCGTTCCAGCTGCCTCTCCCGCCTCTCCCGCACCCCTGCATCTCGCCGTCGCCCTGGACGGCACCGGCTGGCACCCCGCGTCCTGGCGCGAGCCGGCCGCCCGCCCCCAGGACCTCTTCACCGCCGGGTACTGGGCCGGCCTGATCACCGAGGCCGAACGCGGCCTGCTCGACTTCGTCACCATCGAGGACGGCCTCGGCCCGCAGTCCTCCCGGCCGCTGGCCCCCGACGAGCGCACCGACCAGATACGCGGCCGGCTCGACGCGGTCCTCATAGCCTCCCGGGTCGCCCCGGTCACCCGCCACATAGGTCTGATCCCGACGGTGGTGACCACACACACCGAGCCGTTCCACATCTCCAAGGCGATCGCCACCCTGGACTACGTCAGCACCGGACGCGCCGGCGTGCGCGTGCGGGTCACCGCCCGCCCCGACGAGGCCGCGCACTTCGGCCGCCGCACCGTCCGCCGGATCGACTCCTTCGACTCCCCGGACGCGGACGAGCTGATCACCGAGCTGTTCGACGAGGCCGACGACTACGTGGAGGTCGTGCGCCGGCTCTGGGACAGCTGGGAGGACGACGCCGAGATCCGGGACGAGGCGACCGGCCGCTTCATCGACCGGGACAAGCTGCACTACATCGACTTCGAGGGCGGCCACTTCAGCGTCAAGGGCCCCTCCATCACGCCCCGCCCGCCGCAGGGCCAGCCGCTGGTCACCGCGCTCGCCCACCGCACCGTCCCGTACCGGCTCGTGGCCCGCCAGGCCGACATCGGCTACGTCACCCCGCACGACGCGGCCGAGGCCCGCGCGATCGTCGCCGAGATCCGCGCCGAGCAGCAGGCGGCCGGCCGCGCCGGGGACACCCTGCACGTCTTCGGCGACCTCGTCGTCCTCCTCGACGACAGCCGGGCGGCGGCCGAGGCCCGCCTCGACCGCCTGGACACGCTGGCCGGCGAGCCGTACACCAGCGACGCCCGGATCTTCACCGGCACCGCCGGGCAACTCGCCGACCTGCTGGAGGAACTGGCGGCGGCCGGCCTGACCGGCTTCCGGCTGCGGCCCGCCGTCGCCGGCCACGATCTCCCGCGGATCACCCGGGACCTGGCGCCCGAACTGCGGCGCCGACGCCGCTTCCGGGACGCCTACGAGTCCGGCACCCTGCGCGGCCTCCTCGGCCTCACCCGCCCCGCCAACCGCTACGCCGCGGCCTGAGAGCCGGAGAGGACGTCCGTACACCATGAGCAAGCCGCTGAAGCAGATCCACCTGGCCGCCCACTTCCCCGGCGTCAACAACACCACCGTGTGGAGCGACCCGGCCGCGGGCAGCCACATCGAGTTCAGCTCGTTCGTGCACTTCGCGCAGACCGCCGAACGCGCCAAGTTCGACTTCCTGTTCCTCGCCGAGGGACTCAGGCTGCGCGAGCAGGGCGGCACGATCTACGACCTGGACGTGGTCGGCCGCCCCGACACCTTCACCGTGCTGGCCGCGCTGGCCGCCGTCACCGACCGGCTCGGCCTGACCGGCACCATCAACTCCACGTTCAACGAGCCGTACGAGGTGGCCCGCCAGTTCGCCAGCCTCGACCACCTCTCCGACGGCCGCTCCGCGTGGAACGTCGTGACCTCCTGGGACGCCTTCACGGGAGAGAACTTCCGGCGCGGCGGCTTCCTGCCGCAGGACGAGCGGTACTCCCGCGCCAAGGAGTTCCTCGCCACCGCGCACGAGCTGTTCGACTCCTGGCGCGGCGACGAGATCCTCGCCGACCAGGCCACCGGCGCCTTCCTGCGGGACGCCAGGGCCGGCTCCTTCGTCCACCGGGGGCAGCACTTCGACATCCAGGGCCGGTTCAACGTCCCGCGCTCCCCGCAGGGCCGTCCCGTCATCTTCCAGGCGGGCGACTCCGAGGAGGGCCGCGAGTTCGCAGCCTCCGGCGCGGACGCCATCTTCAGCCGCTACTCCACGCTGAAGGAGGGCCAGTCCTTCTACACGGACGTCAAGTCCCGCCTGGCGAAGTACGGCCGCCGTCCCGACCAGCTGCTCATCCTGCCCGCCGCGACCTTCGTCCTCGGCGACACCGACGAAGAGGCCGCCGAACTCGCCCGGGAGGTCCGCCGGCAGCAGGTCAGCGGCGCCACCGCCATCAAGCACCTGGAATTCGTCTGGAACCGGGACCTGTCGGCGTACGACCCGGAGGGCCCGCTGCCCGACGTCGACCCGGTCGTCGGCGAGGAGCACATCTCCCGGGGCCGCGCCCAGGTGCGGATGTACCGCGACCCGGTCGCCATCGCCCGCGAGTGGCGGCAGCTCGCCGAGGCCAACAAGTGGTCCATCCGGGACCTGGTCATCAACACCGGCAACCGGCAGTCCTTCATCGGCTCCCCGGCCACCGTCGCACGGACCATCAACGACTTCGTGCAGTCCGACGCCTCCGACGGCTTCATCCTGGTCCCGCACATCACCCCCGGCGGGCTCGACCCGTTCGCCGACCAGGTGGTGCCGCTCCTCCAGGAACAGGGCGTGTTCCGTACCGACTACGAGGGCACGACCCTGCGCGACCACCTCGGCCTCGCCCACCCCGACGCCGCCGGCGCCGCACCCGAACGGGCCGCGTCGTGAAGTTCCTCGCGATCACCCTGATCGTGCACCGGCCGGACCCCGTCACCGGGGTGCACAAGCCGACGCACGAACGGTTCCGCGAGGTCCTGGACAACGCGGTGCTCGCCGAGGAGCTGGGCTTCGACGGGTTCGGCGTGGGGGAGCGGCACGAGCGGCCGTTCCTGTCCTCGGCGCCGACGGTGGTGCTCAGCCATGTCGCGGCCCTCACCCGCCGGCTGCGGCTGTTCACCGCCGTCACCACGCTGAGCCTGCTCGACCCGGTCCGTGCGTACGAGGACTACGCGACCCTCGACCACCTCTCCGAGGGGCGCCTCGACCTGATCATCGGCAAGGGCAACGGCGCCGCCCAGCGGGAGCTGTTCCAGGTCACCCCCGAGGACCAGTGGGACCGCAACGCGGAGAGCTACGAGGTGTTCCGGCGGATCTGGCGGCAGGACCGGGTGACGGCCGACACCCGGTTCCGGCCGCCGCTGACGGACGCCGAGGTGTGGCCGCGGCCGTACCAGCAGCCGCTGCGGGTCTGGCACGGCAGCGCCACCAGCAAGGAGTCCGTGGAGCTCGCCGCCCGCTACGGCGACCCGCTGTTCTCGGCGAACGTCACCCACCCGATCGCGCCGTACGCCGAGCTGATCCGCCACTACCGCGAACGCTGGGAGCACCACGGGCACGACCCGGCGGACATCGCGGTGGGCGCGGGTACGGCCGCGCTCCACGTGGCCCGCACCTCGCAGGAGGCGCTGACCGCGTACCGCCCGATTTTCGAGAGCAACCTGGCCTTCCAGCGGGCCGCGGGGCTGCCCGTGGTCTTCGAGACCCTGGAGGACTTCGTGGCGCGCAGCTCGGCCCTGATCGGCAGCCCCGAGCAGGTCATCGACAAAGTGCACCGCTACCACGAGCAGTTCGGGCACACCGTGCTGCACGTGGGCGCGGACGGGGGCGGACTGACCGGCCCGCAGCACCGGAACTCGCTTGAGCTGTTCCAGTCCGAGGTCGCCCCGGTGCTGCGCCGGCACATCCCCGACCCGCCGTTCCCCTGGGCACCGGTCCGGCCCCGGCCGGACCTCGCACCCGTGCCCGCCGACCGCTGAGGAGTCACCGTCATGTCCGTGGGCATTCCGCTGGGCGTCCTCGACCTGGTGCCGATCGCGTCCGGTTCGAACGCGCCCGAGGCGCTGCGCAACTCCATCGACCTGGCCCGCCACGCCGAGCGGTTCGGCTACGCCCGCTACTGGTTCGCCGAACACCACCTCAACCCGGGCGTGGCCGGCACCTCCCCGGCCGTCGTGCTGGCCCTGACCGCCGCGGCGACCTCCACCATCCGGCTCGGCTCGGGGGCGGTCCAGCTCGGACACCGCACGGCGCTGTCCACGGTCGAGGAGTTCGGCCTGATCGACGCGCTGCACCCGGGCCGCCTCGACCTGGGCCTGGGCCGCTCGGCGGGCGGCGGCCCGCCGGGAACGCGGCCCCCGCGCCCCGCGGCCACCCCGGTGGTGGCGGGCCGGGCCCCCAACGGCCTGCTGATCCCGCCCCGCTTCTCCCTGGAGCACCTTCTCGGCTCGCCCCGAGTCGCCCTCCAGCGCAGGCTGCTCCAGCTGCCGCACGCCCAGCCGCAGGAGTACGCCGAGCAGATCGACGACATCCTCGCCCTGCTCGCCGGTGGCTACCGCTCCCCGGACGGCATCGAGGTCCATGTCGTGCCGGGCGAGGGAGCCGAGGTGCAGGTGTGGATCCTGGGCAGCAGCGGCGGGGTGAGCGCCGAGACCGCCGGGGCGCGCGGCCTGCGGTTCGCCGCGAACTACCACATCAGCCCCGCCACCGTCCTGGAGGCCGTGGAGGGCTACCGGGCCGCCTTCCGGCCCTCCGGCGAGCTGGCCGAGCCGTACGTCAGCGTCTCCGCCGACGTGGTGGTCGCCGAGGACGACGACACCGCGCGCGAACTCGCCGCCGGCTACGGCCCGTGGGTGCGCAGCATCCGCACGGCGGAGGGCGCCATCGCCTACCCGTCACCGGACGAGGCCCGCCGCCACGCGTGGACGGACGCGGACCAGGCGCTGGTGCAGGACCGGCTCGACACCCGGTTCGTCGGCTCGCCGGGCCGTGTCGCCGACCGCCTCGCCCAGCTCCAGGAGGCGACGGCCGCCGACGAACTCCTCGTGACCACCATCACCCACGACCACCGGGCCCGGGTCCGCTCCTACGAACTGCTCGCGAAGGAGTGGCACAACCGCTGACGCGGACGGCGGGGCCGCGCACGGACGACGGCGAGGACGTGGACGTCACCTCCCCCGTAGGTGACGTCCACGTCCGCTCCCCCCGGCGCCGGACTGTGGCTCCGCGCCGTCCGTGTGCCTCACCAGCACATGACCGCTGTCTCCCCCGACCCCCATGTCGAGTACAGACGGACCCGGACGGCATAGCGGCGGCCCTTGATCAGCCGGACCCGGACGGCGGCGTTGTGCGGTGTGCCGCCGTCGTCGTGGCCCGCGAGGAAGCGCGGTTCCCCGTCGCGCTCCTCGAAGACCACGAGCACGGTGTCGGCGTCGCCGAAGGTGCCCACGGTGTACTCGCGGGTCTCCGGCGGCTCGACGGTGAAGTCGGCCTGCTCGCCGGGACCGAGCCCGAGCGGCGCCGACCGGAACGGCACCAGCGCGGCCTGCGCCTGCCCCCGGCCGAGCCCGGCCCCGACCGGGGAAGGCCCCGCGGGCGGGTACCAGCGGAGCACGAACTCCTTGTCGGCCGGGGAGGGCGTGCCGGACGGGCGCAGCCCCCCGCGGTACTGCTCCGGCTCCAGCACGAGGCCCGGCCCGAAGGGCAGCGTCATCACCGACTGCGGGTCCCACACCGAGCAGCCCGCCTCGCAGGCGTCCAGCTGGCGCAGGACGTTCGTGTCCGTCGTCTCCCGGCTCCAGTAGTTCGGCGGGCCGCCCAGCTCGGCGTAGACGGCCTCGTCGTCCCAGTGCAGCCCGGCGAACGGGCTCTGGTGCTCGTGCACCATGCCGAGCGCGTGCCCGATCTGGTGCAGGACGATCCCCCGTTCGGCGGGCGCGCTCACGTCCCAGCCGAGGTTCATGGTGCGCTCGCCCCGGCCGGCCGACAGCGCGTCCCGGCCGACCGCCGACCAGGACCCGGCACCCGGCTGGAACCCGATCCGCAGCTCCGCCTCGTGGCGGTCGCCGACCTCGGCGAAGGTGACGCCGATGCCGAGGTCCTGCCACTCCCGGAAGCACGCGCGGACCACCTCCCGGGCCCCCTCGCCCCCGGCCCACGGCACCCGGCGCAGCTCCCCGGTCCCGGGCACCGGGATGACCGAGGCGTCGGAGGCGGCGTCCAGGAAGCAGTAGTGCAGAACGGTGCCGTTGACCCACATCCGCCGCCCGGAGAGCAGCGCTCCCAGCCGCTCGGCGGTCAGCCCCGGCCCGAAGGGCGGGACCGGCTGCCGCGGCAGCGAGCAGAGGCGTCGGGTCATGCGGCCAGCGTGCCCGTACGCGGCGGCCGGGCGCCTGAGTCGGGGGCTACTCAAGTCGCCCTGTATCAAACCTGAGTAGGCGCGCTCAGCATGAGGTGAGGACTTACGAACAGGACGCGAAGACGCTGGAACTGCCCTGGCCGTTCACCGGCCGCGCGGACGAACTGGAGCTGGTGCGCGGTGGGCTGGCCTCGGGCCGGCCCGGCATCGTGGTCACCGGCCCGGCGGGCCACGGCAAGACGCGGCTGATCACGGAGGCCGTCCGGGGCACCGACCACGCCCGGGTGACCGGCACGCCCGAGGCCCGCGACCTGCCCCTCGCGGCCTTCGCGCACCTGGTCCCGGACACCGTCTCGCTGCACCACGCGGTCCGCGCGCTGTCCGGGCTGCGGCTCCTCGTCGTGGACGACGCGCAGCTGCTGGACGAGACCTCCGCCGCCCTGGTCCACCAGCTGGCCGTGCACGGGCGCACCCGCCTGGTCGTGGCGGCGGCGGACGGCGTGCCCGCGCCCGCCGCGGTGTCCCGGCTGTGGACCGGGGAGCTGCTGCCCCGGCTCGCCCTCGCCCCGCTGTCCCGGGAGGACACCGCCCAGCTGCTGGCCGGCGCCGGGCTCGAACCGCTCACCGTGCGCCGGCTGCACCGGGCGTGCCGGGGCGATCTGCGGCTGCTGCGCGACCTGCTGACCGCGCTCGCCGGGTCCGGTCGGCTCACCCCCGTCCCGGGTACCGGGGAGCGGGCCTGGCGGGGCGCGCTGCCGGTCACCGCGGCCGTCCGCGAACGGCTCGCCCCCGCCCTCGAACGGTCAGGACCCGGCGAACGCGCCGTACTGGACCGCCTCGCCTTCGCCGAGCCACTGCCGCTGCCCCTGGACGGACTGGACCCGGACGTTCTCGAACGCCTGGAGGCGGACGGCCTGATCGACGTCGACGACGCGGGTGCCGTCACCCTCGCCCACCCCCTGCACGGCGCCGCGCTGCGGGCCGCGGCCGGCCGGCTGCGGGCCCGAAGGCTGGCCCGCGCCGACGACGCCCACGGACCCGCGCTCGCCGCCGAACAGCGCACCCTGGTGCGGCGGATGGAGCGGCTCGACGTCCGGCCGCTGCCGACCCCCGTGGGGGAGTGGCTGGTGGCGCAGGGAACCGCGCTGCCGGCCGGGTACGCCGCGGTCCGCGCCCGGTTCGCGCGACTGCGCGGCGAACTGCGGGAGGCCGCGGCATGGGCCCGGGAGGGGCTGCGGGAGAATCCGCTGGACGGCGGCTGCCGGGGGGAACTGGCGCTGGCCGAAGGGCAGGTGGGCGAGGTGGCCGACCCGGACGACGTCCGCGCGGCCTACGACGCCGTACGCCTCGGCGAGCCCGCGCGGGCCGCCGGACGGCTGCCGGCCGGGAGCGTCCTCGCGCGGCACGCGGACGCGCTGGCCCGCGGCGACGGGGCCGCACTCGACCGGGCCGCGGAGGCCCTGGCCGCACGGGGCTTCCTGCTGTACGCGGCGGAGGCCCACGCGCAGGCCGTACGGGCGCACCGCGATCCGCGGGCGGCCCGGCTGTCCCGCACCCGGGCGCTGGCGCTCGCCCGGCGCTGCGAGGGCGCCCGCACACCGGCGCTGGCCGGACTCGTCCTCGGTGAACTCACCGCCCGCCAGCAGCAGATCGTCACCCTGGCGGCAGCCGGTCTGAGCAACCGGGAGATCGCCGAGAGACTGACGCTGTCGGTGCGGACGGTCGGCAACCACCTGTACGGCGCCTACACGCGGCTCGGCACGGGGGACCGCGGGGCGCTGCCCTGGCTGGTGGACGGACCCGAGCGGGAAACGGCCTAGCCGCCGCGCCCCGGGTCGCGGGGGCCGGTGCGCGAGAGGGGCCGGGCAGCCGCCCTCACGCCGCGCCGAACGCCGCGAACGCCCAGCCCGTCGCCTGGTGGACGGCGTCCCCGGGCAGGGACGCGCGGGCGTCGCGAAGGGCCTCGGCCAGGGAGAGGCCCGCGCCGAGGCCCTTGTGCAGGGCGAGCATCAGCGGGACCACCGCAGCGTCGTTGACCGGCGCGCTGCTCGCCACCACCCCGGCCGTGCCCAGCGGCAGCAACGCGGTGACCAGGCCGAGCAGTTCGTCCGCGCCCACCGAGGCGAGGCGGGCCGTGTCACAGCTGGACAGGATGATCCGGTACGGGCTGCGGGCCAGGCGCTCGAAGTCGTGCACGATCAGCGGGCCGTCCGCCATCCGCAGGGCGGAGAACAGCGGGCTGTCCGCGCGGAACGTGCCGTGCGCCGCGAGATGCGCGAGACCGGCGCCGTCGAGCTCCGCCAGCACCCGGGGCACCTGGGCGTCCTCGCCCTCCAGCACCGTCGCCGTGCCGTACCTGTCGGCTAGCTCCGGCACCTCGGCGCCGCCCGTCGCCAGGCCGGGACCGCGCACCAGCAGCGCCCGGCCGTCCGGCGGAGGCGCCGTCTCCCGGGCGCTCAGCCAGCTGCCCGCCGACGGCGACACGCTCAGCACCCGCTCCCGCAGCGCGGGCAGCAGCGCCCACGGCACCCGGTGCAGCGACCCCGGCGGCACGATCACCACCGGACCCGGGCCGAGCCGCTCCGCCGCGCCGGCCAGCAGCAGCTCCTGCAGCCGCCGGCCCGCCGCCTCCACCAGCGGCAGCCGCGCCTCCGCGCCCGGGTGCGCGAGCCGCCGCAGCCCGGCCTGCACATGCTCGGCCTCGGCCACCGCCTCCGCCAGCGCACCGCCGGCGAACCGCCGCACCTTGCCCTGCCCGCACAGCAGGACGTGCACCCGGCCGTCCACCACGGCCAGCTCGACCAGGTGCCCGTCGCCGAGCCGGTCCAGCAGCCGGCGCACGTCGAAACGGTCGCCCGCGTCGGCCGCAGCGCCGCCCATGTGCCGGGTGCGGGAGCGGATCTCCAGCTCCAGGCGCCGCTGTTCGCGCTCCAGCGCCGGCACCGGACGACCCTCCATCCGGGCGGCCTCCGCGCGGGCCGCGATCTCCCGGTAGGCGGTGAGACCGCTGAGCAGCGCCGGATCGTCGGGCGGCCGGGTCGGCGGCGTGGACAGCACCGTCGCCCGCCACCGCTCGCTCCACACCAGCAGCCGCCGCGGACTGCCCTGGGCGAGGCTCACCTCCTGTGCCAGCGCGGCCAGTTCGGCGCCCTGCGCGGTCGCGTGGGCACGCAGCTCCGAGGCGCCCAGCGTCATCCGGTGGTCGTCCAGCACGTCGAGGCCGCGCCGGCACGCCTCCAGCACCCCGCGCCGCGAACCCGCGGCCCTGGCCCGCAGCGCCTGCGCCGCCCAGCCGGTCATCCGGGCCGGCGGCGGTCCGCCGTGCCGGCTGCGGGCGGCCACCGCCAGATGCCGTTCCGCGTCCGCCGTCCAGCCGAGCGCCAGCGCGATCCGGCCCGCGAGCAGCGAGGCCTCCGCCGCCGCCGGCGAGCCGAAGGCGGCCAGCCGCTCGGCGACCGCCGCCGCGTCCGCGACCATCCGCCCCGACCGGCGCCCCGCCGCCATCCGCGCCTCCAGCAGCACCAGCCGGGCGTGCGTCGCCCACCACGTCCTGCGCTGTGCCGAGAACAGCCGTACGGCGACGGCCGCGCGGGCGACGGCGGTGTGCGCGTCCCCCGCCGAGCGGGCGGCCCACGAGGCGGCCAGCAGCAGCTCGGCCTTGCGCGTCGACTGCCCGCCGATCCGGTCGAGCACCCCGATCGCCGCGTCCGCCTCGGCCAGCGCCTCCGGGGCGAGTCCCGCCGCCATCAGCACCTCGCAGCGCCGGATCGACAGGTTGTACGTGGGGGTGCCCAGCTTGGCGTAGCGCTCCTCGGCCTCGTCCAGCAGCCGCAGCGCCGCCGGGATGTCACCCGACCGGAACGCGGCCAGGCCCCGGCTCTCCACCGCGTCCGCCTTGTCGTGTTCCTGGCCCGTGGTGTCCCACAGCCGCTCCGCCGCCGTGAAGTCCGCGACGGCCCGGTCCACCGCGCCGAGCGCCAGGTGCACGGTGGCCCGCAGGGTGAGCGCCCGCGCCGTCCAGATGTCGTCGGCGGCCTGCCGCAGCACCGGCAGCGCCCGCCGTACGTCCTCCAGCGCCTCCCGGTGACGCCCCAGCACCCACCACACATAGGCCCGCCGGTACAGCACCCGGGCCCGGGTGTGCCCGCTGCCCCGGGCCACCCCGCGCTCGAAGGCCGTGAGCCCCTGGCGCGTGCGCCCGGCGTGCACCAGTGCGACCCCCAGCGTGGCGAGCACATCGGCCTCGCGGTCGGCCGAGTCGGCGTGCGCCGCCAGGTCACGGGCCCGGCGCAGATGCCGCAGCGCGATCCGCAGATCGCCGAAGTCCCGCTGCCAGATACCGAGCACCTGATGGGCCACGCTGGCGTGCAGCGGCGGCGAACCGGCGCGCAGGACCTGCTCCGCGCGTGCCCGGGCCTCGCCGGGATCGGCGAACACCATGGGCAGCAGTTCGAGAATCGACTGGCTTCCCGCTGTCACGTCTCGCATGGTAGTGGCCTGCTGTATCAGACGGTGGGCCCGGGACTCTCACTGTCGGACACCGTCTTGAGGGGGAGGACGCCACATGGCACCACAGCGATTCCACGAGCAGTTCCATCACATCCAACGCTCCCTGCCCGACGTCCCGTTGACCATGGGACCGGACGACTCCGCCGGGCTGCTCTACGAGAAGGGCGTCGTCCTCGTCCGGGACGGCGAGGAGGCCGGATTCGTCGAGCACACCGTGCGCGCCCACTTCACCGAGACCGCCGGTCTCGTCCCCGACCACGTGGCCCGGGTCGGCCCGCAGGCCGGACGCACCGGTGTCACCCGCATCCGGGTCGGCGACCCGGCGGAGGGCGAGGACTCGGTGCCGCACGCCCTGCGTGCCGTACGGGAGGCCGAGGCCCGCCAGGGGCGCCGGCTCGCCGGCCGCAACCACGTGGTGCACATCGCCCCGGTCAACGCCTGTCCCGGCGACGAGCCGGTGCCCGTTCCGCGCACCGAGCCGGCCAACCCCGCCGCCGCCGAGGGGCGTTACGACCCGACGACCGCGGTCGGCGTCCTGGTGGTCGACACCGGCCTGATGCACGACCACCGCTCCTACCCGCTGCTCGCCCACACCACGGGCGACGCCCAGCTGACCGAGACCGACGGGGACGGCGTGCTCCGCCAGTACGTCGGACACGGCACGTTCATCGCCGGGATCCTCGCCGCCGTCGCGCCCAACACCGACATCACCGTCCGGGGCACGCTCAACGACGCCGGTGCCGTGCTGGAGTCCGAGTTCGGCGCCCTGCTCTTCGAAGCGGTCGACCGGGACGGCTGGCCCGACATCATCAGCCTCTCCGCGGGCTCGCCCGGCGCGGACACCGACGGCCTGATCGGTCTGGACGCGTTCATGCGCGAACTGCGCGACCAGCGCACCCTGCTGGTGGCCGCCGCCGGCAACAACGGCTGCGACACCCCGTTCTGGCCCGCCGCCTACGCGGCCCTGCCCGAGTACGCCGACAGCGTGCTGTCGGTCGGCGCCCTCCGCATGGACGGCGAGTCCGGTGCCTGCTTCACCAACCACGGCCCCTGGGTGCGCGTCCACGCCCCCGGCGAGCGCCTCACCAGCGCCCTCACCGGCTTCACCACCCCCGTGCCGTACATCTACCAGCACTCCACCTTCGACGCCTGCCGGTTCGGCCACGCCGACTACGCCTGCACCTGCCAGTACCCACGCCACACCGGTGTGCTGAGCGAGGGCCGGGAGAGCACCGGCGGCAAGCCGGACCAGGTGATGTTCGAGGGCCTCGCGCAGTGGAGCGGCACCTCGTTCGCCACCCCGGTGGTCGCGGGGCTCGTCGCCGCCAGGATGGCGGCGTACCGGGAGCGCGACCCGCGCGCGGCCGGTGCCGCGCTGCTCGCGGCCACCACGGACCGGGCCGAGGTGCGCGGGGAGCGGGTCCGCGCGCTGCGCCCGCCCACCTGGCGTCCCGTCCCGGCCATGCTCCCGGCGCTGCCCGCATGAGGTCCGGAACCCTCCCCTCCACGGCGTACGATGACGTTCCGTACACAAGGGGTGGAGCCGTGGACCGAACAGAGGTCGGCGCGTTGGTCCAGTCCGCCGTCGACGGGGACGCCGCGGCCTGGAAGGCGCTGGTGGAGGGGATGAGCCCGCTGGTCTGGTCGGTGGTGCGCGCCCACCGGCTGTCGGACGCCGACGGGCACGAGGTCTTCCAGACCACCTGGTTCCGCTTCGCCCAGCACCTGGGCCGCATACGGGAACCCGACAAGGCAGGTGCCTGGCTGGCCAGCACGGCCCGGCACGAGTGCCTGAAGGTGCTCAAGAGCCTGACGCGGCTGACCCTGACCGATGATCCGCGGGTGCTGGACCGGGCCAGCGAGGACCGGACGCCGGAGGAGTCGCTCATCGACTCGGAGGAGGCGGCGGACCGGGCCGAGCGGGTCCGCCGCCTGTGGCAGGAGCTGGACGGACTGGGCGAGCGCTGCCGGCAGTTGCTGCGCGTGCTGATGTCCTCGCCGCCGCCCAGCTACGGAGAGATCTCGGCCGCCCTCGGTATCGCGGTCGGCAGCATCGGTCCGCTGCGCCAGCGCTGTCTGCGCCGGCTGCGGGCCCGGATGGACGCGCGGGGTGCGGTGTGAACGGCGACGACGACAAGCGGACCGGCCGGGAAGCCGGCATCGACGCGGACGCGTTCGCGGACGCGCTGCTGGAGGAGGAACTGCGACAGGCCGCCGCCGTCCTGGACCCGGTCCCGGCCGAGCTGCTCCAGACGGCCCTCGACGCCTTCGCGTTGCACGACCTGGACGCCCGGCTCGCCGAGCTGACCTTCGACTCGCTGGTGGACGCGCAGCCGGTCAGGGGGGTCCTGGACGTGCCGCGCATGCTGACCTTCCGCGCGGGCGAGACGACCGTCGACGTGGAGGTCACCGTGGACGGGCTGATCGGCCAGGTGCTGCCGCCGCAGTCGGCGCGCATCGAGGTGCTCGGCGGTCCGGGGGCCGCCCACCCGGTCGCCGCCGACACCCTCGGCAGGTTCACCAGTGACACACCGCCCGCCGGCCCGTTCGCACTGCGGCTGCGGACCGGCGCCGAGGTGATCGTCACCGAGTGGCTGCGGGCCTGAGAGCGCCCGCCGGGCCGGCGGGCGGGTCGCGCACCCGCCCGCCGGCTACAGGGCGTCGACCAGCGCGGCCAGCGCGCTCGCCAGCCCGCCGAGCCCCGGCCCGGCGGGGCCGCCCGGCTCGCTCATATAGGTGTCCCGCCGGATCTCCACCATCAGCGCGTGGACCCGCACGTCGGTGCCGTAGAACTCCAGCGGCACGTACGTCCCGGCGAACGGGCTGTCCAGTCCCGTCTCCCCGAACCCGGCGAACGCCTTGCGGGCGGCCTCGGCCAGCTCCGGCGGGGTGTGGAAGGCGTCCGTGCCCAGGCAGACCGGCGGGCGCGGCCCGGACCCGTGCAGCTCGTAGGGGAGCGGCTCGGTGGGATAGGAGTGCACGTCGATGACGACGGCCCGCCCGGTGGCGGCCAGCCGGCCGGCCACCGCCTCCGTCATGGCCGCCGCGTACGGCCGGAAGTAACGGGCCAGCAGCGGCTCCGGGTCGGTCCCGGCGGGCCGCAGCACCTCCCGGTGCGTGGTCCGCGTGTACACGGCGCCCATGCCGACGGCCGTCATCTCCTCCCGCTCGTCGGGGAACCGCTCGGGGTCCACGACGAGCCGGGACAGCCCGTTCACGAACCGCCACGGTCTGAGCCCGGCCAGCGAGGCGGCCCGCTCGGCGAGTTCGGCGGTGTGCGCGTCCGTGATGTGGTCGAGTTCCCGCGCCAGCTCCGCTTCGGGCAGCACGATGCCCTCGCGCACCTCGCGCGGTACGGCCCGTGCCGAGTGCGGCACATGGAGCAGCACCGGCGACTCGGCGGCGCCGGGCAGGAGTTCGAAGGCGGGCGCTGACCGGGTCACGGGCTGCTCCAGGGGTGTTGTCAGTGGTGGGGTGCAGGATCAAGGTGTCACACGGCACTGACAACAGGGGGGTCCGTGTTCAGCCCAGCAACTCCCGCACCAGCGCGCCGACCTGCTCCGTCTCGATCAGGAACCCGTCGTGTCCGTACGGCGACTCCACCGTACGCGGCCGGTCCGCGCCCGGGATCAGGGCGGCCAGCTCCCGCTGCTGGTCCGGCGGGTAGAGCCGGTCGGAGTCGACCCCGGCCACCAGGGTGCGCGCGGTCACCCGGGCGAGAGCGGCCCGTGTCCCGCCCCGGCCCCGCCCGGCGTCGTGGGCGTTCATCGCCTCGGTGAGGACGACGTAACTGGCCGCGTCGAAGCGGCGTATCAGCTTGGCGGCGTGATGGTCGAGATAGGACTCCACCCGGTACCGGCCGCCGCGCCACGGGTCCTGCGCGTCCTGCGGGAGCCGGCCGAAGCGGGCCTGCAGCTCGGGCTCGCTGCGGTAGGTGACATGGGCGAGCCGGCGGGCCAGGCCGAGACCGGTGTGCGGTCCGTGTCCTGTGTCGTGGTAGTCGCCGCCCCGCCAGTGCGGATCTCCGCGGATCGCGTGCAACTGGATGCCGGCCCAGGCGATCTGCTCCGCGCTGGCCGCCGCCGTCGTCGCGAGCAGCAGCAGGGCGTCGGTGCGCTCCGGGCGCGACACCGCCCACTCCAGCGCCCGCATCCCGCCCATCGAGCCCCCGAGGACCAGCGCCCACCGGCCGATGCCGAGCGCGTCCGCGAGCCCGGCCTCCGCCGAGACCTGGTCGCGCTGGGTGAGGAACGGGAAGGCACCGCCCCAGGCCCGGCGGCCGTCCGGGCGGGCGGCGGCCGGACCGGTACTGCCCTGGCAGCCGCCGAGGACGTTCGGCGCGACGACGAACCAGCGGTCCGTGTCCAGCGCCCGCCCCGGGCCGATCAGCGCGTCCCACCAGCCCGGGGTGGGGTGTCCCGGCCCGGCGGGCCCGGCCGCGTGGCTGTCCCCGGTGAGCGCGTGCAGCACCAGCACGGCGTTCGACGCGTCCGGCGCGAGCCGCCCCCAGGTCTCGAACGCCAGGCGCACACCGGGAAGTTCGCCCCCCGACTCCAGGGGCAGCGGCTGCTCGGCGGCGTACCACCGGCGCCGTCCGGGCGGGTCCCCCTCCCGCCAGGCCCCGGTGGCAGGCGGCACCCCGGCGGTGGCGCCCGCGCCCACCTACGCGCCCTTGGCCGCGCGGAAGCCGGCCTCCAGGTCCGCCTTGAGGTCGGCGAGGCTCTCGATGCCGACCGACAGCCGCACCAGGCCCGGGGTGGTGCCGGTCGCCGCCGCCTGCTCCTCGGTGAGCTGGCTGTGCGTGGTGGACGCCGGGTGGATGATCAGGCTGCGGACGTCACCGATGTTGGCGAGATGGCTGAACAGCTCGACGGCGTCCACGAACCGCTTGCCCGCCTCCACCCCGCCGCGCAGCTCGAAGGAGACGATCGCTCCGGCGCCGCGCGGCAGATACCGCCGGCCCCTCTCGTACCAGCGGCTGGAGGGGAGGCCGGGGTAGTGGACGGCGGCGACCTCGTCGCGCCGCTCCAGCCACTCGGCGAGGGCCTGCGCGTTCGCGGAGTGCCGCTCGATCCGCAGGCTCAGCGTCTCCACGCCCTGGAGCAGCAGGAACGCCGAGTGCGGGGCGAGCGCCGGCCCGAGGTCGCGCAGCAGCTGCACCCGCAGTTTCACCGCGAACGCGCCGGGGCCGAGCGCCGGCCAGTACCGCAGGCCGTGGTAGCTGGGGTCGGGCTCGCTGAAGTCGGCGAAGCGCTCGGGGTGCGCGCCGAAGTCGAAGGTGCCGCCGTCCACCACCACGCCGGCGATCGCGGTGCCGTGCCCGCCGAGGAACTTGGTCGCCGAGTGCACGACGATGTCGGCGCCGTGCTCAAGGGGCCGCAGCAGATACGGCGTCGGCACGGTGTTGTCCACGATCAGCGGCACTCCGGCCGCGTGCGCCACGTCGGCGACCCTCCGCACGTCGAGGACGTCGCCGCGCGGGTTGCCGAGCGACTCGGCGAACAGGGCCTTGGTGTTCGGCCGGACCGCCGCCCGCCAGGCCGCCGGGTCGTCGGGGTCGTCCACGAAGGACACCTCGATGCCCAGCCTGGGCAGCGTGTGCCGGAACAGGTTGTACGTGCCGCCGTACAGGGAGGTGCTGGAGACGATGTGGTCCCCGGCCCCGGCCAGGGTCAGGATCGCCAGTGTCTCCGCCGCCTGCCCGGAGGCGACGGCCACCGCCGCGACACCGCCCTCGAGGGCGGCGATCCGCTGCTCGAACACGTCCGTCGTGGGGTTGTGGATGCGGGTGTAGATGTTGCCGGGCTCGGCGAGCGAGAACAGGTCGGCCGCGTGCCGGGTGTCCCGGAAGACGAAGGACGTCGTCTGGTAGACCGGCGTGGCCCGGGCACCGGTCGCCGGGTCGGGGGCGGCCCCGGCGTGGATCTGCCGCGTCTCGAAGGACCAGCCTGCGCTGTCGGGGGTGTCGGGCTGCGTGCTCATGGTGCTCCTCGTGCGGGGAGGGCGCTGATGTGCGACGAGGTAAGCACGCGGGCACACGGCCGGACAGGCTTGCGCGGAAGGTGACATGAGGACGTCACACACGACATGCCGCCGTAACGGTGCCGGGACACGGCTCCGCCCCGGCCGGGTGGTGCCGGCCGGGGCGGAGGCTTCGCGAACCGTCAGACGGCGGGCGTCAGTTCAGGGACGCCAGGGCCTCGTTCCAGGTGGCCGACGGGCGCATGACCGCGTCCGCCTTGGCCGCGTCGACCTGGTAGTAGCCGCCGATGTCGGCCGGCTTGCCCTGGACGGCGATCAGCTCGTCCACGATCGCCGTCTCGTTGGCGGCGAGGGCCTCGGCGAACGGCGCGAACGCCTTGGCGAGGTCGGCGTCGTCGGTCTGCTTGGCCAGCTCCTGCGCCCAGTACAGGGAGAGGTAGAAGTGGCTGCCGCGGTTGTCGATGCCGCCGACGCGCCGGGTCGGGGACTTGTCCTCGTTGAGGAAGGTCGCCGTGGCGCGGTCCAGGGTGTCGGCGAGGACCTTGGCGCGGGTGTTGCCGGTGACCGTCGCGTACTGCTCCAGGGACGGGACGAGCGCGAAGAACTCACCGAGGGAGTCCCAGCGCAGGTAGTCCTCCTTGACCAGCTGCTGGACGTGCTTCGGCGCGGAGCCGCCGGCGCCCGTCTCGAACAGGCCGCCGCCCGCCATCAGCGGGACGACCGACAGCATCTTGGCGCTGGTGCCCAGCTCCAGGATCGGGAAGAGGTCGGTCAGGTAGTCGCGCAGGACGTTGCCGGTGACCGAGATGGTGTTCTCGCCGCGGCGGATGCGCTCCACCGACAGCTTGGTGGCCTCGACCGGCGAGAGGACCTTGATGTCCAGGCCCTCGGTGTCGTGCTCCGCCAGGTACTGCTCGACCTTGGCGATCAGCTGCGCGTCGTGGGCACGGCCCTCGTCCAGCCAGAACACGGCCGGGTCGCCGGTGGCGCGGGCGCGGGTGACGGCCAGCTTGACCCAGTCGCGGATCGGCGCGTCCTTGGTCTGGCAGGCGCGGAAGATGTCGCCCGCGGAGACGGCCTGCTCGATCACGGCGTTGCCGGCCGCGTCGACCAGCCGGACCGTGCCGGTGACCGCGATCTCGAAGGTCTTGTCGTGGGAGCCGTACTCCTCGGCCTTCTGCGCCATCAGACCGACGTTCGGGACCGAGCCCATGGTGGACGGGTCGTAGGCGCCGTTGGCCCGGCAGTCCTCGATGACCGCCTGGTAGACACCCGCGTAGGAGGAGTCCGGGATCACGGCGAGGGTGTCGTGCTCCTGGCCGTCCGGGCCCCACATGTGGCCGGAGGTGCGGATCATCGCCGGCATGGAGGCGTCGATGATGACGTCCGACGGCACGTGCAGGTTGGTGATGCCCTTGTCGGAGTCGACCATGGCGAGGGTCGGGCCCTCGGCGATCTCCGCGTCGAAGGACGCCTTGATCTCGGCGCCCTCGGGCAGGTTCTCCAGGCCCTTGAGGATGCCGCCGAGGCCGTCGTTCGGGGTGAGGCCGGCCGCGGCGAAGGTCTCGGCGTACTTCGCGAACGTCTTCGGGAAGAACGCGCGCACCACGTGACCGAAGATGATCGGGTCGGAGACCTTCATCATCGTGGCCTTCAGGTGCACGGAGAACAGGACGCCCTCCTCCTTGGCCCGGGCGATCTGCGCGGTCAGGAACTCGCGCAGGGCGGCCGTGCGCAGCACGGAGGCGTCGACGACCTCGCCGGCCAGGACCGGTACGGACTCGCGCAGCACGGTGGTGGAGCCGTCGTCACCGACCAGCTCGATGCGCAGCGCGCCGTCCTCGGCGATGGTCACGGACTTCTCGGTGGAGCGGAAGTCGTTCTCACCCATGGTGGCCACGTCGGTCTTGGACTCGGTGGTCCAGGCGCCCATGCGGTGCGGGTGGGTCTTGGCGTAGTTCTTCACCGAGGCCGGGGCGCGGCGGTCGGAGTTGCCCTCGCGCAGGACCGGGTTGACGGCCGAGCCCTTGATCTTGTCGTAGCGGGCGCGGATCTCGCGCTCCTCGTCGGTCTTCGGGTCGTCCGGGTAGGCCGGCAGCGCGTAGCCCTTGTCCTGCAGCTCGGCGATGGCGGCCTTCAGCTGCGGGATGGACGCCGAGATGTTCGGCAGCTTGATGATGTTGGCCGCGGGGGTCTTGGCCAGCTCGCCCAGCTCGGTCAGCGCGTCGGGGATGCGCTGGTCCTCGTTCAGGTACTCCGGGAAGACGGCGATGATGCGCCCGGCCAGCGAGATGTCGCGGGTCTCCACGGGCACACCGGCCTGCGAGGCATACGCCTTGATCACCGGCAGGAACGAGTGCGTCGCCAGGGCCGGGGCCTCGTCTGTGTAGGTGTAGATGATGGTCGAGTCAGTCACCGGGTGCTCCGCTCCACGTCTGCAACATTGCTCGACATCAAGATATCTCGTGATCGGGGTGGGCTCGACAGGGGTCCTGGCCGGAAAAGATGCCGTCCGCCCGCACCCGTGCGATCAGGGGGCGTGCCGTGTCCGCTATGCACGCATGTTCGATACGGGCTTCCGCGGGGCGAGGTCCGCCAGCGGCCCCAGGTGTTCCGGGGCGACCTCGGCGATCTCCTGGATCAGCTGGTCCCAGGGGCCCAGGGGCCCAGGGACAGCGCCTGGGCCAGCAGCCCGCGCCCCTCGGGTACGGCGCCGAGCGACCGGACGGCCGCCGCGAGGGCCCTGCTCCGGTTCAGGGGATCGGTGACGGTGCAGGCCAGGGCACCCGCCGGTGCCCGCGCACCCGCCCGGCACAGCTCCGCGACGAGCTCCGGTACCGCCCGATCCCGGACGGCGGGGCGGATGATCGCGTCGAGCAGCTCCACGGCACGGGCGTCGTCGCCGGCCGCCGCCGTACCCGCGGCGATGAACCCGAGGCCGCGCCCGGCCATGGCCGGGTCGTCGGTCTCCGCGGCGATCCGTGTGGCGCGCTCCAGGTCCCCCTGTGTCGCCAGTCCCTCCACGACCGAGCTCAGGAACTCGGGGACCATGTCCGCGAGGAACTCGGGGACCATGTCCGCCGGCAGGCTCCCGAGCAGCCCCAGGGCCGCGTCGGGCTCTCCCGCGGCGAGGAAGGCGCCGGCCGCGCTGTACCGCCGCCAGCTCGGGCGGGACGGACTGTCCGAGGCGAGCGCGAGGCCGAGGATCTCCGCCGCCAGTTCCGCCGCCCGGCCTCGTCCAGCTGGCGGCAGAGGAGCGCGTCCCCCTCGTCCGCACACCCCGTGCGGTGCGCCCTCGGCCACGCGGGTGAGGTCCAGCAGGCGCCCGTAGCCGCCGGGTGCCGCCTCGGCGACCTCCCGCGCACGGCGGGCGACACGGGATCCCTCGGCCGTACGCCCCGCCTCGCCCAGGGCCCGCCGCTACCGCTGCCGGACGCAGGTGTTCGCGGTACCGCCGTCCGCCCGCGCGTCACCGGTGTCGCCTACGGACACCGGGCCGAGCGCGGCGGCCGGTCCGGAGGAGAGCAGACCGGTGTTCGCGTCCCCGCGCCCCTTCGACGTCGCCCTCCCCGTCCGCGCCACCCGTACGGCGGCGGCCGGGGCCAGCACGGCGTACACGCCGGCTCCCAGGGCGGCCACACCGGCCAGGGCGGAGACCACACCGGCCACCTGATCCGCCCGGTCCCAGCTCAGGAACGACAGCACACCGGCGAACACCGCGATCGCCAGGTCGGCCGCCACCAGGACGGCTCGTCGGCCACCGCTCGCCCCAGCCCCCTCGCACACCGCGGCGGGCGCCTCGCCACCGCCTGCGCGACGCGCCCGCCCTCACGCTCTGCCGAGCCGACCTTAGGGCGGGACCGGGCTCCTTCCCCGCCGATAGCGGGACACCGCCCCCGCGTCCGCCCCTAGTCGCCCAGGGAGGGTTCGGACAGCGCGTCCTGGCCGGTCCGCTGCTGCGGAATCACCACCGTGCCCTGCTGTAGGGCCACCGTGCGGGTGGGGGCCGGGATGCGGATGCCCTCCTCGCGGTAGCGGCGGTGCAGGCGCTTGATGAACTCGTGCTTGATCCGGTACTGGTCGCTGAACTCGCCCACGCCGAGGATCACCGTGAAACCGATCCGGGAGTCGCCGAAGGTGTGGAAGCGGATGGCGGGCTCGTGGTCGGGCATGGCGCCCGTGACGTCCGTCATGACCTGCGTGACCACCTCGGCGGTCACCCGCTCGACGTGCTCCAGGTCCGCGTCGTAGCTCACCCCCACCTGCACCAGGACGGTCAGCTCCTGCTCGGGGCGCGTGTAGTTGGTCATGTTGGCCTTGGCCAGCTGGCCGTTGGGGATGACCACCAGGTTGTTGGAGAGCTGGCGGACCGTGGTCTGACGCCAGTTGATGTCCACGACATAGCCCTCCTCGCCGCTGCTGAGCCGGATGTAGTCGCCCGGCTGGACGGTCTTGGAGGCGAGGATGTGGATGCCCGCGAAGAGATTGGCCAGCGTGTCCTGGAGGGCCAGGGCGACGGCGAGGCCGCCGACACCCAGGGCGGTGAGCAGCGGCGCTATCGAGATGCCGAGGGTCTGCAGGACCACCAGGAAGCCGATCGCCAGGACCAGGACCCGGGTGATGTTGACGAAGATGGTCGCCGAGCCCGCCACTCCCGAGCGGGACTGGGTGACCGAGCGGACCAGACCGGCGATCACCCGGGCGGCGGAGAACGTCACCACGATGATCAGCCAGACCTGGAGCACCTGGTGGGTGTGGTGCTGCACGCTTCTGGTGAGCGGCAGCACGGCCGCCGCCACCGCCGCGCCGCCCGCGATCGCCGCCCAGGGCACGACCGAGCGCAGCGCGTCCACGATGACGTCGTCGCCGCTCCAGCGGGTCCGCTTGGCGTGCTTGGCCAGCCAGCGCAGCAGGGTGCGCGACATGAAGGCGAGCACCAGGCCGGCACCCAGGGCGATGCCGGCGAGGACGAGGTCGTCCAGGGTCAGCGCGCGGTTCACCGGTCACCTCCGGGGCGCACGGCCTCTGCGGAGGACGGGTTGTGCAGTCTCGTCACGGTTCACCTGCTCGAAGTCCGGGAAGTGCGACCGCGCCGGCCCCGGAACTCCGGTGACCGGCGCGCTCGTTCATCCTGCCGTATCCGGCACACCAGTTCGTACCAGGACCGGCGCTCTTCGGCCGGACGGCTCAGACGATGCCCTCGGCGAGTTCCGCCTGGTCGCGGTCGCTGCCGTAGGCGGCGGTGGTGGGCGTGCCGTACGACCTGCGGGCGACGTACCACCAGACGCTGGCGAGGATCAGGACCACGGCGAGGGCGACGGAGGCGTAGTTCATCGTGTCGACCGTGACCGGCGACGCCTGCGGCAGGCAGAACAGGATCGTCACGCACGCCACCCAGACGACCGCGATCCAGCCGATCGGCTTGCTCCAGCGGCCCAGGTGCCAGGGCCCGCGCTGGAAGCGGTCGCCCGCGCGCAGCCGCAGGAACACCGGGATCGCGTAGGCCGGGGTGATGCCGATGACGTTGATGGCGGTCACCGCGTTGTACGCCGTCGCCGAGTAGAGCGACGGCAGGGCGAGGACCCCGGCGACGACCACGGACAGCCAGACGGCGGCGACCGGGGTCTGGGTGCGCTCGCTGACCTTGCGCCACAGGTGCGAGCCGGGCAGCGCGCCGTCCCGGCTGAACGCGAACACCATCCGGCTGGCGGCGGCGACTTCGGCGTTCCCGCAGAACAGCTGGGCGACGATGACGACGAGGAGCAGCGCGCTCGCGCCGTCGGTGCCGAGGCCGTCGAGCAGGATCTGGGCGGGCGGCACCCCGGTGTCGGTGGCGCGGGTGGCGTCGTAGTCCTGGATGGCGAAGGTCAGACCGGCCAGCAGCGCGAAGCCGGCGAGCCAGGACACCCAGATGGCGCGGACGATGCCGCGCGACGCGGCCACGGAGGCGTGCGAGGTCTCCTCCGACAGGTGGGCGGAGGCGTCGTAGCCGGAGAAGGTGTACTGGGCGAGGAGCAGGCCGATCGCGGCGACGTAGAGCGGGTTGTCCCAGCCGGTCTCGTTGACGAACTTGGTGAACACGAAGGACGGCGACTGGTGGTGGTCCGGGAAGATCGCCAGCGCGCCCACGATCAGCGCGACGCCCGCCAGGTGCCACCACACGCTGATCGAGTTGAGCACGCTGACCAGGCGCACACCGAACAGGTTCAGCGTCGCGTGCAGCAGCAGGATGACGCAGAAGATCAGCATGGTCTTGCCGGGCGTCGGCTCGAAGCCCCACTGGAGGTTGGCGAACGCGCCGGTGAACAGGGCGGCGCCGTAGTCGATGCCGGCGATCGCGCCGAGCAGGCCGAGCAGGTTCAGCCAGCCGGTGTACCAGCCCCAGCGCCGGCCGCCCAGCCGGTCGGCCATGTAGTACAGGGCGCCCGAGGTCGGATAGGCGCTGGTGACCTCGGCGAGCGCCAGGCCGACGCACAGCACGAACAGGCCGACGCCGGCCCAGCCCCACAGCATCACGGCGGGACCGCCGGTGTTCAGGCCGAAGCCGTACAGGGTCATGCAGCCGGACAGGATCGAGATCACCGAGAAGCTGATCGCGAAGTTGCCGAAGCCGCCCATGCGGCGGGCCAGCACCGGCCGGTAGCCGAGTTCGCGCAGGCGCTGCTCCTCGTCCTGCTGCGGCAGCCCGGGGGAGGGGGCGGACGAGGGATCGGGGGTGGGGGACACGCGGAGACCTCCGGAGATCAACAGTTTCGAACGGGCACGTTCAGGGCGGTGCTGAGGAGCGTTCAAAGGGGTGGTGCGGAGGAGCGTTCACAGGGTGGTGCGGGGGAGCGGTCGAGCGGGTGTGGTGCGGGGGTGCGGTCGAGCGGGTGTGGTGCGGCGGAGTGTACGAGGGGCGGGCGTGGCGGTCCCGGGCCGGCGTCCGGGACTTCGCGCGCGCGGTGTCCGGTACGTCAGGGGCGGGAACCGTCCGCCGTGCCCCGGCAGCGGTCCCGGGCCTGGACGAAGACCTCCACGGCACGGTCCCGGTCCGGGGTGCGGTACATCCAGGGCGGCGGCGTGAAGTACGGCCCGATCGCCTCGAACACCCGGGCCGCGTCCGGGAACTGGAGGCAGCCCCACAGGGCGTGCGCCAGATGGTTCAGGTCCGGCAGCGCGCGCTCGACGGGCCGCGTCCGCTCGAACCAGGAGTCCAGCGCGCGCCGCGCCTCGCGGGCCGCCTCCTCCGCCACCCAGTGCAGGTCCAGCGCCGCGTCGTGCCCGCTGTCCCGGCGGTAGCGCTCGACCCGGACGTACAGCGGCAGCAGATGCAGCGCCGAGCCGGGCGGGGCCTGCCCCGCCGCCCACTGGGCGTACCCGGACGCCTCCGCGAGCCGGCCGGAACCGCCACGCGCGTAGAGGAACTGCAGCATCCGGTGATGGGCCTCGCGGTTGAACGGGTCGCGCCTTCCGGCCTCGGCCAGCAGCCCCCAGGGGCCCGGCGGAAGCATCGGCTCCGGCGCCGCGGTCCGGTGCTCGTCCCAGCGCTGCTCCGGATCCAGCTGGGCCAGCGCCAGCAGACACACCCAGGGCACCGGGTCCCGCGGGGCGGTGACGGTGGCCGACTGGGCGGCGTCCCACGCCTCGATCCACAGCTCATGGGTGCGGCGGTGCTGCTCCCGCCGGGCCCGCAGCGCCCGTTCCACGGCGACCCGGGCGTGCATCACCGTCGCGTGGACGCTGCCCGGCTCCTCGGCGAGCCAGGCGCGCACCACGTCGGTGCCGGCCGCGGCGGTGGCCAGGACCTGGGTGCGCTGGGTCCACTGCCACCACTCGACGGTCTCGGCGAGCAGTGTGCGCATGGCCATCCAGCGGCCCGTACGCAGGTCCTGGAGGGCGGCGCGCAGCGCGTGGTCGGGGCCGGCGGGGTCGTAGGAGGGGCGGGCTCCTTCTCTGGCCATCAGCCGCCGTCCCTCTGCCACGGGGGCACGGGCGAGGTGGCGGGGTGACGATGCAACAGCCCTCCCCTGGGCGGTGATGAAGATGTTCTCCTGCGGTCGGCGGTCACTATAGAGGTGGAGGTTCCGCCGTACCATTGTTGCCAAGTCAACCATCCCGCAAGCCAAGTTGGCCGCGGGGGCCGGTTCGGGCGGCGGACACCGCAAGACCTTGACGCCGGACCCGCCGCGGCGGCAGGCTGGCGCGGTGATCTTCAGGGCCGGAGCGGAGGATACGCGATGACGGGGCCGGTGCTCGCCGTCGACCAGGGCACGTCCGGCACCAAGGCGCTCGTGGTCTGTCCCGAACGCGGCGTTCTCGGCGCCGGTTTCGCCGAGGTGCGCCCCCGGTACCTGCCCGGCGGCCTGGTCGAGGTGGACCCGGCTCAGCTGTACGACTCCGTGGTCGAGGCCGGCCGGCGCGCGCTCGCCGAGGCCGGCGAGGACGTCGTCGCGCTCGGCCTCGCCAATCAGGGCGAGACCGTCCTCGCCTGGGACCCGGCCACCGGACGCCCCCTCACCGACGCCCTGGTCTGGCAGGACCGGCGTGCCGAGACCGTCTGCGCCGAACTCGCCGAGCACGCCGGGGAACTGCGGCAGCTGACCGGCCTGCCCCTCGACCCGTACTTCGCCGCGCCCAAGATGGCCTGGATCCGCCGCCGGCTCACCCGCGAGGGCGTCGTCACCACCTCCGACGTCTGGCTGGTCCACCGCCTCACCGGCGCCTTCGCCACCGACGCCGCCACCGCGGGCCGCACCCAGCTCCTGGACCTGGACCGCGCCGCCTGGTCCCCGCGCGCCCTCGACCTCTACGGCCTGGCGGACGAGCGCCTGCCCGAGGTCACCGACGCGGCCGGACCGGTGGGCACGACCACGGCGTTCGGCCGGGAGATCCCGCTCACCGGACTCTGCGTCGACCAGCAGGCCGCCCTGCTCGCCCAGCGGGTCACCGGCCCCGGCGCCGCCAAGTGCACCTACGGCACCGGCGCGTTCCTGCTCGCGCACACCGGCGACCGCCCCCGGCGCGGCGGCTCGGGCCTGGTCAGCTGTGTGGCCTGGCGGCTCGCCGGACACACCAGCTACTGCCTGGACGGACAGGTCTACACGGCCGCCTCCGCCGTCCGCTGGCTCACCGACCTCGGTGTCATCGCCTCCGCCGCCGACCTCGATCCGGTCGGCGGCGCCGTCCCCGACAGCGGCGGGGTCACCTTCGTCCCGGCCCTCGCCGGGCTCGCCGCCCCCTGGTGGCGCGGCGATCTGCGCGGCTCGCTGACCGGGCTTGGCCTCGACACCACCCCCGGGCACCTGGTGCGCGCGCTGTGCGAGGGCATCGCCGCCCAGGTCGCCGAACTCGCCGAGGCCGCCGCGAGCGACCTGGGCGCACCCCTGGACACGCTCCGCGTCGACGGCGGCCTCACCCGCTCGGCGCTCCTCATGCAGACCCAGGCCGACCTGCTGCAACGCCCGGTCGAGGTGTCCGCGCTGCCGGACGCCACCGCGCTGGGCGCCGCCGCCCTCGCCCGCCTCGGCGCGGACCCCGCGCTCGCCGTCGACGACGCCCTGCCCGACTGGAAGCCCGCCGCCGTGTACGAACCCCGCATCCCGGCCGGCCTGGCCGACGAACGCCGCGCCGGCTTCCGCTCGGCGGTCGCGACCCTGCTCGGCTCATGACCGTCACCGCGGAGGGTCCGCTGCCGTCGACGCCGTACGACGTGGCGATCGTCGGCGCCGGTGTGGTCGGCTGCGCCATCGCCCGCGAACTCGCCCTCCGCCCCGGGCTGCGGATCGCCCTGGTGGAGGCCCAGGACGATGTCGGCCAGGGCACCTCCAAGGCGAACACCGCGATCCTGCACACCGGGTTCGACGCGACGCCGGGCACCCTGGAGGCCCGGCTGGTCCGGGAGGGGTACGAGCGGCTCGGCGCCTACGCCGCCCGGACCGGCATCCCCGTCGAACGGGTCGGCGCCCTGCTGGTCGCCTGGGACGAGGAGCAACTGGCCGCGCTGCCCCGGCTCGCCGAGAAGGCCGGGCGCAACGCGTACCACGACACCGTCCTGCTCGGCCCCGACGCGCTGTACGCCCGCGAACCGCACCTCGGCCCCGGCGCGCTCGGTGCCCTGCACGTCCCCGGCGAGAGCGTCATCTGCCCCTGGACGACGACCCTGGCCTACGCCACCGAAGCGGTCCGGGCCGGCGCCGACCTGCACCTGAACACCGCCGTACGGGAGGTGCGGCGGGCCCCGGACGGGCACCGGCTGACCACCGGCCGGGGCGCCCTGCACGCCCGCCACCTCGTCAACGCCGCCGGACTGCACGCCGACACCCTGGACCGCGCGCTCGGACACGAGGACTTCACCGTCACCCCGCGCCGCGGCCAGCTCCTGGTGTACGACAAGCTCGCCCGCCCCCTCGTCCGGCACATCCTGCTGCCCGTACCGACGGCCCTCGGCAAGGGCGTCCTGGTCGCCCCCACCGTCTACGGCAATGTCCTGCTCGGCCCCACCGCCGAGGACCTGCGCGACAAACGGGCCACCGGTTCCACCGCCGACGGCCTCGCCGCGCTGCGCGAGCAGGGCCGGCGCGTCCTGCCCGCCCTCGTCGACGAGGAGGTGACCGCCGTCTACGCCGGGCTGCGCGCGGCCACCGGGCACGAGGACTACGCGATCGCCGCACACCCCGAGCAGGCGTACGTGACCGTCGGCGGCATCCGCTCCACCGGCCTGACCGCGTCCCTGGCCATCGCCGCCCATGTCACCGGGCTGCTGGCCGCCGGCGGGCTCGACCTCGGCCCGGTGCGCGAGCCGGAGCCACTGACCATGCCCAACCTCGGCGAGGCCTGCCCGCGCCCCTACCAGCGGCCCGAACTCATCGCCGCCGACCCCGAGTACGGCACGCTCGTCTGCCACTGCGAGCGCGTCTCCCGCGGCGAGATCCGCGACGCCCTGGCCGCCACGGTCCCCGCGCGCAGCCTGGAGGGCCTGCGCCGCCGCACCCGCGCCCGGGCGGGCCGCTGCCAGGGGTTCTACTGCGGGGCCACCGTCCGCGAGCTGTTCGAGCGGGGCCGGGCGTGAGCGGCGACGGAACCGGGCGGCACGCACGCGGGGACGGTCTCGGCGGGCCAGGCGAACCGGCCGGCCGGACCGCCCCGGACGCCTCGTCCCTCCCGTCCCTCCCGTCCCTCTCGTCCGTCTCGTCCCTCTCCGTTCCGCGTCGTGTCGACGTTCTCGTCGTCGGCGCGGGACCCGCGGGGCTCGCCGCCGCCGCGCGGCTCGCCGCCGCGGGTGCCGGGCGCGTGGAGGTGCTGGAGCGGGAGGCGCGGCCCGGCGGAGTGCCCCGGCACTGCGCGCACGGCGGCTTCGGCACCTGGACCCACCCGCTCACCGGACCCGGCTACGCCCGGCTGCTCACGGAGGCCGCCGAGCGGTCCGGAGCCACGCTCAGGACCGGGGTGACCGCACTGGACTGGGCGACGGCGGGACCCGTGCTCAGCACCGTCGGCCCCGGCGGCCCCGAGACGATCGAGGCACGGGCGGTCCTCCTCGCCACCGGCGCCCGTGAACGCCCGCGCACCGCACGGCTGGTGCCCGGCACCCGCCCCGCCGGCGTCTACACCACCGGTGAACTCCAGCAGGCGGTCCACCTGTTCGGGCAGCACATCGGCACCCGCGCGGTCGTGGCCGGCGCGGCGGACATCTCCTACGCGGCGGCCGGCACCTTGCGCGCGGCAGGCGCCGAGGTCGTCGCCCTGGTCACGGAACACCCGCGCGCCCAGACCGGCCGCGCCCGCGCCCAGGCGGCCCGGCTGCGCGACCGCGTCCCGCTGCTCACCGGCACCGCCGTCACCGAACTCCTCGGGCACGGCCGGCTGTCCGGTGTGCGCGTCCGCCACCGGGACGGCCGTACGACCGTCCTGCCCTGTGACACCGTGGTGTTCACCGGAGACTTCGTCCCCGAGCACGAGCTGGCCCGGCGCGGCGGCCTCGCCCTCGACCCCGGCACCCGGGGCCCCGCCGTCGGCGGCTCGGCGCACACCTCGCGCCCCGGTGTCTTCGCCGCCGGCAACCTGCTGCACGCCGTGGAGCCGGCCGGCACCGCGGCCCGCGAGGGCGTCCGGGCGGCCGGCGCGGTCCTGGACTTCCTGGCGGGCGCACCCTGGCCGGAGCCGGGGGTACCCCTCGTCGTGGCGGCGCCGCTGCGCTGGATCGCGCCGAACCGCGTCACACCGGGCGCCGCGCCCGAAGGCCATGTCCTGCGCACCGGCGTCCCGCTGCGCCGCCCCGTCCTGTACGTCCGCCAGGACGGCCGGCTGCTGCACCGCGAGCGGCTCGGCCCCGGCACCGCGCTGCCCCACCGCACCCTGGCCCTCACCGCCCGCTGGCACGACCGTGTCGACCCCGCGGGCGGGGAGGTACGGGTGAGCACCGGCTGACGGGGCGTGCCCGGGGATCAGTGGTCGGTGAAGGAGCCGTGCCGCCCGGACCCGGCGGTGAAGCGGGCGACGCCCTGCGCGCTCTGCGCCAGCACCGCCATGCCGTACCGGAGTTCGCCGCGCAGGGCCGACTCCTCGTCGAGCCCCTCCTGGTCCAGCACCGACGCCCGGTCGCCGCGCAGACAGTCCTGCGGGAAGCCTGCGACGGCCGCGGCGAGCGCCTCCGCTTCGGCGCGGGCGGTCCCGGTCGGCACCACCCGGTCGGCGAGCCCCATCGCGTGCGCCTCACGGGCCGGCACCGGGCGGCCGGTGAGGATCATGTCCAGGGCCCGGCCGGTGCCGATCAGCCGGGGCAGCCGGACCGTGCCGCCGTCGATCAGCGGCACGCCCCAGCGGCGGCAGAACACCCCGAACACCGCGTCCTCCTCCGCGACCCGCAGATCGCACCACAGGGCGAGTTCGAGGCCGCCCGCGACCGCGTGTCCGGCCACCGCCGCGATCACCGGCTTGGACAGCCGCATCCGGGTCGGCCCCATCGGCCCGTCGCCGTCCTCGGCCACCCGGTTGCCGCGTTCCGTGCCGATCGCCTTGAGATCCGCGCCCGCGCAGAACGTGCCGCCCTCGCCCCACAGCACCGCCACCCGCGCCTCGTCGTCCGCCTCGAACGCCCGGAAGGCGGCGGCGAGCGCGGCGGCCGTCGGACCGTCCACGGCGTTGCGGGCATCGGGCCGGGACAGGACGACCGTGGTCACGTACTCCTTGCGTTCCACGCGGACCGGCACGGGGGTGCTCCTTCGCAGAGGGAGGGGGCGGTTCGAAGGCCTCACTGTGCCTCAGATGACCTTCAGCCGCACCAGTGCCCCCAGCGTCAGCGCCCCCGGCAGCAGGGGCACCCACATGGTGATGATCCGGTAGGCCAGCACCACCGCGGTGGCCACCGCCGCCGGGCCGCCCACCGCGATCAGCGCCACGATCAGCGCCGCGTCCACGGAACCGAGACCGCCGGGCGTGGGGACCACGGCCACCGCGACCGTCGCGGCGAGGTAGGCCAGCGCCATGTGCGCGACCGGCACCGGCAGCCGCAGCGCGAGGCCGACCGCCGCGAGACCGCCCGCCTGGAGCGCGGGGAAGGCCAGCGAGCCGCCCCACAACGCCAGGGCGCGGGCGGGCCGGGCGTGCACCGACCGCGCCTCGCCCAGGGCGTCGCGCACGAACGCGGACACGCGCCTGCGTACCGGTCGCACGAGCGCGAGCACGGCAGCGGCGACGGCAGGCAGCCCGGCGGCGCCCAGCAGCAGCGGGAGCACCGAGCCGTCCGGCAGCAGCGGGCCGAGCCGCAGCGCGTCGGGGAAGGCGATCAGCAGCACGGCCAGCAGACCGAGCCGGCCCACGCACTCGGCGAGCAGGTACAGGGCGAGCGCGGCCGAGGAACGGGCGAGCGGCACCCCGCACACGGACATGAAGCGCAGGTTCACGGCGCCCGCGCCGAGCCCGGTGGGCAGCAGATGATTGGCGGCGCCCGCCGCGAACTGGGTGGCGAGCAGCCGCCCCTTGGGCAGCGGCTGCAGCACCGCGCCCTGCCGGGTGCACGCGGCGGCCACCCAGGTCAGGCAGGTGGCCCCGGCCGCGGCGAGCAGCCAGGGCCAGGAGGCGGTACGCAGCTGGCCGAAGCCCTCGGCCAGCACCGCGCGGTGCCGGACGGCGATGACGGCGACGAGCGCGAGCGGGACCAGGCACAGCACCTGGCGGACCGGGACGCGGCCGGGGACGCGGCGGGGGAACCGCCGGGGGAGGCGTCCGCGGGGGAGCGGGGGGACAGGGACGGAGGTCACATCGGCACAGGCTTTCCGTGCCGCCCTAACGGCGGGTGGCGGAATCGGGGACGGCGGCTTACAGGGGAGGGTCATCAGAGCCTTCGGGTGGCGGGACGCCGGTGCGGGTGAAAAAGCGCGGACATTGACCTCAACGAAGCTTGAGGTTCTACGTTCTCCCTCATGAGCATGGAGACCACCGCCTGGACGCAGCTGCACAGCGTGATGAACGCGCAGTCCGAACGTCGCCCCTTCGCCCGCGCCACCCTCCGCCGAATCGCCGCCTTCGCCCGTCCGCACCGCGCCGGCATCGTGCGGTTCGTGCTGCTCGGGGTGGTGACCGCGCTGCTCGCGGTCGCGACCCCCGTGCTCGCCGGCCGCGTCGTCGACGCGATCGTGGCGGGGCACGACGCCGGCACGGTGGTCCGGCTCTCGCTGCTCATCGCGCTCGTCGCGGTCGCGGAGGCCGGGCTCGGCATCCTCGGCCGGCGGCTGTCGGCGACGCTCGGGGAGGGACTCATCCTCGACCTCAGAACGGCTGTGTTCGATCATGTGCAGCACATGCCTGTCGCGTTCTTCACACGTACGCGTACGGGCGCCCTGGTCAGCCGTCTCAACAATGACGTGATCGGTGCCCAGCGGGCCTTCGCCAACACCCTCTCCGGAGTCGTCAGCAACCTGGTCACCCTGCTGCTCACGCTCGCGGTGATGCTGACCCTGTCCTGGCAGATCACCCTGCTCGCGCTGGCGCTGCTGCCGGTGTTCGTGCTGCCCGCCCGCCGCATGGGCAGCCGGATGGCCCGGATGCAGCGGGAGGCGGCGGCGCTGAACGCGGCCATGGGCACCCGGATGACCGAGCGGTTCTCGGCACCCGGCGCCACCCTGGTCAAGCTGTTCGGGCGGCCGGAGGAGGAGTCGGCGGAGTTCGCGGCCCGGGCCCGCCAGGTGCGGGACATCGGGGTGCGCACCGCGACGGCCCAGTCCGTGTTCATCACCGCGCTCACCCTGGTCTCCGCCCTGGCCCTGGCCCTCGTCTACGGCCTGGGCGGCTGGTTCGCGCTGCGCGGCACGCTGGAGGCCGGCGCGATCGTCTCCCTCGCCCTGCTGCTGACCCGGCTGTACGCCCCGCTCACCGCGCTCGCCGGCGCCCGTGTGGAGGTGATGAGCGCGCTGGTCAGCTTCGAGCGGGTCTTCGAGGTACTCGACCTGAAGCCGCTCATCGAGGAGAAGCCGGATGCCGTCGAGGTGCCCGAGGGACCGGTCGCGGTCGAGTTCGAGGACGTCCGCTTCGCCTACCCCTCCGCCGACCAGGTCTCCCTCGCCTCCCTGGAGGAGGTCGCCGCCCTGGACACCCGCGGCGGCGCCGAGGTGCTGCACGGCATCTCCTTCCGCGCCGAACCCGGCCGGACCGTCGCCCTGGTCGGCTCCTCGGGCGCCGGCAAGTCGACCATCGCCCAGCTGCTGCCGCGTCTGTACGACGTCGACGCGGGCGCGGTCCGTATCGGCGGGGTCGACGTACGGGACCTGACCGCCGCGTCCCTGCGGGCCACCGCCGGCATGGTGACCCAGGACGGCCATCTGTTCCACGACACCGTCCGCGCCAACCTGTTGCTGGCCCGCCCCGGGGCCGCCGAGGCCGAACTGTGGGACGCCCTCGGCCGGGCCCGCCTCGCCGAGGTCGTACGGTCCCTGCCGGACGGCCTGGACACGGTCGTCGGCGAGCGCGGGTACCGGCTCTCCGGCGGCGAGCGCCAGCGCATGACCATCGCCCGGCTGCTGCTGGCCCGCCAGCGGGTGGTCATCCTCGACGAGGCCACGGCCCATCTGGACAACACCTCCGAGGCGGCCGTCCAGGAGGCGCTCGCCGAGGCCCTGGAGGGCCGTACGGCCGTGGTCATCGCCCACCGCCTGTCCACGGTCCGGGCCGCCGACCAGATCCTGGTGGTCGAGTCGGGGCGGATCGTGGAGCGCGGCACGCACGAGGAACTCCTCGCGGCGGCCGGCCGGTACGCCGAGCTGTACCGGACCCAGTTCACCGAACGGGACGACACGGCGGAACCGGCCCTGCCCACGGCGGGGTGACGGCCCGGAGCCACCCGGGGCGCCGACTCCGGCGCCCCACGCGAGTACGGACGCCGACACCCACAGGGGCACGCTCCGCCCGGGACGGGGCGGCCCGGCGCGGGGTGGGTGGTGGGGGGCGGGCAGAGCGGCGGGGCGGGGGCTGCGGGGGGCTGGGCGGGCCGGCGGGCCGTGGGCGGTGAGGGGCGGGGGGGCGTAAGGCGGCCTTGTCCCGGGCGTGGCCCCGCGAGGTGCGGGGCGGCGCTGCGCCGGACCGCGTCGGCGTGTTCGGCCGGGGCGGCCCGGCTCCGGTCGTGGTCCCGTCGGGTGCCGGGTGCCGGGTGCCGGGTGCCGCGCACGTGGGTCCGCGTCGGTGTGATCGGTCCGGGTCGGATACCTCTGCCGTGGTGCTGTCGGATCCTGGCCCGTGCCGGTTCCGGCCCGGCGGGGCGCGACTGGCGGGGGCTGGGCGGGCCGGCGGGCCGTGGGCGGTGAGGGGCGGGGGGGCGTAAGGCGGCCTTGTCCCGGGCGTGGCCCCGCGAGGTGCGGGGCGGCGCTGCGCCGGACCGCGTCGGCGTGTTCGGCCGGGGCGGCCCGGCTCCGATCGCGGTCCCGTCGGGTGCCGGGTGCCGGGTGCCGCGCACGTGGGTCCGCGTCGGTGTGATCGGTCCGGGTCGGATACCTCTGCCGTGGTGCTGTCGGATCCTGGCCCGTGCCGGTTCCGGCCCGGCGGGGCGCGACTGGCGGGGGCGGGGCGGGCCGGCGGGCCGTGGGCGGTGAGGGGGCCTCCCGGTGGGTGTGTGGACGGCCTCGTCCCGGGCCGCGGGCCCGCCGGTGGCGGGTGCCCGGGTGCCGGGGTGGTCGGCGGGGCCGGGTGGATCC
Organism: Streptomyces sp. NPDC015171; assembly: GCF_043079545.1. Classification (NCBI taxonomy): domain Bacteria; kingdom Bacillati; phylum Actinomycetota; class Actinomycetes; order Kitasatosporales; family Streptomycetaceae; genus Streptomyces; species Streptomyces sp. NPDC015171. Next base: position 62,310 of record NZ_JBIBUO010000018.1, read on the forward strand.
CCCCGGCGCCCGTGTCGTTGCGTCCCGGCCTGGGGTGGTTTCCTGTGCCGCCTCTTGACGCCAGTGGTCCGGACCTCTAGTTTCACGCCTTAAACAAAGCCGCACGGGTCCCAACGGCCGCTGGTCCCCCGGCCGTTGGGACCCACACCCACCCCCCACTCGAAAGGCCACCCGCGTACATGGCCAGACCCCTCCCGGCGGCGGGCTCGCTCGCCGCCCTGTCCCTAGCCGCCGCTCTGCTCACGGCGGCCCCCGCGCCGGCGGCCGGCACCGCAGCGGTCGCCCTGCCCAGCGGCTTCGCCACCGTCATGAACGCCGCGAGCGGCCGCTGTCTGGACGCCAAGGCCGCCGCCACCGCCAACGGCACCGTCGTGCAGCAGTACGCGTGCAACGGCTCCACGGCGCAGCGGTGGAGCTTCACCGCCACCAGCGACGGATACGTCCGGATCAACAACGGGAACGACACCAACCAGGTCGCGGACGTCGCCGACGTCTCCACCGCCGACGGCGCGCAGGTCCACCTGTGGACCTACGGCGGCGGCGCCAACCAGCAGTGGCTGCCGGTCGACGAGGGCGGCGGCGCCTACCACTTCGTCAACCGCAACAGCGGCAAGTGCCTGGACGACCCCGGCGCCTCGATCGCCGACAGCGTGCAGTTCGTGCAGTACACCTGCAACGGCAGCGCGGCCCAGCGGTTCCAGGTGGTTCCGGTGAACCAGTCCGCGAGCAACCCCGATCTCGGTCCGAACGTCCTCGTCTTCGACCCCTCCATGCCGGCCTCGACGATCCAGAGCAGGCTGAACACCGTCTTCCAGCAGCAGGAGACCAACCAGTTCGGCTCCCAGCGCTACGCCGTGCTGTTCAAGCCGGGCGCCTACAGCGCCGACGTCAACGTCGGCTTCTACACCCAGGTGCTGGGCCTCGGCCTCACGCCCGACGCGGTGACGATCAACGGGGCGGTGCACGCCGAGGCCGACTGGTTCCAGGGCAACGCCACCCAGAACTTCTGGCGCGGCGCCGAGAACCTGTCGGTCAACCCCACCGGTGGCGGCGACCGCTGGGCGGTCTCGCAGGCGGCGGCGTACCGCCGGATGCATCTGCGCGGCAACCTCGCCCTGGACGACGGCGGCTGGTCCAGCGGCGGCCTCCTCGCCGACAGCAAGATCGACGGGCAGGTCAACTCCGGCAGCCAGCAGCAGTGGCTCACCCGTAACTCGCAGGTCGGCAGCTGGACCGGCGCCAACTGGAACATGGTCTTCGCCGGCAGCCAGGGCGTTCCGGCCACCAGCTTCCCCAGCCCCCCGTACACCACGGTCGCCCAGAGCCCGGTCAGCCGGGAGAAGCCGTTCCTGTACGTCGACGGGGCCGGCGCCTACCAGGTGTTCGTGCCGTCCGTGCGCACCAACTCCACGGGCACCAGCTGGGCGAACAGCCCCTCCGGCAGCTCGCTCCCGCTGGACGCCTTCTACATCGTGAAGCCGGGCGCCACCGCCTCGCAGCTCAACGCCGCCCTGGCCGCGGGCAAGAACCTGCTGGTCACCCCGGGTGTCTACCACCTCGACCAGACCCTGAAGGTGACCCGCCCGGACACGGTCGTCCTCGGCCTCGGGCTCGCCTCCTTCGTCCCGGACAACGGCGTCACCGCGATGTCCGTCGCCGACGTCGACGGCGTCAAGATCGCGGGCCTGCTCTTCGACGCCGGCACCACCAGCTCGAAGACCCTGGTCGAGGTCGGACCGGCCGGCTCCGCCGCCTCCCACGCCGCCGACCCGACCTCCCTGCACGACGTGTACTTCCGCGTCGGCGGCGCCGGTGTCGGCAAGGCGGCCACCAGCCTCGTCGTCAACAGCGACAACGTCATCGGCGACCACATGTGGATCTGGCGTGCCGACCACGGCAGCGGCGTCGGCTGGAACAGCAACACCGCGGACACGGGCCTGATCGTCAACGGCGACGACGTCACCATGTACGGCCTGTTCGTGGAGCACTTCCAGAAGTACCAGACCGTCTGGAACGGCAACGGCGGGCGCACGTACTTCTACCAGAACGAGATGCCGTACGACCCGCCGAACCAGGCGGCCTGGATGAACGGCTCCACCCAGGGCTACGCCGCCTACAAGGTCGCCGACTCCGTCACCAGCCACCAGGCGTACGGCCTCGGCAGCTACTGCTACTTCAACGTCAACCCCGGTGTCGTCGCCGCGCACGCCATCGAGGCGCCGAACAAGGCCGGTGTCCGCTTCACCAGCATGGTGACCGTCTCCCTCGGCGGCACGGGCACCATCTCCCACGTCATCAACAACACCGGAGGACCGTCCAACTCCGGCAGCAACGTGGCCAACCTGACCAGCTACCCGTGATCCGGCGGGACGGCCGTTCGGAGGGACGGCCGTCCCCGCCCTGACCAGACCGTCCCGGTCCCCGGCCGTGTCGGCGGCACTCCGGCGGGTGCCGCCGACGCATCATCACCTCATGACGCAGCGGCACACCAGCGCGGCCCGCCGGGACGGCCGGCGACCCATCGTGGACACCCCGAGCCAGGGCGGTGCGGCCGTGCGGTCCGCGCGCCCGCTGCCGAAGGGGTGACGGTGACCGGGCCCACCTGGGAGTACGACGGCTACCGACCCGCCGAGGAGCGCCTGCGGGAGTCCCTGTGCACCCTCGGCAACGGCTACTTCGCCACCCGGGGCGCGCTGCCCGAATGCGCCGCCGACGACGTCCACTACCCGGGCACCTACGCCGCGGGCTGCTACAACCGGCTCACCTCCGAGGTCGCCGGCCGCCGCGTCGAGAACGAGGACATGGTCAATCTGCCCAACTGGCTGCCCCTGCGGTTCCGGCCCGCCGGCGGCGACTGGCTCACCCCGGACAGCGCACCCGTCACCGAGCACCACCAGATGCTCCACCTCGATCCCGGCCTGCTGGAGCGCCGCACCCGCTACCGGACCGGCGCCGGCACCCTCCTCGTCCGGCAGCTGCGCCTGGTCCATCTCGCCGACCCCCATATCGCCGCCCTGCGCACCGAGTTCACCGCCGAGGTCCGCACCCTCGACCTGGACGTCGAGGCCGCGCTCGACGGGGGCGTCACCAACTCCGGCGTGGCCCGCTACCGGGACCTGGACGGCAGACACCTCACCCATGTCCACGTCGGCACCTCCGCACCCGGCACGGTCTGGCTGCGCTGCCGCACCCGCACCTCCGACATCCGCTTCGGACTGGCCGGCCGGCTGACCGCGAACGCCCAGGTCACCCACGCGAACGAGGCCCACCGCGCCGTACAGCGGCTGCGGTTGCGGCTGCCGCCCGGCCGGACCGCCACCGTCGACAAGACCGTCGCCCTGCACACCTCGCGCGACCCGGCCATCAGCGACCCGCTGCGCGCCGCCGTGGACCGGGTCGGCGCCGCGCCCGGGTTCGACGACCTGGCGGAGTCGCACCGCGCCGCCTGGGAGCAGCTGTGGCGGCGCACCGCGCCCGACGTGCCGGGCGAGGCCGGCAGCATCCTGCGCCTGCACCTGTTCCATGTGCTGCAGACCCTCTCCCCGCACACCGCCGACCTGGACGTCGGGGTGCCCGCGAGGGGACTGCACGGCGAGTCCTACCGGGGCCATGTCTTCTGGGACGAACTCTTCGTCCTGCCCTATCTCAACCTGCACCTCCCCGAGGTCTCCCGCGCCCTGCTGCGCTACCGCCACCGCCGCCTCGACGCCGCCTGCCACGCGGCCGGCGAGATCGGCCGCCGCGGCGCGCTCTACCCCTGGCAGAGCGGCAGCGACGGCCGCGAGGAGACCCAGCAGCTGCACCTCAACCCGCGCTCCGGCCGCTGGCTGCCGGACCACTCACGGCTCCAGCACCACGTCGGCTCGGCCGTGGCGTACAACATCTGGGAGTACTGCGAGGCGACCGGCGACACCGACTTCCGGCACGGCGAGGGCGCCGAGATGCTGCTGCAGATCGCCCGCTTCTGGGCGGACTCGGCGACCTGGGACGACCACCTGGGCCGGTACCGGATCCGGGGTGTGGTCGGCCCCGACGAGTACCACGACGCCTACCCCGGCGCGGGCCGGCCGGGCCTGGACGACAACGCGTACACCAACGTCACCGCCGCCTGGGTGCTCACCCGCGCCCTGGAGCTGCTGCACGGCCTGCCCGAGCCGCGCCGCCGCGAACTCACCGAGCACACCGAACTCGCCGAGGACGAGCCGGCCCGCTGGGAGGAGGTCGCCCGCAGGCTGCACATCCCCTTCCACGACGGGGTGATCAGCCAGTTCGACGGCTACGGCGACCTCGCCGAACTGGACTGGGAGGACTATCGGGGGCGGTACGACGACATCCGGCGGCTCGACCGGATCCTGGAGGCGGAGGGCGACACCGTCAACCGCTACAAGGCGTCCAAACAGGCCGACGTGCTGATGCTCGGCTACCTCTTCTCGCCCCCCGAACTCCGGTCCCTGTTCCAGCAGCTGGGCCACCCGCTGGACGAGCACACCTGGTCCGCGACCGTGGACCATTATCTGCACCGCACCAGCCACGGCTCCACCCTCAGCGGTCTGGTCCACGGCTGGATCCTGGCCCGCGCCCGCCGCGCCGACGCCTGGAGCTTCGTCCAGGAGGCGCTCCGCGGCGACATCGCCGACCTCCAGGGCGGCACCACGGGCGAGGGCATCCACCTCGGCGCGATGGCCGGCACGCTCGACCTCGTACAGCGCGGACTGACCGGCCTCGCGACCCGCGGCGGTGCCCTCTGCCTCGACCCGGTCCCGCTGCCCGAACTGTCCTCGTACGGGTTCACCGTCCGCTACCACGGCCACTGGGGTGTCCGGCTGCGGCTGCGCAGCGGCCTGCTGGAGATCGCCGTACCGGACTCCGACGGCTCGCCCATCGACCTGCGCCTGCGCGACCGTGCGGTGCCGGTGGGGCCGGGGGAGACGGCCAGGCTGGTGCTGCCGGACTGAACCCCGGCCCGCAGCATCGCGGCCCCGCCGGCGGCATCGTCCGGCCGGATCCGGTCGCCGTCTGCGCCGACGTCGTACCCGTCCCGGAACCCAGGCCGGCGACGAAGAACCGGGTGCACCTCGATCTCGCCACCATCTCGCAGGCCCACCGGACGGAGCTGGTCCCGCGTCCGACGGCCCTCGGCGCCACGCCCGCCGACGTCGGCCGGGGCGACGCCCCGTGGACCTGCCCGGCCGACCCGGAGGGCCACGGGTTCCGCGTCCTCGCCCTGCCCTGACACGGATTCCCCCGAGAGGGCTCCGTGGCCGGATCACGGCCTGGACACACCCCGGTCCGCGATCTCGACGGGCGCGGGCCGGCCGGACCACCATGGGGGTGCGGTCGAGGGCGAGAGGAGCTGCCGGACATGGGGGTGAGCGATGTGCCCTTGCGCGTCCTCGCCGTGGACGACGAGGAACCGGCCCTGGACGAGCTGCTGTACCTGCTGGGGCAGGATCCGCGGGTCGGCACGGTCGTGCCCGCCCTGGCGGCCACCGAGGCGTTGCGCCGGCTGAGCCGGGCCATGGCCTCGGGAACGGACGGTACGGAGGGCTTCGACGTCGTCTTCCTCGACATCGACATGCCCGGCCTCAGCGGACTCGAACTGGCCAGACTGCTCGGCGGGTTCGCCGCTCCACCGCTCGTCGTCTTCGTCACCGCGTACGAGGACTTCGCCGTGCGGGCCTTCGACCTCAAGGCCGTCGACTACCTGCTCAAGCCGCTCCGCAAGGAGCGCTTCGCCGAGGCCGTACGGCGCGTCGCCGAGCTGGTGCGGGCCGGGCAGGGGCCCCGCCCGGCCGCGCTCGCGGCGCCCGCGGCACCGGCACCGGTCATCGACCAGGTGCCCGTGGAACTGGGCGGCGTGACCCGGTTCGTGCCCCTCGCCGACATCACGTACGCCGAGGCGCACGGCGACTACGCGCGGCTGCACACCGGCCGGGGCAGCCATCTGGTGCGCATCCCGCTGTCCACCCTCGAGGAGCAGTGGCGCCCGCACGGCTTCGTGCGGATCCACCGCAGCCGGCTCGTCGCCCTGGGCCGGATCGAGGAACTCCGGCTGGAGGGCGGCAACCTGACCGTCCGGATCGGCGACCGGGTCCTCGCCGTGAGCCGGCGCAACGCCCGGGAACTGCGCGACCTGCTGGCCGGCCGCGCGACGGGCCGGGCACGCTGAGCGGTTCGGCCACCGTGGCCGAACATCGACGCCGAGTCCGCCTGATGAACGGTGCCGGGACCGGGTGGCGTTGGTCACGTTCACGAAGGTGTCGGCGCGGGCAGGTCTAGTCCTCGGAGCACGCGGACGGCGAGCCGTCTTGCCGTGCGGACGGGGGTGGGACTTGTCTGGGGGAATGGCGAGCGGTGGCCGCGGGCGGGCCTTCTCGACAGGAGTCGTCGGGGAGCGTTAACGGGAGCGTCACAGCGATTCGTAGTACTTCACCGGTTAAATACGTATGGTTGTGCGAAGGATCGGTGAGTAGGTGGCGGGGGCATATTTCCTCGCCAGCCTTGTGACGTTCGTGCGCGACTGCGGTTCACCACACGTGTAGGCAAACGGACGATTGGATCACGGGCCAGGGGGGTTGCTTGATGGTCTTCATCAAATCGGGCCGTGCCAGGCGGCGACTGCTTCGGCGAGGCGGGTTTCACGGACCACGCGTTCACGCGGCGAGGCGAACCGGGCGCTGATGCGCCGGCTGTGAGGTGCGCACGCGTGCGGGACGGCGAAAGCGAGCGGACGCAAGAGGTCTTTCGGCATTCCAGGGCCCTGCCCCGGACTGCTGTTCCGGGGGGCAGAGCGCCCCCTTAAATGGCCGAAAACAGGTGGATCGCGTACGCCACGGGGGGATGCGAGAGGGAGCGTGCACATGATCCGGAAGAAACGGTCGACGGGTTCGAACGACACCCCACGAGTTCAGAACGCCACCGATTACAAGTCAGAGGTAGTAGTGCCCCCGCGATATTCAGTCATATCCGAGCAAACTCTTCTGGAATCATCTTCCGAGCCCGGCCGTTCCATTGCACAATCCGCGCTGTTCTGGCTCGACGGACGGCTCGGCAAAAGCATGGAGTTAGCCGCCGCGGCGTCGGAACCGGCCCCGGGGGAACGGGCCGGCCATGCCGCGGCACCGGAGGCGCGCATCTGGTACGCGACGCTGCTCACGCGTGTCCGCGGTCTCCGGCCCGCCGAACGGCTCATCGCCGGCGAGGCGCCCGCCCCCACCGGGCCGCACCGTCCCGAGGTCCAGGCGGCGCTGCTGCTGTGCGAGGCGGAGATCCATCTCGCCGGGGGCAGGCTCACCGAGGCTACGGCGGCCGCCGAAGCGGGTATCCGGCTCGCGGGGGAGGCCGGCAACCGAGGGCTGCCGCCACGGGGACATGTGGTCCTGGCCGTGTGCTCGGTCCGTTCCCTGGACCTGACCACCGGCCTGCTGTACGCGAACCGGCTGCGCGACGCGGCACTGCTCGGCCAGGAGAACCTCATGCCGGGACAGTGCGTCTGGGCCGCGGCCCAGGCCCTGGAGGCGCGCGACGGCATGGCGAGCGTGGCGCACCTGCTGAAGGGCATCGTCCACGACGACGTACTCACCCGCGACCTGCTGGTCTCGCAGCCGGCGGCGGCTCCCTGGCTGGTCCGTGCCGGGCAGCGGCTCGGCGACCAGGAACTCGTCGAGCGCACGGTCCGCACGATGAGCCGGCTGGCCCTGCGGAACCGCGACTTCCGCAGCGTCCAGGCGGCGGCCGAGCACGCCGTGGGGCTGTACGAGCGTGACGCGGACGCCCTGGAGGCCGCCTCGGACCGGCACCTCGACGCCTGGGCCCGCGCGTCCGCCCTGGAGGACGCGAGCCGGATGCGCGCCGCGCGCGAGTCGGAGCGGGACCAGGCGGTCGACCTGCTCCGGCGCGCGGCCGAGGCCTACCTGGGCGCCGGGTCGTCCCGGGACCTCGCGCGCGTCCAGAGCCGGCTGCGCGAACTCGACGACCACGGCGGCCGGCCGGCCCGCGGCCGGACCCGGGTCAGCCGGCTCACCGACACCGAGTTCGCGGTGGCCGAACTGGTCAGCCAGGGACTCACCAACGGGCGGGTGGGCAGCCAGCTGTACATCTCGCCGCACACGGTCGCGTTCCATCTGAAGAAGATCTTCCGCAAACTCGACGTGACCTCCCGCGTGGAACTGGCCCGCTCCTGGAACCGGATCCTCGTGGAGGAACGCGACGGCTCCCCGCGCGTGTCCGAGCCCGACTTCCTCGTCCGCGCCTCGATGGCCCGTCAAGCCGGGTAGCCCCCACGGGCGCGGAGCCGTCAGCGCAGGTGACAGCCCCGCGCCCGCCCCCCGTCGCCCGCCCTACCAACCTGAGGGATGCCGCGGCGCCGGTCCGTCCCCGTAGCCTGCTCGAAGGGAAACACCACTTATCACCGTGCTGTGCCGTTCCGTCGGCGAGCGCCGGCCCGAAGTCCGGGCGGGTCTGCCGAGCAGCCCCACCAAGTGGCCAGGAGTTATGACATGACTCATCTTCTGCACATCGACGCGAGCATCCGCTCCGGCGAGTCCGTGACCCGGCAGCTCACCGCCGAGTTCGTCACGCAGTGGCGGCACAACCACCCCGACGCCGGATACACCTACCGCGACCTCGGCGCCGAACCGGTCCCGCACATCACGCACGAGGTGCGGGAGTGGCTCTTCGACCCGACCGGTGACCTGCACGGTGTCAGCCCCGAGGAACAGGCGCTCACGGAGGCGCTCACCGCCGAGGTCCGCGAGGCGAGCACCATCGTGCTCGGCGTCCCGATGTACAACTACACGATCCCGTCGTCCGTCAAGACCTGGATCGACCGGCTGGTCACCCCGGCGCACATGCTGCTCCCGGGCGCCGAGTCCGGCGCGCTGAGCGGCAAGACCGTCATCGTCGTCACCGCGCGCGGCGGCTCCTACGCCCCCGGCACCCCCCGCGAGGGCTGGGACTACCAGGAGCCGTACCTGCGGGCGGTGCTGAGCGCCATCGGGCTCGCCGACAACCTGAAGTTCGTGCATGCCGAACTGACCTTCGCGGCCATCGTTCCCGCCATGGAACAGCTGAGGCCGCTGGGCGAGAAGTCCCTCGCGGACGCCCGGGAGACCCTGCGCAAGCTGGCCCTCTGACCTCAGGCACCACCGTTCGTACACGTTGTGGGGAAGGTGCTCCATGAGCGAGATGCTCTCTTATGAAGATGTCTGGTCGCGTACCCATCACTTCGACCCTCCCGCGATCTTCGACAAGCTCCGCGAGGAACGCCCGCTCGCCAGAATGACCTACCCCGACGGTCACATCGGCTGGTTCGCCACCGGGCACCAGATCGTCCGGGACGTCCTCAGCGACCCCCGTTTCAGCCACAGCCTGGAGATCGGGCACTTCCCCGTCACCAAGTACGGTGCGCCCGTACCGCAGTTCCCGGCGATGCCCGGCATGTTCATCCACATGGACCCGCCGGACCACACCAAGTTCCGCCGCCTGCTGGCCCGGGAGTTCACCGTCCGGCGCATCGCCGAACTCGCCCCGCACGTCGAGTCGGTGGCCGCCGAGCAGATCGAGGAGACGCGCGCCCACGGCGCCCCCGCCGACCTGCTCACCACCTTCGCCAAGCCGCTCGTCCTGCGGGTCCTGTCCGACCTGGTCGGCCTGCCGTACGAGGAGAAGGAGCGGTACGCCGACGCGCCCGCCATCACTCACGACCCGGACGGTGACGCCGAGGAGTCGATGGCGGTCTTCCAGCAGGTCGGCGCGCTCATCGGGGAGACCATCGAGCGCAAGCGCAAGCAGCCGGGCGACGACATCATCAGCCGGCTCCTGGCCACCGGAGAGCTGTCCGACGAGGAACTCGGCAATATCGTCGCGCTGCTCCTGTTCGCGGGGTACGAGACCACCGAGAGCGCTCTCAGTGTCGGTGTGCTGGCGCTGCTGCACCACCCGGAGCAACTCGCCGCCCTGCGCGCCGATCTGTCGCGGATCGACCCGGCGGTGGAGGAGATCCTGCGCTATGTCACCGTCAACCAGTACGAGATCTTCCGGACCGCGCTGGAGGACGTCGAGCTGGACGGGCAGACCGTGAAGAAGGGGGAGACCGTCACGGTGTCCCTGCCGGCCGCCAACCGCGACCCGGCCAAGTACGGCTGCCCCGCCGATCTCGACCTCGACCGTGACACCGCCGGACACCTGGCGTTCGGCCACGGCATCCACCAGTGCGTCGGCCAGAACCTGGCCCGCCTCGAACTCCGTGTCGGGCTGCGCGCGCTGCTGCGGGCCTTCCCCGACCTGAAGGCGGCCACCCCGGCCGAGGAGATCCCGCTGCGCACCCGCGGCTCGGTGTTCGGGCTGAAGAGCCTGCCGGTCACCTGGTAGGAGCCCGCCGGCCACGCACGACGGCACGACGGCCGCCCGCGCGACGGAGCGCGGGCGGGCCACGGCCGCTCGCTCCGGCCGCCCCGGACCGGCCTCAGGGCCGTCCCCGGCGGTGGGAACGGCCCCCCTGCCGCCCCGGCGGCCGGGGCCGGCCGCTCCCGCTCTTTCCGGGCGTCTGAACGCCGCGCACGCCGCGGCGCGGGGATGTCTGCCCCGTAGTTCCGCACGACGTCGGCTGTCCGAAGGCGTACAGCCGTCCGTGCCGTGCCCGCAGCCGCCCTCGACCCGCTGCCGCTCACCGCTGCCGCCCTGTGGAAGGAGTCCGAGGCGTGCGTCCCGACCTGGTCACACCGCTCGCGGTCACGTTGCACGAGCACGCTGTCCGCATCCCGGAAAAGGTCGCCTTCGCCGACGACCGGCGCGCGGTCACCTACGCGGAGCTGGAGGCGCGGACGCGGCGGCTCGCCGGACATCTCGTCCGTCTCGGACTGCGCCGCGGCGACCGGGTGGCGCTCTGCCTCGGCAACTCCGTGGCGATGGTGGAGGGCTATCTCGCGGTCGTGCGGGCCGGCGGCATCGGCGTGCCGATGAACCCGCGGTCCGCTCCGGCCGAGCTGGAGTATCTGCTCGCCGACAGCGGCGCGGGATTCGTGCTCGCGGGGGCGAGTAGTGCAGTGACGTTTCTGCAAGGGGTGGCGGCCACCGCCCCGGCCCCCACCGTGCTGGTGGCCGGCACCGCGTCCGTCCCGCCGGGCACCCACTCCTACGACGACCTCGCCGTCACCGACCCCGGCACGGCCGCCCCGGACGACCTCGGCCTGGACGAGGTGGCCTGGATGTTCTACACGTCCGGCACCACCGGCCGCCCCAAGGGCGTGCTGTCCACCCAGCGCAACTGCCTGTGGTCGGTCGCCGCCAGCTACGTACCCATCCCGGACCTGCGCCAGGACGACCGGGTGCTGTGGCCGCTTCCGCTGTTCCACAGCCTGTCCCACATCGCGTGTGTGCTGTCCGTGACCTCCGTCGGGGCCACCGCCCGCATCACGGACGGCAGTTCCGCCGACGACGTGCTGGAGCTGCTCCGCTCGGAGCGGGCCACCTTCCTCGCCGGCGTCCCCACCACCTACCACCACCTGGTCGGCACCGCCCGCCGCACCGGGCTCCTGCTGCCCGATCTGCGCATCGGGCTCGTCGGGGGCGCCGTCACCGGCTCCGAGCTGCGCCGCTCCTTCGAGGAGACCTTCGGCGTCCCCCTGGTCGACGCCTACGGCTCCACCGAGACCTGCGGCGCGATCACCATGAACCCGCCGGACGGCGCCCGGGTCGAGGGCTCCTGCGGGCTGCCCGTGCCCGGCGTCGACGTCCGCATCGTCGACCCCGACACCGGACAGGACGTGCCCGCCGGACAGGAGGGCGAGGTCTGGGTCAGCGGGCCCAATGTCATGGTCGGCTACCACAACAGCCCCGAGGCGACCCGGGCCGCGCTGCACGAGGGCTGGTTCCGCACCGGCGACCTGGCCCGCCGCGACGAGGCGGGCTACTTCACCGTCTGCGGCCGGCTCAAGGACCTGATCATCCGCGGCGGCGAGAACATCCACCCCGACGAGGTCGAAGCGGTCCTGCGCACCGCCCCCGGCGTCGCCGACGCCGGGGTCGCCGGAGTCTCCCACGACACCCTGGGCGAGGTGCCCGTCGCCTGGGTGGTCCCCGCACCGGACGGCCTGGACCCGGCCGCCCTGCTCGACCACTGCCGCGCCCGGCTCTCCGCCTACAAGCTCCCCGAGCGGATCCACGAGGTCTCCGGCATCCCGCGCACCCCCTCCGGGAAGATCGTCCGCCGGCTGCTCCCCGCCCAGCCGTACTGGCCGCGCCACACGGCCGACGGCCACCACGACGCACTGCTGACGCCCGCGTGGGTGCCGGCACCGGCCGGCACCGGCGACGCGCCGCCGACGGCGCTCACCCTGGTCGGCGAGGACACCACCGGGCTCGCCGCCGCCCTGCGCGCGGCCGGTGTGCACGCCGAACTCCACCCCCACCTCGCCTCCTCGGCCGCCCCGCCCGCCGGCCCCGTCGTCCTGCTGCCGCCGCCCGCCCAGGCCGACCCGGCAGCGCGGGCCCGCCTCCTCACCGACCAGCTGACCGGCGCGGACGCCCCCGCCGAACCGGTGGTCCTCACCCGGTCGGCCACCCCGGCCGGCGACACCGCGCCCGACCCCGTCGGCGCCGCGCTGTGGGCCGCCGTACGGTCGCTCCAGGCGGCCGGGCACACGCGGCCCACGATCATCGACACCGACGGCGGCGGACCGCGCGAGACGGCGGCGGCGCTGCTCGCCGCCCTCGGTTCCGGCGAGCCCCAACTGGCCGTCAGGGCGGGCGAACTGCTCGTTCCCCGGCTGCTGCGCACCCCGGTCGACGGCAGGCCGCGGCCCGCGGCGGACCCCGGCCGCCCCGGCACCGTCGTGGTCACCGGTACGGACACACCCGTGGGCGCCGCGCTCGCCCACCACCTCGCCGACCAGCACCGGGCCACCCGCCTGCTGCTCGTCCGCGCACCCGGCACCGCCGACGGCACCGACCCGGACGCCTGGCCCGCCGGCACCCGCGCCACCCGGGTCACCGCCGACGCGGCCGTCCTGCGCGCCGCCCTTGCGGACGCCCGGCCGGTGACCGCGGTGGTGCACACCGCGGACGATCCCGCCCTGGCCCGCACCCTCGACGAACTCCTCGACGACACCGACGTGTTCCTCACCGTCACCGACGGCTCCGCGACCCTGGGCGCTCCCGGCGACCCGGACCGCGCGGTGCGCGCCGCCCTCACCGAGGCGGTCGCGCACACCCGCAGACTGCGCGGCCGAGCCGCCGCCACCCTCGTATGGGCCGCCGACGAGGACGACACCCGCCTCCCCGACCTCCGGGCCGCGTTCGACGTACTCCTCGCAGGCCGGGCCCCGGCCCTCCTCGCACCGCGCCCCGCCCTGCCCGACCTTCTCCCGGCCCCGAACGGGCTCGACCGGGGGGACCCCCGTCGGCCGGTCCCCGCGCTGCTGCGGGCCCTGGCCGAGCCGCCCGCCCGGCAGGCCCGCCCCGACGCCGCCGTCACCGCCGCCCTGCGCGCCCGCCTGGCCGGCCTGGACGAGCGGGCCCAACGGGACCTCCTGGAAGGGCTGGTCAGCGAGCAGGCCGCCGCCGTCCTGCACGGCCCGGACGCGACCCCCCTGCCGGCCGGCCGCGCCTTCCGCGACCTGGGCCTGACCTCGGTGGCCGTCGTCGCCCTGCGCGACCGGCTGACCGAACACACCGGGCTGCGGCTGCCCACCACCGTGACCTTCGACCACCCCACCCCGCGGGACCTCGCCGCCCACCTGCGCTCCGCCGTCCTCGGCCTGGACGGCGACACCCGGGCGCGGCCGGAACCGCCGGCCGCCGACGCCGACCCGCAGGAGCCCATCGCCGTCGTCGGCATGGCCTGCCGGCTGCCCGGCGGCGTCAACACCCCCGAGGAACTGTGGGAGTTGCTGGCCGAGGGCCGCGACGCCGTCTCCGGCTTCCCCACCGACCGCGGCTGGGATCTCGACCGCCTCTTCGACGCGGACCCGGAGAAGGCCGGCACCTCCTACGTCGACCAGGGCGGCTTCCTGCCCGACGCCGGCGGCTTCGACGCGGACTTCTTCGGTATCTCGCCGCGCGAGGCCCTGGCCATGGACCCGCAGCAGCGGCTGCTCCTGGAAACGTCCTGGGAGGCCCTGGAGCGGGCCGGCGTCGACCCGCGGGCGCTGAAGGGCACGGACGTCGGCGTGTTCGCCGGAGTCATGGGCCAGCACTACGGATCCGGCGGCGCCCTCCCCGCGGAACTCGAAGGCTTCGTCACCACCGGAACCGCCTCCAGCGTGGCCTCCGGCCGTATCGCCTACGTGTACGGCCTCGAAGGCCCGGCCGTCACCGTGGACACGGCCTGCTCCTCCTCCCTGGTCGCCCTCCACCTGGCCGCGCAGGCCCTGCGGCGCGGGGAGTGCTCGATGGCCCTGGCCGGCGGCGCGACCGTCATGGCCACCCCGCACACCTTCGTGGAGTTCTCCCGGCAGCGGGCGCTGGCCTCGGACGGCCGCTGCAAGTCGTACGCCGAAGCCGCCGACGGCACCGGCTGGGCCGAGGGCGCGGGTGTCCTCGTCCTGGAGCGCCTGTCGCAGGCCCGCCGCAACGGCCATCGCGTGCTGGCGGTGGTCCGGGGCAGCGCGGTCAACCAGGACGGCGCCTCCAACGGCCTGACCGCACCGAGCGGCCCCGCCCAGCAGCGGGTGATCCGCCGGGCACTGGCCGACGCCGGGCTGGCCACGGCCGACGTGGACGCGGTCGAGGGCCACGGCACCGGCACGACCCTCGGCGACCCGATCGAGGCCCAGGCGCTCCTCGCCACCTACGGCCAGGACCGCGAACAGCCCCTGTGGCTGGGCTCGTTGAAGTCCAACATCGGCCACACGCAGGCCGCCGCCGGTGTCGCCGGCGTCATCAAGATGATCCAGGCCATGCGCCACGGCGTCCTGCCGGCCACGCTGCACGTCGACGCCCCCTCCTCCCAGGTCGACTGGTCGGCCGGCGCCGTCGAACTCCTCGCGGAGTCCCGCCGGTGGCCCGAGACCGCCGGACGCCCGCGCCGGGCCGGTGTGTCCTCCTTCGGCGTCAGCGGCACGAACGCACACGTGATCCTGGAACAGCCCGCGGAGGAGCCGGCGGCGGCCGTGGTGCCGGACGGCGGTGTGGTGCCGGTGGTGGTGTCGGCTGCGTCGGCGGGGTCGCTTGCGGGTCAGGCGGGACGGCTGGCTGCGTTCGTCGGTGACGCGGCTGTGTCGCTTGTCGAGGCCGCGGGTGTGCTGGCGGCGCGGCGGGCGGTGTTGTCGGAGCGGGCCGTGGTGGTCGCGGGTTCGCGTGCGGAGGCGGTGGCGGGGCTCGCGGGGCTGGCCCAGGGTGAGTCGGCGGCGGGGCTGGTCACCGGCAGCGCCGTGTCCGCCGGCCGGACCGTCCTGGTCTTCCCCGGCCAGGGTTCGCAGTGGCTGGGTATGGGCCGGGAGTTGTTGGAGTCGTCGCCGGTGTTCGCGGAGCGGGTCGCGGAGTGTGCGCGGGCCTTCGAGCCGTGGGTGGACTGGGATCTGACGGCTGTTCTGCGCGGTGATGTGGATCTGCTGGCCCGGGTGGATGTCGTGCAGCCGGCGAGTTTCGCGGTGATGGTCGGTGTGGCCGCCGTATGGGCGTCCGTGGGTGTGGTGCCGGATGCGGTGGTCGGGCACTCGCAGGGTGAGATCGCCGCCGCGTGCGTGGCGGGTGCGTTGTCGTTGGAGGACGCGGCGCGGATTGTTGCGGTGCGCAGTCGGGTGATCGCCGGTGGGTTGGCGGGTCGGGGTGGTATGGCCTCGGTGGCGCTGTCCGAGGCCGACGCGTCCGCACGGATCGCCGCGTGGGCTGGGCGGGTTGAGGTCGCCGCCGTGAACGGTCCCGCTTCGGTGGTGATCGCCGGTGACGCTCAGGCGCTGGACGAGGCGCTGGCCGCCCTGGAGGCCGACGGCGTCCGGGTGCGGCGGGTCGCCGTGGACTACGCCTCTCATACGCGTCATGTCGAGGCGATCGAGTCGTCGTTGGCCGAGGCGTTCGCGGAGATTGGCAGTAAGGCGCCGGTGGTGCCGTTCTTCTCGACGGTGACCGGTGAGTGGGTGCGTGAGGCGGGTGTGCTGGACGGCGGGTACTGGTATCGCAACCTGCGCGGTCAGGTCCGTTTCGGCCCGGCCATCGCTTCCCTCCTTGCCGAGGGGCACTCGGTGTTCATCGAGTCCAGCGCCCACCCCGTCCTCGTTCAGCCGATCAACGAGATCGTGGACGAGAGGGAGTCCGAGGCGGTTGTCAGCGGTTCGTTGCGGCGTGATGAGGGCGGACTGCGGCGGCTGCTGACGTCGATGGCCGAGGTGTTCGTCCGGGGTGTGGCCGTCGACTGGACGGGTGTGCTGCCGGTCGGTGCGGGTGCGGCGCACCTGGACCTGCCGACGTACGCCTTCGAGCACCGCCACTACTGGCTGAAGACCGCTCCCGCGGCGGACGCCGCCTCGCTCGGGCAGGGCGGTGCCGACCATCCCCTGGTCGGTGCCGTCGTCGGGCGGCCGGACTCAGGTGGCTTCATGACGACTTCGCGCTGGTCACCGCGCTCCCAGCCGTGGCTGGCCGAGCACCTCGTCGGGGACGCGGTCCTGGTGCCGAACGCGGCGCTGGTCGAGCTGGCGCTCCGGCTCGGTGACGAGGCCGGCGCACCGGTCGTGGCGGAGCTGACCGTCGAACGGCCCGTGGTCCTGCCCGTGCGCGGCGGCCGAGCCGTCCAGACGGTGGTGGGCGAGGCCGACGGCACCGGGCGGCGCACGGTCGAGGTGTACTCGCGCGCGGACGACTCCGCGCTGGACGCCGTCTGGACGCGGCACGCCCGCGGCACACTGGCGCCCGCCCCGGCGGACGACGAGCGGGCCGCCGACGGGCCCGGCGCCGAGGTGGCCCTCGGCGAGGCCGCAGGGGACGCCGACCGGTACGGCGTCCACCCCACCCTGCTCGACGCGGCCGTGCGGACCGCACTGCCCGCCGGGACCCTCGCGGTCACCTGGCGCGGCGTCGCACTGCGCGCGTCCGGCGCGACCGCCGTCACCGTGCGGTCGGCGGACGCGGCAGGGGAAGGCACCCGGCTCGACCTGACCGACCCGGCCGGGCGGCCCGTGCTGGCCGTCGACGCGGTGCTGGCGGAGCCGTTCGACCCGGTGCGCGCCGGACTCGCCGAGGCGCTCACCCACGACGCGCTGTTCCGCGTCGACTGGACGGAGCTGGTCCTCCCGGCGGGTGACGGCACGCCCGCCGCCGTCAGCGTCGAGACCGCGCAGGACGTCGTCACGGCCGGGCAGGACGTGACCGACGGCGCCGCGGACACGGACGTCCTGCTGTACGCCCTCGACCCCGCAGTGACCGATCCGCGCACGGCGCTCACCGACGCGCTCGGCGTCCTGCACGCGTGGCTCGCCGAGCCCGCCCTGGAGCGGACCCGGCTGGTCGTGGCCGCCACCGCCGACGGCACGGACCTCGCCACGGCCGCCGTACGGGGCCTGCTGCGTTCCGCGCAGTCCGAGCACCCCGGCCGGATCCTGCTCGCCGAGTTCGACGGCCCGGCCGGCGCGCGGGACCTCGACGCGGCGGCCCGCTCCGCGCTGCCCGGCCTGCTGGCCTCCGGCGAACCGGTGATACGCGTCCGGGCCACGGGCGCCGAAGTGCCCCGGCTCGCCCGCGCCGACGTCCCGGCGGAGGAGCACGGCACCCCGGCGCCGGGACGCGCGCTCGATCCCGCCGGGACCGTCCTGATCACCGGCGGCACCGGCACCCTCGGCGCGCTGACCGCCCGGCACCTGGTCACCGAGCACGGCGTCCGCCGGCTGCTCCTGCTCAGCAGGCGCGGCCCCGCGGCCGACGGCGCCGCCGCGCTGTCCGATGAGCTGACCGCGCTCGGCGCCACCGTCACCCTCGTCGCCTGCGACACCGCCGACCGGGACCAGCTCACGGCCGCCCTCGCCGCGGTGCCCGCCGACCACCCGCTGACCGCCGTCCTGCACACCGCCGGGACCCTGGACGACGGCGTGCTCACCGCGCTCACCCCGCAGCGCGTCGACACCGTACTGCGGCCCAAACTGGACGCGGCCCTGCTGCTGGACGAGCTGACCCGGGACCACGACCTCGCGGCGTTCGTGCTGTTCTCCTCGGCCGCCAACGTGTTCGGCAACCCGGGCCAGGGCAACTACGCCGCCGCCAACGCCGGTCTGGACGCGCTCGCCCGGCGCCGCCGCGCCCAGGGCCTGCCCGGTGTCTCGCTGGCCTGGGGCTACTGGGAGCGGGCCAGCGGCATGACCCGGCACCTGGGCGCAGCCGACCTGCACCGCAACCGGCGGCTCGGCATGGCCGCGCTCTCCACGGCCGAGGGCATGGCGCTGCTGGACCTCGCCCTGCGCCCCGGCGGCACGCTGCCCGCCGCCCCGGTGGCCGCCAAGCTGGACCTGCCGGCCCTCCGCGCGGCGGCCCGCACCGCACCCGTGGCGCCGCTGCTGCGCGGCCTCGCGCCCACACCGCGCTCGTCGGCCCGCGCCGCCGGTGCCGCAGGCCAGGGCAGCCTGCGCGACCGCCTCGTCCCGCTGGACCCGGCGGCCCGGAGCGCGCTGCTGCTCGACCTGGTCCGGCGCAACGCCGCCGACGTGCTCGGCCACGGCACCGCCGACGCCGTCCGCGCCGACCGGGCCTTCAAGGACGCCGGGTTCGACTCGCTGACCGCGGTGGAGCTGCGCAACCGGCTGGCGACCGCCACCGGCCTCACGCTGCCCTCGGCCGTCGTCTTCGACTACCCGAAGCCCACCGCGCTCGCCGAACACCTGCGGGACCGCCTCACCGGCGCCGCCACCACCGGTGACGCCGCCGCGGGCGCCGCCGCGGCGCCCGCCGCGGCCGACGAGCCGATCGCGATCGTCGCGATGGCCTGCCGCTTCCCCGCCGGAGTGCACAGCCCCGAGGACCTGTGGCGGGTCGTCGCCGACGGGGTCGACGCCGTCACGGAGTTCCCGGACGACCGCGGCTGGGACATCGACCGGCTGTACGACACCGATCCCGACAAGGCCGGGACGACCTACGTGCGGCACGGCGCGTTCCTCGACGACGCGCCCGGCTTCGACGCCGCCTTCTTCGGCATCTCCCCGAACGAGGCCCTCGCCATGGACCCGCAGCAGCGGCTGCTGCTGGAGACGTCCTGGGAGGCGTTCGAACGCGCCGCGATCGATCCCACCGCGCTCGGCGGCCGGGACATCGGGGTCTTCGTCGGCGTCAACAGCCACGACTACACCGTGCGCCTGCACCACTCGGCCGACGCCGAGGGCTTCCGGCTCACCGGCGGCTCCGGCAGCGTCGTGTCGGGCCGCGTCGCCTACCACTTCGGCTTCGAGGGCCCGGCCGTCACCCTCGACACGGCCTGCTCCTCCTCCCTCGTCGCCCTGCACCTCGCGGCCCAGGCCCTGCGCAACGGGGAGTGCTCGATGGCGCTCGCCGGCGGCGTGATGGTGATGGGCAACGTGGAGACGTTCGTCGAGTTCTCCCGGCAGCGCGGCCTGGCCCCCGACGGCCGGTGCAAGGCGTTCGCGGACGGCGCGGACGGCACCGGCTGGTCCGAGGGCGTCGGCCTGCTGCTGGTCGAGCGGCTCTCGGAGGCCGAGCGGCAGGGCCACCAGGTGCTCGCCGTGATCCGGGGCAGCGCGGTCAACCAGGACGGCGCCTCCAACGGGCTCACCGCCCCCAACGGCCCCTCGCAGCAACGGGTGATCCGCCGGGCCCTGGCCGCCTCCGGGCTGACCACGACGGACGTCGACGCCGTGGAGGCGCACGGCACCGGCACGGTCCTCGGCGACCCGATCGAGGCCCAGGCCCTGCTCGCCACCTACGGCCAGGACCGCGACGCGGACAAGCCGCTGTGGCTCGGCTCGGTGAAGTCCAACCTCGGGCACACCCAGGCCGCCGCCGGAGTCGCCGGCGTCATCAAGATGGTCATGGCGATGCGTCACGGCCTGCTGCCCCGCACCCTGCACGTGGACCGGCCCTCCCGGCACGTCGACTGGTCGGCGGGCGCGGTGGAGGTGCTCACCGAGGCCCGGCCCTGGCCGGAGAACGGGCGCCCGCGCCGCGCCGGCGTCTCCGCCTTCGGCATCGGCGGCACCAACGCCCACCTGGTGCTGGAACAGGCGCCCGCGTCCGCCGGAGCCCCGGCGCACGACGCCCTACAGGACGCCCCGGACGCCCCGGATGCCCCGGAGGGCGGGGACGGCCTCCTTCTCTTCCCCGTCTCCGCCCGCACCGCCGCCGGTCTGCGCGGCCAGGCGGCCCGGCTCGCCGACTGGGTCGAGGACCGGACCGGCACACCGCTCGGCGCCACCGCCCACGCGCTCGCCACCGCCCGCGCCCACCTCGACCACCGCGCGGTCGTCCTGGCCGCCGACCGGCAGCGGCTCACCGACGCGCTGCGCGCGCTCGCCGGGGGCGGTGCCGACGCGGACACCGTCACCGGTTCTCCCGCCGACGGCAAGCTCGCCTTCCTGTTCACCGGGCAGGGCAGCCAGTGGGCCGGCATGGGCCGCGAACTCGCCGCGGCCCACCCGGTGTTCCGCGACGCCTTCGAGGCCGCCTGCGCCGCCGTGGAACGCCACCTGCACGGTCTCGACCACTCCCTGACGGACGTGGTGTCCGCCGAGCCCGGCACCGACCTGGCCGCCCTGCTCGACCAGACCCTCTACACCCAGGGCGCGCTGTTCGCCCTGGAGACCGCGCTGTTCCGCCTGTTCACCTCCTGGGGCGTACGGCCCGACCTGCTCGCCGGCCACTCCGTCGGCGAGATCGCCGCCGCCCACGCGGCCGGCATCCTGGACCTCGCGGACGCCGGTGAACTGGTCGCGGCCCGCGGCCGGCTGATGCAGGCCCTGCCCGAGGGCGGCGCGATGATCGCCGTCGAGGCGACCGAGGCCGAGGCGGCCCCGCTGCTCGCCGGGAGCGCGGGCACCGTAGGGATCGCCGCGGTCAACGGGCCGCGGGCGCTGGTCCTTTCCGGCGCCGAGGACGCCGTCCTCGCCGTCGCCGCACGCCTCGCCCAGGACGGCCACCGCACCCGGCGGCTCCCCGTCAGCCACGCCTTCCACTCCGCCCTGATGGAGCCGATGCTCGACGAGCTGCGCGCCGTCGCCGCCCGGCTCCGCTACCGGCCCGGCACCCTGCCGGTCGTCTCCACGCTCACCGGCGCCCTCGCCGCCGACGGGCTGCTCGCGAGCCCCGAGTACTGGGTCGACCAGGCCCGGCACGCCGTCCGGTTCGCCGACGCCGTCACCACCCTGCGCGACCAGGGCGTCGTGACCCATCTCGAACTGGGCCCCGGCGGAGTCCTCAGCGCCATGGCCCTCGGCACCCTCGGACCGGACACCCGCGGCTGTGTCAGCACACTGCGCCGGGACACCGCCGAGGACACCGCGGTGCGCGGCGCGCTCGCCGAACTGCATGTGCGGGGCGTACCGGTCGACTGGACCGCCCTGCCCGGCGGCCCGGCGCCCGCCGTCGGCCCCCGCCTGCCCACCTACGCCTTCCAGCACCAGCGGTACTGGGTGGAGGCCGGCACCGCCTCCGACGCCGAGGCGCTCGGCGCCCGGTCCGCCGGCCACCCGCTGCTGGGCGGCGTCGTGGAGGTCCCCGGCGCGCACGGCGGCACCGGCGTCGTCCTCACCGGCCGGCTGTCCGCGCGCAGCCCCGGCCTGCTCCCCGGCGCGCACACCGGAGGCGCGGCGACCGTACCGGCCGCCGTGCTGCTGGAGCTGCTCGTCCGGGCCTGTGACGAGGCCGGCGGCGGCACCGTCGAGCGGATCACCGTCGACACCCCCCTCGTCGTCCCCGCGCACGGCGACCTCCAGCTGCGCGTCTTCGCGGACGCCCCCGGCCCCGACGGGGTGCGCGGCGCCGCCGTGCACAGCCGGCCGGCCGGGCAGGAGGGCGAGCCGTGGCTCCGGCACGCCGCGGCCACCCTGGTGCCCGGCGTCCCGCAGCACGCCTTCGACCCGATCGGCCGGCCCGACGAACCGGCCGGGACCGGCGCCCCGGCCGGGACCGGCGCCCCGGCCGGGGTGCGCGCCCTGTGGCGGCGCGACGGCGCAGTCCTCGCCGAACTCGCGCTGCCCGCCGAACTCGACGGCGAGGCGGCGGCGTTCACCCTCCACCCGGTGCTGCTCGACACGGCCCTGCGGGTGGCGGCCGAGGCCGCGCACCCCGGCGCGGCCGGCACCGTCCTGACCGGCTGCGCCGCCCTCGCGGTGTACGCGGTCGGCGCCACCGAACTGCGGGCGCGCGTCACCCCGGCCGCGGCCGGCGGACACCTGGTCGAGCTGGCCGACCCGGCCGGGCGGCCCGTCGCCCTGCTCGGCCCGGTGACGCTCGCGGCCACGGCGGCCGAAGGCGCCGTCCCGGCCGACGGGCCGGGCACCGCGGCGGGCCCCGAGCCGCGCACCGGCGCGGGGGACGACTCCGTCCCGGTTCCGGCCCGCGCCCCCGGTGCCGCCCCGGCCCGGCGGGTCATCCGCCGGGAACCGGCCGCCGACGGCAACGAGCTGGCCGCCCGGCTGGCCGGACTCGCCGACGCGGAACAGCGCCGGGTCCTGCTGGACCTGGTCCGGGAGAGCGCCGCCGTCGTCCTCGGCCACCGCGACACGGACGGCTTCGACGAGGGCCAGCCGTTCAAGAACCTCGGCTTCGACTCGCTCACCGCCGTCAAACTCCGCAACCGGCTGCACGACTTCACCGGCGTCAGCCTGCCCAGCAGCCTGGTCTTCGACCACCCGACCCCGGCCCTGCTCGCGGACCATCTGCGCGGCGAACTCCTCGGCACCCGCCCGGAGATCCCCGCCGTCACCCGGCGCGGCACCGCCGACCCGGACGAGCCGATCGCCATCATCGCCATGAGCAGCAGGCTGCCCGGCGGCGTCACCAGCCCCGAGGAACTCTGGCAGCTCGTCATGGACCGGCGTGACGCCATCACCGGATTCCCCGTCGACCGCGACTGGGACATCGACAAGCTCTACCACCCGGACCCGGCCCACCCCGGCACCAGCTACACCCGGGCGGGCGGCTTCCTGCACGACGCCGGCCGGTTCGACGCCCCGCTCTTCGGCATCTCGCCGCGCGAGGCGCTGGCGATGGACCCCCAGCAGCGGCTGCTGCTGGAGACCTCCTGGGAGGCCATGGAGCGGGCCGGCATCGACCCGCTGTCCACCCGCGGCCAGGACATCGGCGTGTTCACCGGCATCGTCCACCACGACTACGTGACCCGGCTGCGCCAGGTGCCCGAGGACGTCCAGGGCTACACCATGACCGGTACGGCCGCCAGCGTGGCCTCGGGCCGGGTGTCGTACGTGTTCGGTTTCGAGGGCCCGGCCGTCACCGTGGACACGGCCTGCTCCTCCTCCCTGGTCGCCATGCACCTCGCGGCCCAGGCCCTGCGCGGCGGCGAGTGCTCCCTCGCCCTGGCCGGCGGCGCCACCGTCATGGCGAGCCCCGACGCCTTCCTGGAGTTCTCGCGGCAGCGCGGCCTGTCCGCCGACGGCCGCTGCAAGGCGTACTCCTCCACCGCCGACGGCACCGGCTGGGCCGAAGGGGTCGGCGTGGTCCTGCTGGAGCGGCTTTCGCAGGCGCGGCGCAACGGCCACCGGGTGCTCGCGGTGCTGCGCGGCAGCGCGGTCAACCAGGACGGCGCCTCCAACGGCCTGACCGCCCCCAACGGGCCCTCGCAGCAGCGGGTGATCCGCAGCGCCCTGGCCGCCGCCGGGCTCGAACCCGCCGACGTGGACCTGGTGGAGGGCCACGGCACCGGCACCGTCCTCGGCGACCCGATCGAGATCCAGGCCCTGCTCGCCACCTACGGCCAGGGCCGCGACGCGGACAAGCCCCTGTGGCTCGGTTCGGTGAAGTCCAACATCGGGCACACCCAGGCCGCCGCCGGAGTCGCCGGTGTCATCAAGACGGTGGAGGCGATGCGGCACGGCGTCATGCCCGCCACCCTGAACGTCGCCGAGCCCACCGCCCAGGCCGACTGGTCGGCGGGCGCGGTCGAACTGCTCACCGAGGCCCGGGAGTGGGACCGCGACGGCCGGCCGCGCCGGGCCGCCGTCTCCTCGTTCGGCGCCAGCGGCACCAACGCGCACGTCATCCTGGAGGAGGCGCCCGAGCCCGACCACGAGACCCGGCCGGAGTCCGGGCCCGCCGCCCGGCCGGCACCGGCCGACGGCGTCGTACCGCTGGTGGTGTCGGCCCGCAGCACGGCCTCCCTCACCGTCCAGGCCGGGCGCCTCGCGACGCTCGTCGCGGACCCCGGCGGCGCCGCCGACGCGGCCCCGGCCGAGATCGCGGGCGCGCTCGTCACCCGCCGCGCCCTGCTCTCCGAGCGGGCCGTGGTCATCGCCGGCTCCCGCGACGAGGCACTGACCGGGCTCGGCGCGCTGGCCCGCGGCGAGAGCAGCCCGCTCCTCGTGAGCGGAACGGTCGCCGGCTCCGGCGGACCCGGCAGGACCGTGCTCGTCTTCCCCGGCCAGGGTTCGCAGTGGACCGGGATGGGCCGCGAACTGCTGGAGACCTCGCCGGTGTTCGCGGAGCGGATCGCGCAGTGCGCCCGGGCGCTGGAGCCGTGGGTGGACTGGGACCTGACGGCCGTGCTGCGCGGGGACGCCGACCTGCTGGCCCGCGTCGACGTGGTGCAGCCGGCCAGCTTCGCCGTGAACGTCGCGCTGGCTGCCGTCTGGGCCTCCGTGGGCGTCGTACCGGACGCGGTGGTCGGGCACTCGCAGGGCGAGATCGCGGCGGCCTGCGTGGCCGGTGCGCTGTCGCTGGAGGACGCGGCCCGGATCGTGGCCGTACGCAGCCAGGTCATCGCCGGTGAACTGGCGGGCCGGGGCGGTATGGCCTCGGTGATGCTCTCGGCGGCGGACGTGGTCGCGCGGATCGCCCCGTGGGACGGGCGCGTCGAACTGGCCGCTGTCAACGGCCCCACGTCGGTCGTCGTCGCCGGTGACGCCGAGGCGCTGGACGAGGCACTGGCCGCGCTGGCGGCCGACGGGGTGCGCGTGCGGCGGGTCGCGGTGGACTACGCCTCCCACACCCGGCACGTCGAGGCGATCGAGAACTCGCTGGGCAAGGCGTTCGCCGACATCCGCAGCCAGGCGCCGGTGGTGCCGTTCTTCTCCACCGTCACCGGCGAGTGGGTCCGCGACGCGGGCGTCCTCGACGGCGGGTACTGGTACCGCAACCTGCGCGGCCAGGTGCGCTTCGGGCCGGCCGTCGCCTCGCTCCTCGCCGAGGGGCACACGGTGTTCGTCGAGTCCAGCGCCCACCCCGTCCTCGTCCAGCCCGTGAACGAGATCTTCGACGAGACCGCCGACGACAACGTCCGGCTCCGCGCCGTCGCCGCCGGATCGCTGCGGCGCGACGAGGGCGGTCTGCGCCGGTTGCTGACGTCGATGGCCGAGGTGTTCGTCCGGGGCGTGGCCGTCGACTGGACGGGCGTCCTGCCCGCCGGGGCCGGCGACGCCCGGGTGGACCTGCCGACGTACGCCTTCGACCGCCAGCACTTCTGGCTCCGGGAGGCGGACACCGGCACGGACGACGCCCCGGTGGCCGAGGGCGCCGAGAACGACTTCTGGACCGCCGTCGAACAGGCCGACGCCGACTCCCTCGCCCAGCTGCTCGACCTGGCCGCCGCCGAGCACCGCGCCGCGCTGCGCACCGTCGTCCCCGTGCTGGCCGACTGGCGCGGCAGGAGGCGCGAGCGGTCGGCGGCGCAGAAGCTGCGCTACCACGTCACCTGGCGGCCACTGGACCAGGACGGCGCCGGCGTCCCCGGCGGCACCTGGCTCGCCGTCGTCCCGGCGGACCGGAAGCCCGGCTCACCGCCGGACGAGCTGCTGCGCGAACTCACCGCCCAGGGCCTCGACGTCGTCCCCGTGGAGATCGCGGCGGCCGACGCCACCCGCGCCCGGATCGGCGACCAGCTCACGGCCGCCCTCGCCGCGCACGACGTCACCGCCGTGCTGTCGCTGCTCGCGCTCGACCCGGGCGGCCAGGAAGGGCCGCAGGACCCCGTCCCGCTGACCGCCGCCACCCTCGCGCTGGTGCAGGCGCTCGGCGACGCCGGGGCCGGCCAGCCGCTGTGGGCCCTGACCCGGGGCGCCGTCAACACCGGTATCCAGGACACCGTCACCGCGCCGGCCCAGGCGGCCGTCTGGGGCGTCGGCCGGGCCGCCGCCCTGGAACGCGGCGACCGCTGGGGCGGACTGATCGACCTGCCCGCCGTCCTCGACGCCCGGGCCGTCCGCCATCTGCTCGGCGCGCTCGGCACCACCGGCGACGACGACCAGCTGGCCGTGCGCAGGTCCGGCGTGCACACCCGCAGGCTGCTGCGCAAGGCTGCCCCCGACCCGGCCGCCGGCGCCGGCTGGCAGCCGGGCGGCACCGTCCTGGTGACCGGCGGCGCCGAGGGCCTCGGCCGGCACGCCTCCCTGTGGCTCGCCCGGTCCGGTGCCCGGCGGCTCGTCGTCACCACCACCGCCGAGGCACCCGAGGGCGCGCTCGCCGCGCTGTCGGCCGAGGTGGCCGCGCTCGGCACCGGCACCGCCGTCGAGGCGTGCGCCGACACCGACCGGACCGCGATCGAACGCCTGCTCGCCGCGTCCCCGGACGACCAGCCGCTCACCGCCGTCGTGCACACCGCCGACATCGCCAGGACCGCCACCGTGGACGACACCGGCATCCCCGAACTCACCGAGGTGTTCACGGCCAAGGTGGACACGGCCCGCTGGCTCGCCGAGCGGTTCGCGGACACCCCGCTCGACGCGTTCGTGGTGTTCTCCTCGATCGCCGGTATCTGGGGCGGCGGCGGACAGGGCCCGTCCGGTGCGGCCAACGCCGTCCTCGACGCCCTGGTGGAGTGGCGGCGCGGCCAGGGCCACCCGGCCACCGCGATCGCCTGGGGCGCCCTCGACGAGACCGGCGTCGGCATGGACGAGGACACCCTCGTCCAGCTGCGCCGGCGCGGTGTGCTGCCGATGGACCCGCAGATCGCCGTCACCGCCTTCGAACAGGCCGTCCGGGCCCAGGAGAAGGCCGTCACGGTGGTCGACATGGACTGGGACGCCTTCGTCCCGGCGTTCACCTCCGTCCGGCCGAGCCCGCTCTTCGCCGACCTGCCCGAGGCGCAGGCCGCGCTGCGGGCCACCCAGCCGGACACCGAGAACGGCGACACCACCGCCGGCCTCGTCGACTCCCTGCGCGACGTCCCCGACGCCGAGCAGAACCGCGTCCTGCTCCGCCTGGTGTGCGGGCACGCCGCCACCGTCCTCGGCCACAGCGGCGCCGAGAGCATCGGACCGCTCCAGGCCTTCCAGGAGGTCGGCTTCGACTCGCTCGCCGCGGTCAACCTGCG
This sequence comes from Streptomyces sp. NPDC015171, assembly GCF_043079545.1. Lineage (NCBI taxonomy): Bacteria > Bacillati > Actinomycetota > Actinomycetes > Kitasatosporales > Streptomycetaceae > Streptomyces > Streptomyces sp. NPDC015171. The sequence continues at coordinate 89,722 of NZ_JBIBUO010000018.1, forward strand.
CAACAGCCTCCATGTGGCGACCGGCCTGCGGCTGCCCGCCACCCTCATCTTCGACTACCCCACGCCGGACGCCCTCGTCGGCTACCTGCGCTCCGAGCTGCTACGGGACGCGGACGACGGGCTCGACGGGCGGGAGGACGACCTCAGGCGAGCCCTCGCCGACGTCCCCCTCGCCCGGTTCAGGGAAGCCGGCGTCCTGGACACCCTGCTCGGCCTCGTGGACACCGAGGACGACGCCGCGCCCGCGGCGACGGCCCCGGCCGAGGACGACGAGACCCTGATCGACGCCATGGACGTTGCCGATCTCGTGCAGCGTGCTCTGGGCGGGACGAGCTGACCCCATGACAGCGGACGCACCACGGAGGACGGATATGCCGGGCCCGGACGACCAGATCGTCAACGCGCTGCGCGCCTCCCTCAAGGAGAACGCGCGCCTGCAGCAGGAGAACAGCAAACTCGCGGCGGTCGCTGCCGAGCCCATCGCCATCGTCTCCATGGCCTGCCGGTACGCGGGGGGCATCCGCACCCCGGAGGACCTGTGGCGCGTGGTGACCGACGGCACCGACGTCTACACGGCGTTCCCCGAGAACCGCGGCTGGGACCTGGAGGGCCTCTACCACCCCGACCCGGACAATCCCGGCACCACCTACGTCCGCGAGGGCGCCTTCCTGCACGACGCCGGCGACTTCGACGCCGCGTTCTTCGGCATCTCCCCGCGCGAGGCCCTCGCCATGGACCCGCAGCAGCGCCAGCTGCTCGAGGTGTCCTGGGAGACCCTGGAACGGGCCGGTATCGACCCGCACTCCGTACGCGGCAGCGACATGGGCGTCTTCGCCGGCATCGTCCACCAGGACTACGCCCCCGACCTCAGCGGCCACGAGGGCTACCTCAGCCTCGAACGCGCCCTGGGCACCGCGGGCGGCGTCGCCTCCGGCCGGGTCGCCTACACCCTCGGCGTCGAGGGCCCCGCGGTCACCGTCGACACCATGTGCTCCTCCTCCCTGGTCGCCATCCACCTCGCCATGCAGGCGCTGCGCCGCGGCGAGTGCTCCATGGCGCTGGCCGGCGGCTCCACCGTGATGTCCACCCCCGGCGGCTTCGTCGGCTTCGCCCGCCAGCGCGGCCTCGCCTTCGACGGCCGCTGCAAGTCCTACGCCGCGGCGGCCGACGGCTCCAGCTGGGCCGAGGGCGTCGGCGTCGTCCTCCTCGAAACGCTGACGCAGGCCCAGGAGCGCGGCCACCGCGTCCTGGCCGTCATCCGCGGCTCGGCCGTCAACCAGGACGGCGCCTCCAACGGCCTCACCGCCCCCAACGGCCCCTCCCAGCAGCGCGTCATCCGCAAGGCGCTGGCCGGCGCCGGACTCACCACCACCGACGTCGACATGGTGGAGGGCCACGGCACCGGCACCGTCCTCGGCGACCCCATCGAGGCGCAGGCCATCCTCGCCACCTACGGCCAGGACCGCCCCGCGGGGCAGCCGCTGCGCCTCGGCTCCGTCAAGTCCGTCATCGGCCACACCCAGGCCGCCTCCGGTGTCGCCGGCGTCATCAACATGGTGCAGGCGCTGCGCCACGGCCTGATGCCGGCCAGCCGGCACATCGACGCCCCCTCCCCGCAGGTCGACTGGTCGGCGGGTGCCGTGGAACTGCTCACCGAGGCGCGGGAGTGGCCCGAGACCGGCCGGCCGCGCCGGGTCGGCGTCTCCTCGTTCGGCGCCAGCGGCACCAACGCCCATCTGATCCTGGAGCAGGCCCCCGAGCGGGAGACCCCGCACGAGGCGCCCGCGGCACCGGGCGGTGTGCTGCCCCTGGTGGTGACGGCGGCCTCCGAAGCCTCACTCACCGGCCAGGCCGGCCGCCTCGCCGCCTTCCTGGAGGACGCGGCGGACACCCCGCTCGCCGACATCGCGGGCACCCTCGCCACCCGGCGTGCCGTCCTCGGCGAACGCGCCGTGGTGATCGCGGACACCCGCGAGGAGGCCCTGGCCGCGCTGACCGCCCTCGCCCGCGACGAGCAGACGGCCGGTGTCGTCCGGGGCGCCGCCACCGCGGCCGGCGCCGGCAAGACCGTCCTCGTCTTCCCGGGCCAGGGCACCCAGTGGACCGGCATGGGCCGCGAACTGCTGGACACCTCACCGGTGTTCGCCGCCCGCGTCGCGGAGTGCGCCCGGGCCCTGGAACGCTGGGTGGACTGGGACCTGACGGCCGTCCTGCGCGGCGAGGCCGACGCCGACCTGCTCACCCGGGTCGACGTCGTACAGCCCGCGAGCTTCGCCGTGGCGGTCGGCCTGGCCGCCGTCTGGGCCTCCGTCGGGGTCGTACCGGACGCCGTGGTCGGCCACTCGCAGGGCGAGATCGCCGCCGCCTGTGTGGCGGGCGCGCTGTCCCTGGACGACGCGGCCCGCATCGTCGCCGTCCGCAGCCAGGTCATCCGCGCCCGGCTCGCCGGACGCGGCGGCATGGCCTCCGTCGCCCTCACCGAGGACGACGTCACCGCCCGGCTGGAGCGCTGGGCGGACCGGGTCGAGGTGGCCGCCGTCAACGGCCCCTCCTCCGTGGTGATCGCCGGCGACGCCGAGGCCCTGGACGAGGTCCTGGACACGCTGGAGGACCAGGGCGTGCGCGTGCGCCGCATCGCCGTGGACTACGCCTCGCACAGCCGGCACGTCCAGTCCGTGCAGGAGGCCCTGACCGAGGCCTTCGCCGACATCAGCGGCGCCGCCCCCGCCATCCCCTTCCTGTCCACCGTGACCGGCGAGTGGGTCCGCGACGCGGGCGTACTCGACGGCGGCTACTGGTACCGCAACCTGCGCCGGCAGGTCCGCTTCGGGCCGGCCGTCGCCACCCTCCTCGCCGAGGGCCACACCGTCTTCGTCGAGTCCAGCGCCCACCCCGTCCTCGTCCAGCCCATCTCCGAACTCGCTGACGCGACCGACGCCGTGGTCACCGGCTCGCTGCGCCGCGACGACGGCGGACCGCGCCGGCTGCTCACCTCCCTCGCCGAGGTCTTCGCCGGCGGCGTCGCCGTCGACTGGCAGGGCATCCTGCCCGAGGCCGCCCGCTCCGCCCACGCGGACCTGCCGACCTACGCCTTCGACCGCCGCCACTACTGGATCCAGCTGACCGCCAACGGCGACGCCGCCTCCCTCGGCGTCACCGGCAGCGAGCACCCGCTGCTCGGCGCGGTCGTCCCGCTGCCGCAGACCGACGGTCTCGTCTTCACCTCCCGCCTCTCCCTGCGCACCCACCCCTGGCTCGCCGACCACGCCATGCAGGGCGTCGTCATCGTCCCCGGCACCGTCTACGTCGACCTCGCGGTCCGCGCCGGCGACGAGTTCGGCTGCGGCACCCTCGAAGAACTCGTCATCGAGGCCCCGCTGGTCCTGCCCGAACAGGGCGGCGTCCGCGTCCAGGTCGCCGTCGGCGGCGCGAGCCCCAACGGGTCCCGCACCGTCGACGTGTACTCGCTGCGCGAGGGCGGCGCCGACGACGGCCACGGCGAGTGGACCCGGCACGCCACCGGCCTGCTCTCCAGCGCGCCCGCCCAATTCACCACCCCCGCAGTCGACTTCGCCGCCTGGCCGCCGCCCGGCGCCGACCCCGTCGGCATCGACGACTTCTACGCCGGGCTCGTCGCCCGCGGCTACTCCTACGGCCCCGCCTTCCAGGGGCTGCGCGGAGTGTGGCGGCGCGGCGACGAACTCTTCGCCGAGGCCGCCCTGCCCGCGGACCACCGGGGCAACGCCGACAAGTTCGCCATCCACCCGGCCCTGCTCGACGCCGCGCTGCACACCAACGCCTTCGCCAACCCGGACGACGACCGCAACGTCCTGCCGTTCGCCTGGAACGGGCTCGTCCTGCACGCCGAGGGCGCCTCCGCCCTGCGGGTGCGGGTCGCGCCCGCAGGCCCCGACGCCCTCTCGTTCCAGGCCACCGACGAGACCGGCGCCCTCGTTCTCACCATGGACTCCCTGGTGTCCCTCCCGGTCTCCGCCGAACAGCTCGGCGCGGCGGCCGGCGGCGACCGGGACGCCCTGTTCGCCGTCGACTGGGTGCGGCTGCCCGCCTCCGAGGACGTCACCGCCGCCCCCGCCTGGGTGCCCGTCACCGACGCCGCCGCCGTCACCGCCCTCGCCGCCCGCGAGAGCGCCCCCGGCGCCGCGATCCTCGACGCCTACAGCGACGGCGCCGACGCCCAGACCCTCACCTGGCGCGTCCTGAACGTCCTCCAGGCCTGGCTGGCCACGCCCGGCCTGGAGGCCGCCCGCCTTGTGGTGGCCACCCGGGGCGCGGTCGCCGCCGGCGGTGACAGCGCGGTCACCGACCCGGCGGGCGCCGCCGTCTGGGGCCTCGTCCGCGCCGCCCAGGCCGAGAACCCCGAGCGGGTGATCCTGGTCGACCTCGACCCGGCCGCGGCCACCGGCGCGGGCCCCGTCCTCGCCCGGCTCCTCGCCGCCGGCGAACCGCAGCTCGCCGTCCGGGGCACCGCCCTGTCCGCGCCCCGCCTGGTCCGCGCCGAATCCGCCGGCACCGACGAGCCCGCCGGCACCGACGAACCCGCCGCCGAGCGGCCCGCCGCTTTCGACACCGAAGGCACCGTCCTGATCACCGGCGGCACCGGCTCGCTCGGCGCGCTCGTCGCCCGGCACCTCGTCGCCCGGCACGGCGTACGCCACCTGGTGCTGGCCGGCAGGCGCGGACCCGACGCCGCCGGGGCAGCCGAGCTGACCGCCGAACTGACCGGCCTCGGCGCCGCCGTCTCCGTCGTCGCCTGCGACGTCTCCGACCGGGACGCCGTCGCCGCGCTGCTGGACGCCGTCCCCGCCGCGCACCCGCTGACCGGCCTGGTGCACCTCGCCGGTGTCCTGGACGACGGTGTGATCGGCGCGCTGACCGAGGAACGGATCGCCGGCGTCTTCGGCCCCAAGGCCACCGCGGTACGGCACCTGGACGAGCTGACCCGGGAACTTGCGCCCGGCCTGCGCTCGTTCGTCGTCTTCTCCTCCGCCGCCGCGCTGCTCGGCTCGGCCGGCCAGGGCAACTACGCGGCCGCCAACGCCTTCCTGGACGCCCTGATGGCCCACCGCAGGGCGGCCGGACTGCCCGGCGTCTCCCTGGCCTGGGGCCTGTGGGAGCAGAGCACCGGCCTCACCGCCCACCTCAGCGAGACCGACCAGGCCCGGATGAGCCGCGGCGGTGTCCTCGCCCTCACCCCCGAGGAGGGCCTCGCCCTCCTCGACACCGGCCTGCACAGCGAACGCGCCCTGCTGGTCCCGATCAAGCTGGACCTGCGCGCACTGCGCTCCGACGCGGCCTCCGGCGGCACCGTGCCGCATCTGCTGCGCGGCCTGGTCCGGGCCGGCCGGCGCTCCGCCCGGGCCGCGGCGGGCGACGGCAGCGGACTCCTGCGCCGCCTCGCCGGACTGCCCGAGGCCGACCGGGACGCCGTCCTGCTGGGCATCATCCAGGCCGAGGCCACCGCCGTCCTGGGCTTCAGCGGCCCCGAACTCGCCCAGGGAACACGCGGGTTCGGCGACATCGGCTTCGACTCGCTCACCGCGATCGAACTGCGCAACCGGCTCTCCGCCGCCACCGGCGTCAAGCTCCCCGCCACCCTCATCTTCGACTACCCCACCCCGGTGGCGCTCGCCCGCCATCTGCGGGAGGAACTCGGCGAGAGCACGGCGGACGCCGCCGCACCGGTCGTGGTCGCCACCGACCCGGACGAGCCCATCGCGATCGTCGGCATGGCCTGCCGGCTGCCCGGCGGCGTCCTCGACCCGGACGGCCTGTGGCGGCTCGTGCGCGAACGCCGCGACGGCATCACCGAGTTCCCCGACGACCGCGGCTGGAACCTGGACGAGCTGTTCGACGCCGACCCCGACAAGGCCGGCACCTCCTACGTCCACAAGAGCGGCTTCCTGCACACGGCCGCCGAGTTCGACGCCGAGTTCTTCGGTATCTCGCCGCGCGAGGCGCTGGCCATGGACCCGCAGCAGCGGCTGCTCCTGGAGGCGACCTGGGAGGCCCTGGAGAGCGCGGGCGTCGACCCGAGCGCCACCCGCGGCGCCGACATCGGCGTCTTCTCCGGCGTCTCCATCCACGACTACCTGGAGTCCCTCAGCGACATGCCCCCCGAGCTGGAGGGCTACGTCACCACCGCCACCGCGGGCAGCGTGGCCTCGGGCCGGGTGTCGTACGTCTACGGCTTCGAGGGCCCCGCCGTCACCGTGGACACGGCCTGCTCCTCCTCCCTGGTCGCCATGCACCTCGCGGCCCAGGCCCTGCGGGCCGGCGAGTGCTCCCTCGCGCTGGCCGGCGGTGTCGCCGTCATGGGCTCCCCGATCGGAGTGCTCGGCATGTCCCGGCAGCGGGGCCTCGCCGCCGACGGCAAGGTCAAGGCCTTCTCCGAGGGCGCCGACGGCACCATCCTCTCCGAGGGCGTCGGCATCGTCGTCCTGGAACGCCTGTCCGAGGCCCGCCGCAACGGCCACCAGGTGCTCGCGGTGGTCCGGGGCAGCGCGGTCAACCAGGACGGCGCCTCCAACGGCCTGACCGCCCCGAACGGCCCCTCGCAGCAGCGGGTGATCCGCCGGGCGCTGGCGTCGGCCGGGCTCGCCGCGTCGGACGTGGACGCCGTGGAGGCACACGGCACCGGCACGGCCCTCGGCGACCCGATCGAGGCCCAGGCCCTGCTCGCCACCTACGGCCGCGACCGCGAACAGCCGCTGTGGCTCGGCTCGTTGAAGTCCAACATCGGCCACACGCAGGCCGCCGCCGGTGTCGCCGGCGTCATCAAGATGATCCAGGCCATGCGCCACGGCGTCCTGCCGCCCACCCTGAACGTCACCGAACCGACCCCCCAGGTCGACTGGTCGGCCGGAGCCGTGGAACTGCTCACCGAGGAACGGGAGTGGCCCGAGACCGGCCGGCCGCGCCGGGTCGGCGTCTCCTCCTTCGGTATCAGCGGCACCAACGCCCACCTCATCCTCGAACAGGCACCGGAGGACCCGGCCGCGAAGCCGGCCGCCCCGGCCGACGGCCCGGTGCCGCTGGTGGTCTCCGCCGCGTCCGAGGGCTCGCTCGCCGGACAGGCCGAACGGCTCGCCGCGTTCGCCGGCGCCACCGACGCGTCCCTCGCGGACATCGCAGCCGCCCTGGTGACGCGCCGGGCGGCACTGTCCGAGCGGGCCGTGGTCGTCGCCGGCTCCCGGGAGGAGGCGGTGGCCGCACTGGCCGCGCCGGCCCGGGGCGAGCCGGCGGCCGGACTGGTCACCGGCAGCGCCGGCCCCGCCGGCCGGACCGCCCTGGTCTTCCCCGGCCAGGGTTCGCAGTGGACCGGGATGGGCCGCGAACTGCTGGAGACCTCACCGGTGTTCGCGGAGCGGATCGCGGAGTGCGCCCGCGCCCTAGAACCCTGGGTGGACTGGGACCTGACGGCGGTGCTGCGCGGGGACGCCGACGCCGATCTCGTCGCCCGGGTGGATGTCGTGCAGCCGGCGAGCTTCGCGGTGATGATCGGTGTCGCCGCCGTCTGGGCCTCCGTCGGGGTCGTACCGGACGCGGTGGTCGGCCACTCGCAGGGCGAGATCGCCGCCGCCTGCGTGGCGGGCGCGCTGTCGCTGGAGGACGCGGCCCGGATCGTGGCCGTACGCAGCCAGGTGATCGCCGTTCAGCTGGCGGGCCGGGGCGGGATGGCCTCGGTGGCCCTGCCCGAGGCCGACGCGGCCGCACGGATCGCCGCGTGGGCTGGGCGGGTCGAGGTCGCCGCCGTGAACGGTCCCGCTTCGGTGGTGATCGCCGGTGACGCCCAGGCACTGGACGAGGCACTGGCCGCCCTGGAGGCCGACGGCGTCCGGGTGCGCCGGGTCGCCGTGGACTACGCCTCCCACACCCGGCACGTGGAAGCCATCGAGGACACGCTCGCCGAGGCACTCGCCGACGTACGCGGACAGGCGCCGCTGGTGCCGTTCCTCTCCACCGTCACCGGCGAGTGGGTCCGCGACGCGGGCGTCCTCGACGGCGGCTACTGGTACCGCAACCTGCGGAGCCGAGTCGGCTTCGGACCGGCCGTCGCCACCCTCCTCGCCGAGGGCCACACGGTCTTCATCGAGTCCAGCGCCCACCCCGTCCTCGTCCAGCCGATCAACGAGATCGTCGACGAGACGCGCGCCGAAGCCGTGACCACCGGCTCCCTGCGCCGCGACGAGGGCGGACTGCGCCGGCTGCTGACGTCCATGGCCGAGGTCTTCGTCCGGGGCGTCGCGGTCGACTGGACCGGCGTGCTGCCCGAGGGCGCCGGCGACACCCACGTGGACCTGCCGACGTACGCCTTCGACCACCGCCACTACTGGCTGAAGACCGCCCCCGCCGTGGACGCCGCCTCGCTCGGGCAGGCCGCGGCCGACCACCCCCTGCTCGGCGCGGTCGTCCCGCTGCCCCAGTCCGAGGGCCTCGTCCTCACCTCCCGCCTCTCCCCGCGCACCCACCCCTGGCTGGCCGACCACGTCGTCGGCGGGGCGGTCGTCGTCCCCGCCACCGCCCTGGTCGAACTGGCCCTGCGCGCGGGCGACGAGGCCGGCACCGCCGCACTGGACGAACTGACCGTCGAGACACCGCTGGTGCTGCCCGAGGAGGGCGGCCTGCGCGTCCAGGTCGCCGTCGGCGGCCCCGACGACACCGGCGCGCGGACCGTCGACATCTACGCGGCCGCCGAGTCCGCCGGGGCCGCCGTATGGACCCGGCACGCCACCGGACGGCTGTCGCCCGCCCCGGCCACCGCCCCCGCGGCGAGCGCCGACCTGACGCTGTGGCCGCCCACCGGCGCCCGCCCCGCCGGCACCGACGAGCTCTACGCCGACCTGCTCCGCCTCGGCCACCCCTTCGGCCCCGCCTTCCAGGGCGTACGGACCCTGTGGCGGCGCGGTGACGAGGTCTTCGCCGAGGTCGCCCTCGACGAGGACCAGCGGGCGGGCGCCGAGCGGTTCGGGATCCACCCCGCGCTGCTCGACGCCGCCGTCCAGTCCGGGCTGCGGCACGCGGCCGCGGCCGACACCGAGGGCGCCGGGCAGCGGCTGTGGCAGCCCGCCCAGTGGCAGGGGCTGACCCTGCACGCCACCGGCGCGACCACGCTCCGCGTCCGGCTCGCCCCGGCCGCGTCCGGCCGGCTCGCGCTGGAGGCGGCCGACGAGGCCGGCGGTCTCGTCGTGACCATGGACGCCCTGGGCTTCCTGCCCGTCTCCGCCGACCAGCTGACGGTGACCGCCAGGGACGGCGGCCACTCCCTGTACCGCGTCGACTGGACCGAACTGCCCGCACCCGCCGCCGAGGCCCAGCAGGCACCGCAGTGGGTGCCGCTGTTCCACGCGGACGAGATCGACCTCCTCGCCGGCGCGGCGACCGGCCCCCTGGTCGCCGTGGTCGAGGCCGTCACCGCCGACGGCACGGCCGGCGCCGCCCGGTCCGGGACCGACCGCATGCTGGCCATGCTCCAGGCCTGGTTCGCCGCACCCACCCTGGAGGACTCCCGGCTGGTGGTGCTGACCCGGGGGGCCGTGCCCGCCGGCGGCGACAGCACGGTGACGGACCCGGCCGGTGCCGCCGTCTGGGGTCTGGTCAGGGCGGCCCAGGCCGAGAACCCCGGCCGGATCGTCCTGCTCGACACCGACACCGACCTGGACATCGCCTACGGCACGGCCGTCGAACCGCTGCTCGCCACGGTCCTCGCCTCGGGCGAGCCGCAGGTGGCGGTGCGGGGGCCGGTGCTGTCGGTGCCGCGTCTGGTGCGGGCGGCCGAGGGCGGTCCCGCGGTGGAGTTCAGGGCCGAGGGGACGGTGCTGGTCACGGGTGGTACCGGTTCGCTGGGCGCGCTGGTGGCGCGGCATCTGGTGGTGCGGCACGGTGTGCGGCATCTGGTGCTGGCCGGCCGTCGGGGTCCGGCGGCGGAGGGTGCCGCGGAGCTGGCGTCGGAACTGTCCGCTCTGGGTGCCGAGTCGGTGTCCCTCGTGGCCTGTGATGTCTCGGACCGTGCGGCGGTGGCCGAGCTGCTGGACTCGGTCCCGGCCGAACACCCCCTCACGGGCGTCATCCACACGGCCGGTGTCCTGGACGACGGCGTGATCAGCGCCCTCACCCCCGACCGCATGGCGGCCGTCTTCGGCCCGAAGGCCGAGGCCGCCGCACACCTGGACGAGCTGACCCGGCACCTGGACCTGACGGTCTTCGCCGTCTACTCCTCCGGCGCCGGCCTGTTCGGCTCGGCGGGCCAGGGCAACTACGCCGCCGCCAACGCCTACCTCGACGGCCTGATGGCCCGCCGCCACGCCGCCGGACTGCCGGCCGTCTCCCTGGCCTGGGGCCTGTGGGAGCAGAGCAGCGGCCTCACCGCCCACCTCAGCGAGACCGACCAGGCCCGGATGGGCCGGGGCGGCGTACGCGCCCTGACCCCCGAGGAGGGCCTCGCCCTCTTCGACACGGCCCTCGGCGCCGGCCAGGCGCTCCTCGTCCCGATCAAGCTGGACCTGCGGGCCGCCCGCGCCGACGCCGCCGCCGGCGGCACCGTACAGCCCCTGATGCGCGGCCTGATCCGGGTCACCCGGCAGGCCGCCCGGACCACGGCGGCGGCCCGCGGCGGCGGCCTGGCCGACCGGCTCGCCGGGCTCGACCCGGCCGGGCAGGAGGCGCTGCTGCTGGACGTCGTCCGCGGCCAGGTCGCCACCGTCCTCGGCCACGCCGGAGCCGACCAGGTCAGGGCGGACAAGGCGTTCAAGGACGCCGGCTTCGACTCCCTCACCTCCGTCGAACTGCGCAACCGCATCCGAGAGGCCACCGGCCTCAGCCTGCCGACGACCGTCGTCTTCGACTACCCGACCCCGCTCGCCCTCGCCCGCCATCTGCACACCCACTTCGGCCAGGTGACCGCCGCACCGGCCGCGCCGGAACCGGCCCTCGCCACCGCCGACCCCGGCGAGCCGATCGCGATCGTCGGCATGGCCTGCCGGCTGCCCGGCGGCGTCACCAGCCCCGAGGGCCTCTGGACACTGGTGTCCGAGGGCCGCGACGCGATGTCCGGCTTCCCGTCCGACCGCGGCTGGGACCTGGAGGGCCTCTTCGACTCCGACCCCGCACGCGTCGGGACCTCCTACGTGGACCAGGGCGGCTTCCTCTACGACGCCGGCCTGTTCGACGCGGCCTTCTTCGGGATCTCGCCGCGCGAGGCGCTGGCGATGGACCCCCAGCAGCGGCTGCTGCTGGAGACGTCCTGGGAGGCGCTGGAGCGGGCGGGCATCGACCCGCTGACGCTGAAGGGCACCGATGTCGGCGTGTTCTCCGGCGTGATGACCCAGGGCTACGGGTTCGGCGGCGAACTCCCGCCGGAACTCGCCGGGTTCACGGCGACCGGCTCCGCCGGCAGCGTGGCCTCCGGCCGGGTGTCGTACGTCTTCGGCCTGGAAGGCCCCGCGGTGACCGTGGACACGGCCTGCTCCTCCTCCCTGGTCGCCATCCACCTCGCCGCGCAGGCCCTGCGCAACGGCGAGTGCTCCATGGCCCTGGCCGGCGGCGCGACCATCCTCGCCAACCCGTACACCTTCGTGGAGTTCTCCCGGCAGCAGGCCCTCTCGCCCGACGGCCGGTGCAAGGCGTTCTCCTCGTCCGCCGACGGCACCGGCTGGGCCGAGGGCGCCGGCGTCATCGTCCTCGAACGCCTCTCCGAGGCGCGGCGCAAGGGCCACCAGGTGCTGGCGGTGGTCCGGGGCAGCGCGGTCAACCAGGACGGCGCCTCCAACGGCCTGACCGCCCCCAACGGCCCCTCCCAGCAGCGGGTGATCCGCAAGGCGCTGGCGAGCGCGGGGCTCGCGGTGGGCGACGTCGACGCGGTCGAGGCGCACGGCACCGGCACGGTCCTCGGCGACCCGATCGAGGCCCAGGCCCTGCTCGCCACCTACGGCCAGGACCGTGAAGAGCCGCTGTGGATCGGCTCGGTGAAGTCCAACATCGGCCATGCCCAGGCCGCCGCCGGTGTCGCCGGTGTCATCAAGACGGTCGAGGCGATGCGGCACGCGACCCTGCCCCCCACCCTCCACGTCGACCAGCCGTCGACCGAAGTGGACTGGTCGGCGGGCGCGGTGGAGGTGCTCACCGAGGCCCGGCCCTGGCCGGAGACCGGTCGCCCGCGCCGCGCCGGTGTCTCCGCCTTCGGCGTCAGCGGCACCAACGCCCACGTGATCCTGGAACAGGCCCCGCAGGAGCCCGCTGTCGAGCCGGTGCCTTCGGCCGACGGGGTGCTGCCGGTGGTCGTGTCGGCGCGCAGCACGGGCGCGCTGGCCGGACAGGCGGGACGGCTCGCCGCCTTCGTCGGCGGGACCGGCGCGTCGCCGGCGGCCGTCGCGGGCGCCCTCGTCGCCCGGCGCGCGGTGCTGCCCGAGCGGGCCGTGGTCGTCGCCGAGACCCGGGAGGAGACGGTGGCGGGACTCGCGGCGCTGGCCGCCGGCGAGCCGTCGCCGGTCGTCGTCACCGGCTCCGAGAGCACCGGCGGCACGGTGTTCGTCTTCCCCGGCCAGGGCTCGCAGCGCCTGGGCATGGGCCGTGAACTGTACGACCGCTACCCGGTCTTCGCCCGCGCGCTGGACGACGCCTGCGCCGCACTGGACGCGCGGCTGGCCGGCTGGGCGGACCACCCCGTCAAGGACGTGGTCTTCGGCGACGTCGGCAACGCGGGCGCCGGCCTGCTGGACCAGACGGTCTTCACCCAGGCCGGGCTGTTCGCCGTGGAGTCGGCCCTGTACCGGCTCGTCGAGTCCTGGGGCGTACGGCCCGACGTCGTGGCCGGACACTCCATCGGCGAGGTCGTCGCCGCCCATGTCGCCGGGGTGCTGTCCCTGGCGGACGCGGCGGCGCTGGTCGCGGCCCGCGGCCGGCTGATGCAGGCCCTGGCGCCGGACGGGACGATGGTCGCGGTCGCCGCCACCGAGGCGGAGATCGCGGAGTACCTCGGCGCCGGCGTCGACCTCGCCGCGGTCAACGCGCCCGGCTCGGTGGTCCTCTCGGGTGACGAGGGAGCCGTCCAGGCCGTCGCGGAGAAGCTCGCCGAGCAGGGCCGCAGGACCAAGCGGCTCACCGTCTCGCACGCCTTCCACTCGGCGTTGATGGAGCCGATGCTGGCCGACTTCGCCGCTGCCCTGTCGGGGCTGGCCTGGAACGAGCCGTCGATCCCGGTGGTGTCGAACGTGACGGGCCGGCTCGCCGAGCCGGGCCAGCTGACCGACCCCGCCTACTGGGTGGACCACGTCCGCCGTCCGGTCCGCTTCGCCGAGGGCATCGCGGCGTCCGAGGGGTCTGTGTTCCTGGAGCTGGGCCCCGGTGGTGCGCTGACCGGTGCGATCGCCGAGTCCGCCGCCGAGGACGCGGTGAGCGTCCCGGCCCTGCGGGACGAGCGCGGCGAAGCACAGACGCTGCTGCTCTCCGTGGCGGAGCTGTTCGTGCGCGGGGCGAAGGTCGACTGGGCGGCTGTTCTCCCCGAGGGCGCCACGAAGACCCCTGTGGACCTGCCGACGTACGCCTTCGAGCACCAGCACTACTGGCTGCGGACGGCCGCCACCACGGACGCGGTCGCCCTCGGCCAGAGCACGGCGGACCACCCGCTGCTCGGCGCGGTGGTGGAGGTGCCCGAGACCGGCGGAGTGCTCTTCACCTCCCGGCTCTCCCTGCGCACCCACCCCTGGCTCGCCGACCACACCATCGGCGGAGTCGTCCTGGTACCCGGCACCGGCCTGGTCGAACTCGCCGTCCGGGCCGGCGACGAGGCCGGCTGCGCGGCACTCGACGAACTGGTCATCGAGGCACCCCTGGTCGTACCCGAGCAGGGCGGTGTCCGGGTCCAGGTCGCCGTCGGCGGACCGGACGAGGACGGCCTGCGCACCGTGGCCGTCTACTCGGCCCGCGAGAACACCGCGGGCGAGATCGGCACCGACTCCTGGACCCGCCACGCCACCGGCACCCTGACCGCGGCCGCGGCCGAAGCCCCCGCCTTCGACACCGCGGTCTGGCCGCCGGCCGGCGCCGAACCGGTCGACCTCGACATCAGCTCCTTCTACGCGGATCTGCTGAGCCACGGCTACGCCTACGGCCCCGCGTTCCAGGGCCTGCGCGCGGTGTGGCGGCGCGGCGAGGAGATCTTCGCCGAGGTCGCCCTGCCGGACGAGCAGCGCGACGAGGCGTCCCGGTTCGGCCTCCACCCCGCCCTGCTGGACGCGGCCCTGCACACCGACGCCTTCGCCCAGCCCGACGACGGACACAACGTCCTGCCGTTCTCCTGGAACGGACTGGTCCTGCACGCGGCGGGCGCCGCCGCCCTCCGGCTGCGCATCGCACCGCGCGGCACCGACGCGCTCTCCCTCGTCGCCGCCGACGCGGGCGGCGATCTCGTCCTCAGCGTCGACTCGGTGACCTTCCGCCCGGTCGACGTCGAGCGGCTGGACGCCGCGGCGACGGCCGACGGGGACCGCGACGCGCTGTTCGCCGTCGACTGGACCGAACTGCCCGCACCCGCCCGGGCAACCGGCACGGCACCCGCCTGGACGCCGGTCGCCACCGCCGCCGAGGTCACCGCGCTGCGCGACCAGGTGCCCGAGGCGGCCGTCCTGGAGCTGCGGGGCGACGCCGACGGAGACACGGAGGCGCTCGCCCGGACCACCACGGCACTGGAGGTCGTCCAGGCGTGGCTCGCCGACGAGGCGTTCGAGGACGCGCGGCTGCTGGTGGTCACCCGGGGCGCGGTGCCCGCGGGCGGCGACAGCGCGGTGACCGACGCGGCCGGTGCGGCCGTCTGGGGTCTGGTCAGGGCGGCCCAGGCCGAGAACCCCGGCCGGATCGTCCTGATCGACCTGGACCCGGCCGCCGATGAACCCGTCGACGACCTCGTCGCCACGGTCCTCGCCTCCGACGAGGCCCAGGTGGCGGTGCGGGGGCCGGTGCTGTCGGTGCCGCGTCTGGTGCGGGCGGCCGAGGGCGGTCCCGCGGTGGAGTTCAGGGCTGGGGGGACGGTGCTGGTCACGGGTGGTACCGGTTCGCTGGGCGCGCTGGTGGCGCGGCATCTGGTGGTGCGGCACGGTGTGCGGCATCTGGTGCTGGCCGGCCGTCGGGGTCCGGCGGCGGAGGGTGCCGCGGAGCTGGCGTCGGAACTGTCCGCTCTGGGT
Organism: Streptomyces sp. NPDC015171; assembly: GCF_043079545.1. Lineage (NCBI taxonomy): Bacteria > Bacillati > Actinomycetota > Actinomycetes > Kitasatosporales > Streptomycetaceae > Streptomyces > Streptomyces sp. NPDC015171. The sequence goes on from NZ_JBIBUO010000018.1 coordinate 104,916, forward strand.
GCCGAGTCGGTGTCCCTCGTGGCCTGTGATGTCTCGGACCGTGCGGCGGTGGCCGAGCTGCTGGACTCGGTCCCGGCCGAACACCCCCTCACGGGTGTCATCCACACGGCCGGTGTCCTGGACGACGGCGTGATCAGCGCCCTCACCCCCGAGCGTCTCAGCGGAGTGTTCGCACCCAAGGTGAGCGCCGTACGGCACCTGGACGAACTGACCCGGAACCTGGACCTGACGGCCTTCGCCGTCTTCTCCTCCGGCGCCGGCCTGTTCGGCTCGGCGGGCCAGGGCAACTACGCCGCCGCCAACGCCTACCTGGACGCGGTCGCCCACCAGCGCCGCGCGGCCGGCCTGCCCGCCACCTCGCTGGCCTGGGGCCTGTGGGAGCAGTCCAGCGGCATGACCGCCCACCTGGGCGCGGCCGACCAGGCCCGGATGAGCCGGGGCGGCGTCCTGCCGATCGGCCCCGACGAGGGCATGCGGCTCCTCGACTCGGCCCTGGACACCGGTGCGGCCCTGCTCGTCCCCATCAAGCTGGACCTGCGCGCCCTGCGCGCCGACGCGGCAGCGGGACGCCCCGTGCAGCCCCTGCTGCGCGGACTGGTCCGCACCGGCCGCCAGCCGGTCCGCGCCACAGCGGGGGACGGCACCGGCGGACTCACCCGCCGGCTCGCCGGGCTCGACCAGGCCGAGCAGGAGGCCCTGCTCCTGGACCTCGTACGCGGCCATGTCGCCACCGTCCTCGGCCACGCGGGCGCGGAGAACGTCGGCCCCGAGACGGCGTTCAAGGACACCGGTTTCGACTCGCTCACCTCCGTGGAACTGCGCAACCGGCTCCGCGAGACCACCGGACTCAAGCTGGCCGCGACGGTCGTGTTCGACTACCCGAACCCGCTCGCCCTGGCCCGCCACCTCCACGCGGAACTGGGCACCACCAACGATGCCCTGACACTGGTGCACGAAAAGATCGAAGACATCGAGTCGCTGATCGCCGGACTGCTTGCCGACGAGTCCAAGAAGGCCGACATCGTGCTTCGCCTCCAGGGCCTGGTCGCGAAGTGCAACGGAACCGTCGAGGAGACCCAGGGTTCCGCCGTCGCGGACCAACTGGAATCCGCCTCCGCCGATGAGGTCCTCGACTTCATCAACGACGAACTCGGAATCTCCTGACCGTCACGTTTCGCGGACCGTCACACCTTCGGTGAGGAATGGAAGATGGCCACAGAGCAGGAACTCCTCAAGTACCTCAAGCGCGTCACGACCGAACTGCACGACCTGCGCCAGCAGGTCCGGCGGAGCGCGGACGAGCCGGTCGCGATCGTCGGCATGGCCTGCCGGCTGCCCGGCGGCGTGACGACGCCGGAGGAGCTGTGGCGTCTGGTCGCCGAGGGCCGGGACGCCGTGTCCGACTTCCCCGCCGACCGTGGCTGGGACCTGGACGCGCTGTTCGACGACGACCCGGACAAGACCGGCACCACCTACGCCCGCCAGGGCGGATTCCTGCGCGATGCCGGCCTGTTCGACGCCGAGTTCTTCGGTGTCTCGCCGCGTGAGGCGCTGGCGATGGACCCCCAGCAGCGGCTGCTGCTGGAGACCTCGTGGGAAGCGCTCGAACAGGCCGGCATCGACCCGCTCTCGCTGAAGGGCGCGGACGTCGGCGTCTTCAACGGCATCATGGGCGTCGACTACTTCATCGGCGGCAACCTCCCGCCGGAACTGGAGGGCTACGCCGGAACGGGCGGCGCCTCCAGCGTCGCCTCCGGCCGCATCTCCTACGTCTTCGGCTTCGAGGGCCCGGCCGTCACCGTGGACACGGCCTGCTCCTCCTCCCTGGTCGCCATCCACCTCGCCGCGCAGGCCCTGCGGCGCGGCGAGTGCTCGATGGCCCTGGCCGGCGGCGCGACCGTCATGGCCACCCCGCACACCTTCGTGGACTTCTCCCGGCAGCGGGGCCTGGCCTCGGACGGCCGCTGCAAGTCCTACGCCGACTCCGCCGACGGCACCGGCTGGGCCGAGGGCGCGGGTGTCGTCGTCCTCGAACGTCTCTCGGAGGCACAGCGCAAGGGCCACCGCGTGCTCGCGGTGGTGCGGGGCAGCGCGGTCAACCAGGACGGCGCCTCCAACGGCCTGACCGCGCCGAACGGCCCCTCGCAGCAGCGGGTGATCCGCAAGGCCCTGGCCGCGGCCGGTCTCACCCCCGCCGACGTGGACGTGGTCGAGGGCCATGGCACCGGCACGGTCCTCGGCGACCCCATCGAAGCGCAGGCCCTCCTCGCCACCTACGGCCAGAACCGCGAACAGCCTTTGTGGCTGGGCTCGTTGAAATCCAACGTCGGCCACACCCAGGCCGCCGCCGGCGTGTCCGGCGTGATCAAGATGGTGCAGGCACTGCGCCACGGCATCCTGCCCGCCACCCTGCACGCCGAAGAGCCCAGCACCCGCGTCGACTGGGACGCGGGCGCGATCCGGCTCCTCCACCACACCGGCCCCTGGCCGGAGACCGACCGCCCGCGCCGGGCCGGCGTGTCCGGCTTCGGAGTCAGCGGCACCAACGCCCATCTGATCCTGGAGCAGGCGCCGGAGGAGTCCGCTGTCGAGCCGGTGGTTTTGGTCGACGGGGTGGTGCCGGTGCTGGTGTCGGCGCGGAGCAAGGGCGCGTTGGCCGGGCAGGCCGGGCGGCTGGCCGCTTTCGTCGGTGGGACCGAGGCACCGTTGACGGTTGTCTCGGGGGCGCTCATTGCCCGGCGGGCGGTGCTTTCTGAGCGTGCTGTGGTGGTCGCTGGTTCGCGTGAGGAGGCGGTGGCGGGTCTTGAGGCGTTGTCGGCGGGGGAGTCGTCCCCGGTCGTGGTCTCGGGGTCGGATGCCGGGGGCAGGACGGTGTTCGTGTTTCCGGGTCAGGGTTCGCAGCGGGTGGGGATGGGCCGGGAGTTGTATGGCCGGTATCCGGTGTTCGCGCGGGCGTTGGACGAGGCGTGCGCGGCGTTGGACGCGCGGCTGAGCGGCTCGGTGGAGCACTCGGTGAAGGATGTGATCTTCGGCGGGGGTGAGGGTGACGGTCTGCTTGATCAGACGGTGTTCACCCAGGCCGGACTGTTCGCGGTGGAGTCGGCTCTGTTCCGGCTGGTGGAGTCCTGGGGCGTACGGCCGGATGTGGTGGCCGGGCACTCCATCGGCGAGGTAGTTGCCGCGTATGTGGCTGGTGTGTTGTCGCTGGAGGATGCGGCGGCGTTGGTGGCCGCGCGTGGTCGGTTGATGCAGGCGCTGCCCTCGGGTGGCGCCATGGTCGCGGTCGCGGCGACCGAGGCGGAGATCGCTGAACACCTCGGTGATGGGGTGGACTTGGCCGCGGTGAACGCGCCTGGTTCGGTCGTCCTGTCCGGGGAGGAAATGGCCGTTCTGGCTGTGGCGGAGAAGCTGCGTGAGCAGGGCCGCCGGGTCAAGCGATTGACGGTCTCGCATGCCTTCCATTCGGCGTTGATGGAGCCGATGTTGGCCGACTTCGCGGCTGCTCTGTCGGGGCTGGCCTGGAACGAGCCGTCGATTCCGGTGGTGTCGAACGTGACGGGCCGGCTCGCCGAGCCGGGCCAGTTGACCGACCCCGCCTACTGGGTGGACCACGTCCGCCGTCCCGTCCGTTTCGCCGAGGGCATCGCGGCGTCCGAGGGGTCTGTGTTCGTGGAACTGGGCCCCGGTGGTGCGCTGACCGGTGCGATCGCTGAGTCGGCCGCCGAGGACGCGGTGAGTGTCCCGGCTCTGCGGGACGAGCGTGGCGAGGTGCAGACGCTGCTGCTCTCCGTGGCGGAGCTGTTCGTGCGCGGGGCGAAGGTCGACTGGGCGGCTGTTCTCCCCGAGGGCGTCACCGAGGCTCATGTGGACCTGCCGACGTACGCCTTCGACCACCAGCACTACTGGCTCCGCATGTCGGAGTCGGTCGTCGACGCGGCGGCCCTGGGGCTGGTCGGTGCCGGGCATCCGCTGCTCGGCGCTGTGGTCCAGTTGCCGCAGTCGGACGGCCTTGTCCTCACCTCCCGGCTCTCCCTGCGCACCCACCCCTGGCTGGCCGACCACGCCGTCGGCGGCGCGGTCGTCGTGCCCGGTGCCGGACTGGTCGAACTCGCCGTCCGCGCCGGTGACGAGGTCGGCTGCGGAGTGCTGGACGAACTCGTCATCGAGGCTCCGCTCATCCTGCCCGAGCAGGGCGCCGTACGTGTGCAGATCACCGTCGGCGGGCCGGACGAGACCGGATCCCGCAGCGTGGAGGTGTACGCGGCCCCCGACGACACCGAGGGCGGTCAGGCCGCCTGGGCCCGGCACGCCACCGGCATCCTCGCGCCGGCGACCGGCGAGGCCGTGACCGGAGCGCTCGGCACCGGCGCCTTCGACTTCACCGCCTGGCCCCCGGCCGGAGCGCAGCGGGCCGGCACGGATGATCTGTACGCCGATCTGATCGCCCACGGCCACGCCTACGGCCCGCTCTTCCAGGGCCTGCGCGGGCTGTGGCGGCGCGGCGACGAGCTGTTCGCCGAGGCGGCTCTCGCGGAGGAGGACCAGGCCGAGGCCGACCGGTACGGCGTGCACCCGGCGCTGCTGGACGCCGTCCTGCACCCGGCCGTCCGGGAGGCCGTCGCGGGTGACGACGCCGAGGTGTGGCAGCCGCTGGAGTGGAACCGGGTCGTCCTGCACGCCACGGGCGCCAGCGTGCTGCGCGCCCGGCTCGTCCGGTCCGCCCCCGGCGTCCTGTCGATCGAGGCCGCCGACGAGACCGGCGGCCCCGTTCTGACGGCCGACGCCGTGACCCTGCGGCCCGTCTCCGCCGACCGCCTGGCGACGGGGGACACCGCACCGGGTGCGGCCGACGCACTGTTCCAGGTGGAGTGGACCGAGCTGCCCACGCCCCGGCAGGCAGCGGCGGCACCGGAGTGGGTCACACTGTCCGACCCGAGCGGTGTCACGGCCCTCGCGGCCGGCGCCGCACCGCCGGCCGTCGCCGTGTTCGACTGCCGCGCCGACGGCGCTGACGGCGCTGACGACTCGGCGGCGCTCACCCTGACCGGCACGGCCCTGCACATCCTCCAGTCCTGGCTCGCTGAACCTGGGCTCGAAGCAACGCGCCTCGTCGTGCGTACGCGGGGTGCGGTGCCCGCCGGTGGTGAGGGGGCGGTGACGGACCCGGCGGCGGCTGCCGTCTGGGGTCTGGTCCGGGTCGCCCAGGCGGAGAACCCCGACCGGATCGTCCTGCTCGACACGGACGGGCCGCAGGACGACGAGACCTTCGCCTCCCTGCTCGCCGCCGCCCTCGCGACCGGCGAACCGCAGCTGGCCGCCCGCGGCACGACACTGTCCGCGCCGCGCCTCACCCGCCCTGCCCGCCCCGCCCGTCCCGAACCGGCCGCCGCGCCCGCCGTCTTCGACCCGCAGGGGTCGGTGCTGGTCACGGGTGGTACGGGTGCGCTGGGCGCGTTGGTGGCGCGGCATCTGGTGGTGCGGTACGGGGTGCGGCATCTGGTGTTGGCCAGTCGTCGGGGTTCGGCGGCGGAGGGTGCCGCGGAGTTGGCGGCTGAACTGTCGGGTCTTGGTGCGGAGTCCGTGTCCGTCGTGGCTTGTGATGTCTCTGACCGAAGTGCTGTGGCGGAGTTGCTGGGGGCGGTGTCGCGGGAGCGTCCGCTCACGGGTGTGGTGCACACGGCTGGTGTTCTGGACGACGGTGTGATCGGCGCGCTGACGCCCGGGCGGCTGGCGGGTGTGTTCGCACCCAAAGCCGGCGCGATCGCGCACCTGGATGAGCTGACCCGTGAACTGGCCCCGGAACTGGCCGCGTTCGTGGTGTTCTCGTCGGCTGCCGGGGTGTTCGGGTCGGCCGGTCAGGGCAACTATGCGGCGGCGAACGCGTATCTGGACGCGGTGGTGCAGCGCAGGCGGGCGGCCGGGCTGTCGGGTGTCTCGCTGGCCTGGGGCCTGTGGGAGCAGGCCACCGGCATGACCGCCCACCTCGACACCGTGGACCAAGCCCGCATCAACCGCGGCGGATTCCAGGCGATCGGCTCCGACGAGGGCCTGGCCCTCTTCGACGCGGCCCTGCACACCGGCGACCCCCTGCTCGTCCCGATCAAACTGGACCTGCGCGCCATACGCGCCGAGGCCGCGGCCGGCGGTGACATACCGTCCCTGCTGCGCACCCTGATCCCGCACAGCCGCCGCGCCGCCGCCCGCATCGCCGCGGGCCGCGGCAGCGGCCTGGCCGGCCGGCTCGCCGGTCTGACCCCGGCCGAGCAGGACGCCCTGCTCCTGGACCTGGTCCGCACCCATGTCGCGACCGTGCTCGGTCACGCCGGCCCCGAGAAGGTCAAGGCCGAGAAGGCGTTCAAGGACGCCGGCTTCGACTCCCTCACCGCCGTACAGCTGCGCAACCGGCTCCGCGAGGCCACCCGGCTGAGCCTCCCCGCGACCCTCGTCTACGACTACCCCACCCCGCTCGCGCTCGCCCGCTTCCTGCGCGCCGAGCTGGACGGGCTGAGCGGGGACGCCACCGGCGCGGTCGCACCCACGGTCGTCCTGGCCGACCCGGACGAGCCGATCGCCGTAGTCGGCATGGCCTGTCGGCTCCCGGGCGGCGTCAACAGCCCCGAGGAACTGTGGCAGTTGGTGTCCGAGGGCCGCGACGCCATCTCCGGTTTTCCCGCCGACCGCGGCTGGGACGTGGACGACCTCTTCGACCACGACCCCGACAACATCGGCACGTCCTACGTCGACCAGGGCGGCTTCCTGCACGAGGCAGGCCAGTTCGACGCTGGCTTCTTCGGTATCTCGCCGCGCGAGGCCCTGGCGATGGACCCGCAGCAGCGCCTGCTCCTGGAAACGTCCTGGGAGGCCCTGGAGCGGGCCGGCGTGAACCCGGCCGCGCTGCACGGCACCGACGTCGGTGTCTTCTCCGGCGTGATGACCCAGGGCTACGGCATCGGCGGCGACATCCCGCCCGAGCTGGGCGGCTTCACGGCCACCGGATCCGCGGTGAGCGTGGCCTCGGGCCGCGTCTCGTACGTCTTCGGCTTCGAGGGCCCGGCGGTCACCATCGACACCGCCTGCTCCTCGTCCCTGGTCGCGATGCACCTCGCGGCCCAGGCCCTGCGCAACGGCGAGTGCTCCCTCGCCCTCGCGGGCGGCGCGACCGTCATGGCCACCCCGGGCACCTTCGTGGAGTTCTCCCGGCAGCGGGCCCTCGCCCCCGACGGCCGCTGCAAGGCCTTCTCCTCGACAGCGGACGGCACCGGCTGGGCCGAGGGCGTCGGCGTGATCGTCCTGGAGCGTCTCTCGGAGGCGCGCCGCAAGGGGCATCACGTCCTCGCCGTGCTGCGCGGCAGCGCCATCAACCAGGACGGCGCCTCCAACGGCCTGACCGCCCCGAACGGCCCCTCGCAGCAGCGGGTGATCCGCCGGGCCCTGGCGGCCTCCGGGCTGACCGCGTCGGACGTGGACGCCGTGGAGGCGCACGGCACCGGCACGGCCCTCGGCGACCCGATCGAGGCCCAGGCGCTCCTCGCCACCTACGGCCGCGACCGCGAAGTGCCGCTGTGGCTGGGCTCGGTGAAGTCCAACATCGGTCACACGCAGGCCGCGGCCGGTGTCGCCGGTGTCATCAAGATGGTCGAGGCACTGCGCCACGGTGTGCTGCCCCCGACCCTGCATGTGGCGGAGCCCACCCCCCAGGTCGACTGGTCGGTCGGTGCCGTCGAACTGCTCACCGAAGCTCGCCAATGGCCCGAGACCGGCCGGCCGCGCCGGGTCGGCGTCTCCTCCTTCGGACTGAGCGGCACCAACGCCCACCTCATCTTCGAACAGGCACCCGAGGAGCCGGCCACGGCTTCTGAGGCGTACGACGGTGTGGTGCCGGTGGTGGTGTCGGCTGCGTCGGCGGGGTCGCTTGCGGGTCAGGCGGAGCGGCTGGCTGCGTTCGTCGGTGACGCGGCTGTGTCGCTCGTCGAGGCCGCGGGTGTGCTGTCGGCTCGGCGGGCGGTGTTGTCGGAGCGGGCCGTGGTGGTCGCGGGTTCGCGTGCGGAGGCGGTGGCGGGGCTCGCGGGGCTGGCTCGGGGCGAGGCCGGGGCTGGTGTGGTGAGTGGTGCCGCGGGTTCCTCCGGTCGGACGGTGTTGGTGTTCCCGGGACAGGGTTCGCAGTGGACCGGTATGGGCCGCGAACTGCTGGAGACGTCACCGGTGTTCGCGGAGCGGATCGCGGAGTGCGCCCGCGCCCTCGAACCCTGGGTGGACTGGGACCTGACGGCGGTGCTGCGCGGGGACGCCGACGCCGATCTCGTCGCCCGGGTGGATGTCGTGCAGCCGGCGAGCTTCGCGGTGATGGTCGGTGTGGCCGCTGTGTGGGCGTCCGTGGGGGTCGTACCGGACGCGGTGGTCGGGCACTCGCAGGGTGAGATCGCCGCTGCGTGTGTGGCGGGTGCGTTGTCGTTGGAGGACGCGGCGCGGATCGTTGCGGTGCGCAGTCGGGTGATCGCCGGTGGGTTGGCGGGTCGGGGTGGTATGGCCTCGGTGGCGCTGTCCGAGGCCGACGCGTCCGCACGGATCGCCGCGTGGGCTGGGCGGGTTGAGGTCGCTGCGGTGAACGGTCCTTCGTCGGTGGTGATCGCCGGTGACGCTCAGGCGCTGGACGAGGCGCTGGCCGCTCTGGGGGCCGATGGGGTGCGGGTGCGGCGGGTGGCGGTGGATTACGCCTCTCATACGCGTCATGTCGAGGCGATCGAGTCGTCGTTGGCCGAGGCGTTCGCGGAGATTGGCAGTCAGGCGCCGGTGGTGCCGTTCTTCTCGACGGTGACCGGTGAGTGGGTGCGTGAGGCGGGTGTTCTGGACGGCGGGTACTGGTATCGCAACCTGCGCGGTCAGGTGCGTTTCGGCCCGGCCATCGCTTCTCTCCTCGCCGAGGGGCACTCGGTGTTCATCGAGTCCAGTGCGCACCCGGTGCTCGTTCAGCCGATCAACGAGATCGTGGACGAGAGGGAGTCCGAGGCGGTTGTCAGCGGTTCGTTGCGGCGTGATGAGGGCGGACTGCGGCGGCTGCTGACGTCGATGGCCGAGGTGTTCGTCCGGGGCGTTGCCGTCGACTGGACGGGTGTGCTTCCCGAGGGTGTCGAAGACGTGCGGCTTGAGCTGCCGACGTACGCCTTCGACCACCGTCACTACTGGCTGAAGACCGCTCCCGCGACCGACGCCACCGCCCTCGGACAGGCCGGGGCCGACCACCCCCTGCTCGGCGCGGTCGTCGAAGTGCCGGAGACCGGCGGGGTGCTGTGCACCTCCCGGCTGTCCTTGCGCACGCATGCCTGGCTGGCGGACCATGCGGTGGGCGGGGCGGTGCTGGTTCCCGGCACCGGGCTCGTGGAGCTGGCCGTGCGGGCCGGTGACGAAGTGGGCTGCGGAGTCCTGGACGAGCTGGTCATCGAGGCCCCGCTGGTGCTGCCGGAGCAGGGCGGGGTGCGCGTCCAGGTCGCCGTCGGCGGACCGGAGGAGACGGGGGCCCGGACGGTCGCCGTGTACTCGGCGCCCGACGACGCCACCGGAGACGTGGGCGCCGACGCCTGGACCCGGCACGCCACCGGCACGCTCACCGCACCGGCCCCGGCCGACTCGGCCGAGCCGGACCCCGACCTCGCCGTGTGGCCGCCCACCGGCGCGCGAGAGGTGGACGTCGCCGGCGGCTACGAGCTGCTGGCCGCTGCCGGTTACGGCTACGGGCCGGTGTTCCAGGGCGTACGAGCCCTGTGGCGACGCGGTGACGATCTCTTCGCCGAGGTCGCGCTGCCCGAGGACCAGCGGGCCGGTGCCGCCCGCTTCGGCATCCATCCGGCCCTGCTCGACGCCGCGCTGCACCCCGCGATGCTGGATGTGGCGCTCGCCGACCCCGAGGGCGAGAACCGCACCGACGACGGCACCGGCGTCCACCTCCCGTTCGGCTGGAACGGGCTGCGCCTGCACGCGGCCGGTGCCGCCGTGCTGCGCGTACGCCTGACCCGGTCCGCGCCGGACGCCCTGTCCCTCGAAGCGGCGGACGAGACCGGCGCCCCGGTGCTCACGCTGCGCTCGCTGGTCTCCCGGTCCGTCTCCGCCGACCAACTCGGCGCGGCGGCGGACGACGGCCGGCAGTCCCTCTTCCGCGTCGAGTGGACAGAGCTGCCCGGCACCACGGAGCCGGGCCTGGAACTGCCGCCCGCCTGGGTGCCGATCACCGAGCCCGCCCATGTGGCCGCGCTGACCGACGGCTCGGGCGTGCCCCCGGTCGTCGTCCTGGAAGCCCTGGAGGCCCTGGAGGCCGGCCGTAGCGAGGCCGCGGACGACAGCGCGGCGCTGGCGCTCACGGGCCGTGTCCTGGAGATCGTCCAGGCGTGGCTGGCCAGTCCCGGACTGGAGGCCGCCCAGCTGGTCGTCGTCACGCGGGGTGCGGTGCCCGCCGGTGGTGAGGGGACGGTGACGGACCCGGCGGCGGCTGCCGTCTGGGGTCTGCTCCGGGTCGCCCAGGCGGAGAACCCCGACCGGATCGTCCTGCTGGACACGGACACCCCCGCGGGCACCGACGTCGAGCCGCTGCTCGCCGCCGTACTGGCCGCGGGCGAACCCCAGGTCGCCGTGCGCGACACCCGCCTCCTGGCCCCCCGGCTCGCCCGCGCGACCGCGCCCGCCGTCCGGGAACCGGTTGTGGACACACGGTTCGACGAGACCGGATCGGTACTGATCACGGGTGGCACCGGCGTGCTCGGCGCGTTGGTGGCGCGGCATCTGGTGGTGCGGTACGGGGTGCGGCATCTGGTGTTGGCCAGTCGTCGGGGTTCGGTGGCGGAGGGTGCCGCGGAGTTGGCGGCTGAACTGTCGGGTCTTGGTGCGGAGTCCGTGTCCGTCGTGGCGTGTGATGTCTCTGACCGGGTTGCTGTGGCGGAGTTGCTGGGGGCGGTGTCGCGGGAGCGTCCGCTCACGGGTGTGGTGCACACGGCTGGTGTTCTGGACGACGGTGTGATCGGCGCGCTGACGCCCGGGCGGCTGGCGGGTGTGTTCGCACCGAAGGTGCCTGCGGTCACGTACCTGGATGAGCTGACTCGTGAACTGGCGCCGGAACTGGCCGTGTTCGTGGTGTTCTCGTCGGCTGCCGGGGTGTTCGGGTCGGCCGGTCAGGGCAACTATGCGGCGGCGAACGCGTATCTGGACGCGGTGGTGCAGCGCAGGCGGGTGGCCGGGCTGCCGGGTGTCTCGCTGGCCTGGGGCCTGTGGGAGCAGGCCACCGGCATGACCGCCCACCTCGACACCACCGACGAGGCACGGGTGGGCCGCGGTCGCAGCCAGACCATCGCCTCCGACGAGGGCCTCGACCTGTTCGACGCGGCCCTGCGTATCGGCGACCCCCTGCTCGTCCCGATCAAACTGGACCTGCGGGCGATGCGCGCGGACGCCGCAGCGGGCCGTGGTGTACAGCCTCTGCTGCGCGGACTGGTCAAGGTGCCCCGGCAGACCGCCCGGGCAGCAGCCGCCGCCGACGGCACCGGCGAACTCGCCCGTCGGCTCGCCGGACTCGGTGCGGCGGAGCAGGAGACGCTGCTGCTCGATCTGGTGCGGACGCACGCGGCGACCGTGCTCGGGCACGCCGGCCCGGAGGGCATCAAGCAGGAGACCGCCTTCCGTGACTCCGGGTTCGACTCGCTGACCTCGGTCGAGCTGCGCAACCGGCTGCGCGAGGCGACCGGCCTCAAGCTGCCCGCCACCGTCGTCTTCGACCATCCCACCCCGCTCGCCCTGGTCCGCCATCTGCAGGAGGAACTGGGCGACACGGTGGCGACGGCCTCCGCACCTGGCACGCCGGTCACGCTCGCCGATCCGGACGAGCCGATCGCGATCGTCGGCATGGCCTGCCGGCTGCCGGGTGGCGTCAACAGTCCCGAGGACCTGTGGCAGTTGGTGTCCGAGGGCCGGGACGCGATGTCCGGTTTCCCCGACGACCGAGGCTGGGACCTGGAGGGCCTGTTCGACTCCGACCCCGACAAGGCCGGCACGTCGTACGTCGACCAGGGCGGCTTCCTGCACGAGGCGGGCCAGTTCGACGCCGGCTTCTGGGGCATCTCGCCGCGTGAGGCGCTGGCGATGGACCCCCAGCAGCGGCTGCTGCTGGAGACCTCGTGGGAGGCGCTGGAGCGGGCGGGCATCGATCCGCTGTCACTGAAGGGCACCGATGTCGGTGTCTTCTCCGGCCTGATGGGCCAGGGCTACGGCTCCGGCGGTGAGATCCCCGCCGAACTGGAGGGATTCGTCACCACCGGAGCCGGCAGCAGCGTGGCCTCGGGCCGGGTGTCGTACGTGTTCGGTTTCGAGGGTCCGGCCGTCACCGTGGACACGGCCTGCTCCTCGTCCCTGGTCGCGATGCATCTCGCGGCCCAGGCCCTGCGCGGCGGCGAGTGCTCGCTCGCCCTGGCCAGCGGCGCGGCCGTCATGTCCAGCCCCGGCGCCTTCGTCCAGTTCTCGCGGCAGCGGGGTCTGGCGTCGGACGGCCGGTGCAAGTCGTACGCGGATGCCGCGGACGGTACGGGCTGGGCCGAGGGCGCGGGCGTG
>NZ_JBIBUO010000019.1:0-107886 GCF_043079545.1 Streptomyces sp. NPDC015171
CGTCGTGGGAGGTGTTGGAGCGGGCCGGGATCGATCCGACCTCGTTGAAGGGCACCCGTACGGGTGTCTTCGCCGGCGCCATGTACCACGACTACGCCACCAACCTCACGCGCGTACCGGAGGAACTGGAAGGCTTCCTCGGCAACGGCAACGCCGGCAGCTTCATATCGGGCCGGGTGTCGTACACCTTCGGCTTCGAGGGCCCGGCGGTGACGTTGGACACGGCGTGTTCGTCGTCGCTGGTGGCGATGCACTCCGCCATGCAGGCCCTGCGCAGCGGCGAGTGCTCCCTGGCGCTGGCCGGCGGCGTGGCCGTCATGGCCACACCCGGCAGTTTCGTGGAGTTCTCGCGGCAGCGGGGTCTGGCGGCGGACGGGCGGTGCAAGTCGTTCGCGGCGGGTGCGGACGGTACGTCGTGGGCCGAAGGCGTGGGCCTGGTCCTGCTGGAGCGGCTGTCGGACGCCCGCCGCAACGGCCATGAGGTACTGGCCCTGGTACGCGGAGCGGCCATCAACCAGGACGGCGCGTCGAACGGCATCACCGCCCCGAACGGCCCTTCGCAGCAGCGTGTGATCCGGCAGGCGCTGGCGAGTGCCGGTCTGTCGGCGGCCGACGTCGACGCGGTGGAGGCGCACGGTACGGGAACTTCGCTGGGCGACCCGATCGAGGCGCAGGCCCTGATAGCCACATACGGTCAGGAGCGGCCCGGTGATGACCGCCCCCTGTGGCTGGGGTCGTTGAAGTCGAACATCGGTCATGCGCAGGCCGCGGCCGGTGTGGCGGGTGTGATCAAGATGGTGCAGGCGATGCGGCATGGTGTGCTGCCGAAGACGCTGCACGTGGACGAGCCCTCGCCGAAGGTGGACTGGTCCGCCGGTGCGGTGGAACTGCTCACCGAGTCACGCGAGTGGACCCAATCCGATGGCCGCCCTCGTCGCGCCGCTGTCTCCTCCTTCGGCCTGAGCGGGACGAACGCGCATGTGATTCTGGAGGGGGTCGAGCCCGCGGCTCCGGTGGAGCGTGTGGCGGTGCCGGACGGTGTGGTGCCGCTGGTGCTGTCCGGCAGGACGGCCGACGCGGTGAGCGCGCAGGCCCGGCGCCTGGCCGACCACCTGCAATCGCACCCGGACCTGAGCCTGACGGACACGGCGTACTCACTCGCCACGACGCGTGCTCGTTTCGATCACCGTGCGGTGGTGGTCGCGGGTTCGGCACAGGAGGCCCGCGACGGTCTCGCCTCGGTGCGTGCCGAGTCCGTGGTCCCCGGGCGTCTGGGCGTCCTGTTCACGGGCCAGGGATCGCAGCGCGTCGGCATGGGCCGTGAACTGCACGCAAAGTTCGCGGTGTTCGCGGACGCCTTCGACGAGGTGTGTGCGGCAGTCGACAAGAGCCTGGGCCGCTCGCTCAAGGATCTGGTCTTCGACGCCGAGGACCTGATCGGCGAGACGCGATACGCCCAACCCGCCCTCTTCGCCATCGAGGTCGCGCTCTTCCGCCTCGTGCAGTCGTGGGGAGTGGTCCCTGATGTCCTGGCGGGTCATTCGATCGGTGAGGTCACGGCGGCATACCTAGCGGGGGTGTGGTCGCTGGAGGATGCGGCGGCATTGGTGGTGGCGCGTGGTCGGTTGATGCAGGCGTTGCCGGCTGGTGGTGTGATGGTCGCGGTGGAGGCGGCGGAGGACGAAGTCGCGCCGCTGCTGACCGCAGGCGTGAGCATCGCCGCCGTGAACGGTGCGACATCGCTGGTGCTGTCGGGTGTCCAGGACGAGGTCGAGGCGGTGGTGGCCGGCTTCGAGGGTCGTCGGGTGAAGCGGCTGCGGGTCTCGCACGCGTTCCACTCGCCCCTGATGGATCCCATGCTCGAAGAGTTCCGCCAGATCGCGGCCGGACTGACCTATCACCAGCCCTCCTTGCCGGTGGTGTCGAACCTGACCGGTGCACTCGCGGACCCGGAGCGGCTGTGCTCTCCCGAGTACTGGGTGGAGCATGTACGCGGCACGGTCCGCTTCCATGACGGTGTCAGTGCGATGCGCGCGGAGAAGGTGTCCACGTTCCTGGAGCTGGGCCCCGACGGGGTACTGTCCGGGATGGTCGCCCAGGACTGCGTGCCTTCTCTGCGGCGGGACACGTCCGAGGACCGGGCCCTGATGACCACCCTGGGCCGACTCCACACCCGCGGTGTCGGCATCGGCTGGGAGAAAGTCTTCTCCGGCACCGGCGCACACCGCGTCGACCTGCCCACCTACCCCTTCCAGCACCAGCGCTACTGGATCGAAGGCGACGGACCGGCCGTCCCCGGGACCCAGACCCAGCCCAAGACTCAGACCGAGACCGTGTCCGATCCGGTCGACGCGGCGTTCTGGGAGATCGTGGACAGCGGTGACGCGGACTCGCTGGCGCGGTCCCTGCGGCTCGACGCGACAGCCCTGGACGGTGTGCTGCCCGCCCTGTCCTCCTGGCGCCGCCGCCACCGGGACCAGGCTGTGCTGGACGGCTGGCGGTACTGGATCGACTGGCAGCCCGTCACGGACGCCCCGGCGGCGGCGCCGGGTGCGGCCGAAGCCGCCGGCACCTGGCTGATGCTGGTGCCCGCGGGGCACGCCGCCGACGCGCTGGCGGAGGCCACCCGTGGCGCGCTGACCGCGCACGGCGGCCATGTCGTACGGCTGGAGGTGGACGGCGAGGGCCGGAAGGGCCTGGCGGAACTCATCCGGGCGTGTCTCGACGCGGAGCGGGGCGCACCGGCCGGGGTGGTGTCCCTGCTGGCGCTGGACGAGCGGCCGGACGCCGGCCGCCCCACGCTGTCGCGGGGTACGGCGGCCACCATCACCCTCGTGCAGTCGCTCAGGGATCTGGACGTCAGCGCCCCGCTGTGGTGCCTGACCTCGGGGGCCGTCGCGGTCCGGGAGGACGCGGAGGTGAGGAGCGAGTCGCAGCCCATGATGTGGGGGCTCGGCACCGTACTCGCTCTCGACCACCCCAGGGCCTGGGGCGGGCTCGTCGATGTGGCCGCCGGGCCCGACGAGGCGGCGCTGGGCCGGCTGGTGGCCGTGCTCCGCGGCGAGCACGGCGAGGACCAGGTGGCGATCCGGCCCACGGGTGCGTACGCGCGCCGTATGATCCGCGCCGATTCCGCCACGGTCGACGCCGAGTCCGCCACGGTCGACGCCCGTTCCGCCACGGTCGACGGCACACTGCCCGGGGAGGCGTGGGCACCGCGCGGTACGGTCCTCGTCACCGGTGGCACCGGCGGTATCGGTGCTCATGTGGCGCGCTGGGCCGCCCGCCGGGGCGCCGAGCACCTGCTGCTGCTCAGCCGCCGCGGCCGGTCCGCCGAGGGGGCGGACGCGCTGGAGGCGGAGCTGACCGCGCTCGGTTCCCGGGTCACCATCGCGGCGTGTGACGTCACCGACCGCGCGGCGCTCGCCGAGGTGATCGCGGCGGTTCCGGCCGACGTGCCCGTCTCCGCTGTCTTCCACACCGCCGGCGCCGCCCAGGAGCCCCGGCAGCTGCCGGACACCACCGTGGAGGAGTTCGCCGAGGTGGGCCGGGCGAAGGTCGCCGGTGCCGTGCACCTGGACGCGCTGTTCGCCGACCGCCCGCTGGACGCCTTCGTGCTGTTCTCCTCCGGGGCCGCGGCCTGGGGCGGTGCGGGCCAGGCCGGTTACGCCGCCGCCAACGCCTTCGTCGAGGGACTGGCGCACCGCAGGCGGGCCGAGGGGCGTGCGGCGACCGCCGTGGCCTGGGGTGCCTGGGGCGGCGGTGGCATGGTCGACGCCTCCGTGGCGGAGGAGTTCGCCGAGGTCGGCGTCGAGCTGATGCGGCCCGAACTCGCCGTCGAGGCACTGGGATCGGCGATGGCGCGCGACGAGGGACACCTCGTGGTGGCGGGCATCGACTGGTCGCGGTTCGCACCGTCCTACACGGCCGCCCGGGAACGCCCGCTGCTGCGCGCCCTGCCCGAGGTCGCCGCTCTCACGGCCACCGCCCCCGCCACCGGCAAGGAGGCGGGGGCCGGGGACGACGGCGAGGCGCTGCGGGCACGGCTGCTGAGTCTGTCCCCGCAGGAGAGGCTGACCGTACTGACCGAGCTGGTGTCGGCGGAGGCCGGGCATGTGCTCGGACATGCCACGGGCTCGTCGGCGGTCGAGGACGGGGTCGCCTTCCTCGACATCGGTTTCGACTCGCTGACCGGTCTCGAACTGCGCAACCGGCTGAACCGGGAGTCAGGGCTAGACCTGCCGCAGGGGCTGATCTTCGACTTCCCCACCGCGGGCATGATCGCCGAGCTGATGCTGGAGGGCCTGGAGCCCGAACTCACCGTCACACCGGAGGCGGTCGCCGAGGAGATCGGCAAGCTGGAATCGACGCTGACCCCGGCGCTGCACGACGACGCGTCGCGTGCGCGGGCCGTGTCGCGGCTGCGTGAGCTGCTGGCCAAGTGGGACTCCACGGAGAAGGGAGAGTAACCGGATGTTCGAGGTCGAGACCTACCTGCGCCGCCTGGGTTTCACGGAGGTGCCCGAGCCCGACGCGCAGACGCTGCGCTCACTGCACAAGAACCACCTGATGACGCTGGCCTACGACAGCAGTCACTTCATCAACAGCTTCACCGGGTTCCGCAACGTCGTCGACATCGACGTCGACGAGGCATTCCAGGCGATCGTCGTCGGCGGCGCGGGCGGAGTGTGCCACGACCTGAGCGGCCTGTTCCGGCGGCTGCTGGCCGAACTCGGCTACGACGTCTCGATCCTGGCCGCTTCCCAGCGCTGGCCCGACGGGCGGTTCGGGCCGGACTTCGAGCACACCTTCACCGGCGTGCGGCTCGACGGAGAGACCTGGCTGGTCGATGTGGGCTTCGCCGGACCCTCGTATCTGGAGCCGCTGCGGGTGACCGACGAGGTGCAGCACCAGTTCGGCTGCGCCTACCGGCTCACGCCGGACGGCACACGCCATGTGCTGGAGCGCAGGGCCGCCACCGGCGACTGGCGTTCGGTGTACCGGTTCGAGCTGACGGCCCGTGCCGTCTCCGACTGGGACGACCCGCGGGACACCGCCGCCGAGCAGATCGTGAAGAACTCGCTGTTCGCCAACACGGTGCTGCGTGGCCGGGCCACCGAGAACGGGCAACTGGTGCTCACCGGCAGGCGTCTGCTGACCGTGGAGAACGGCCGGGAGACGATGCGCACCCTGATCGACAAGGCCGAGTTCGAGGGCGTCGTGAAGGACATCCTCGCCGGCACGGGCAACGGCTGAGGCGGGACCGGACGGAGATGACAGTGGAGACGCAGACCGCCGGGACCGGGGCGGGCGCCGCGACCGACACGGACGTGGCCGTCATCGGCTACGGCCCGGTGGGACAGGTGCTGGCGATCCTGCTGGCCCGGCACGGCTGGCGGGTCACGGTCGTGGAGCGCTGGTCCCAGCCGTACCCCATGCCGAGGGCCGTCGGCTTCGACGACGAGGCCGCCCGCATCCTGGCCGCCGCCGGCATCGGGCCCTTCCTCGACAAGTTCGGGGAGAACTCACGGGACTACGCCTGGCGCAACGCCGCTGGCGAGACCCTGCTGCACATGGAGAGCGCCGAGCACGGCCACTGCGGCTGGCCGCAGGCGACGGCCATCTACCAGCCGGGGCTCGAGGCCACGCTGATCGACCGCGGCACCGACTTCCCGGACCTTCGGGTGGTGCGCGGACAGGAGGTCGTCGAACTCGATGACCGCGGCGACCTGGTCGAGGTGATCTCCGAGGACGCCGACGAGCAGGAACACACGTTCACCGCGCGCTATGTCGTCGGATGCGACGGGGCCAACAGCTTCGTCCGGGAGTCGATGGAGAGTTCGCTCACCGATCTCGGGTTCTTCTACGACTGGCTGATCTGTGACGTCGTGCTGCGCGAGCCGCGCGACTTCAGCCCCAACAACCTCCAGATCTGCGATCCGCGGCGACCGCGGACCGCCGTGTCGGCCGGACCCGGTCACCGCCGCTTCGAGTTCATGCGGCTGCCGGGCGAGAACATCGAGGAGCTGCGGCGCGACGAGACCCTGTGGCGCATGCTGGAGATGTTCTCCGTACGCCCGGACAACGCGACGCTGGAACGGCACGCCGTCTACACCTTCCAGGCCCGCTGGGCGGGGGAGTGGCGCAAGGGCCGGCTGCTGATCGCGGGGGACGCCGCCCACCTCATGCCGCCCTTCGCCGGGCAGGGCATGTGCTCGGGCTTCCGGGACGTCGCCAACCTGTCGTGGAAACTGGACCTGCTGCTGCGGGGTCTCGCGGACGACTCCGTGCTCGACACCTACACCGTGGAGCGCCGGGCGCACGTCCAGAACGCCATCACCACGTCCGTGAAGCTCGGCAAGGTGATCTGCGTGACGGACCCCGTCGCGGCGGCCGACCGGGACGCGATCATGCTGGCCGCACGGAACCGCGAAGGCACCGGCGCGCTGCCGATGTCGACCGCGATCCCCCTGACCGAAGGACTCCTGCGGTGCGCCGAGGACGGCACGCCGCTGCCGCCCGCCGGCACCTTGCTCCCGCAGGCACGCGTGGCCGGTCCCGACGGGGCCGGACTGCTGGACGACATCGTCGGCCTCGGCTTCGTCCTGCTCGCGGCCGACAGCCCGGCGGACCTGCTCGACGGCCCGCGGCGTGCCTTCCTCGACGCTCTGGGCACCCGCTACGCGCAGGTGCTGCCCGCGGACGAGGAATCACGGGTGCCGGGCCCCGGCGCCGTGGTCGACATCGAGGACCGCTACCTCCCGTACCTGGCCGAGCACGGCGCGACGGCCGTGCTGGTGCGCCCCGACTTCACCGTGTTCGGCGCGGCGCACGGACCGGAGGCACTGGGCGCGCTGGTGGACGACCTGGCCCGCCGGCTGGGCGCACCCGTCCCGGCCGCCCACTGAGTTTTTCCCACCTGATGACGGCACCATGAGAAAGGACCACGGAACATGGGCACACGCGAGGACATGTACGGCCTGTTCACGAGCGTCAACGAGATCAACCTGACCGACGATCAGGACGGTCAGCGTGCCAAGGAGGGCACGCACAAGAAGAACATCTCGACCAGCTACGACCTGCAGGCCCGGATGTCGAAGAAGGGCATCCTGTGGAACTGGGGCTACCACGACGACCAGGTGGCCAAGGAGATCAACGACCGCATCCCCGGCTTCCTGGACTACGACACGGACGGATTCTCCGAGGAGCTGTACTTCGCCGCCCTCAGGGAGGTGCCGCTCGACCTGGACGACTACGCCGACAGGTTCGTCCTCGAGGTGGGCTGCGGACTGGGCGAGGGCCTGAACTTCCTCTCCCGCGTGGTCGACGCGAAGAGCATGATCGGCCTCGACCTGTCGGACCAGGCCGTCAAGCGGGCCAACGCCTCGCTGTCCCGCCGGGGGCTGCGCTATGTCCAGGGCGATGCGGAGAACCTGCCGTTCGAGGACGGCGAGGTCGACGTCCTGGTGAACATCGAGAGCGCGCACAACTACCCGAGCCTGGAGAGGTTCCTGCAGGAGGTGGCGCGGGTCCTCAAGCCGGGCGGCTACTTCACGCACGTCGACCTCTACACCACGCAGCGCCACGCCTACCTGGAGCAGCTCAAGGCGAAGGACCTCGGCCTGGAGTGGGTGCTCGACCGTGACATCTCCGCACAGGTGCAGGCCGCGATCCACCGGCGGCTGGCCCCCGAGGGCTCCTTCCACAAGGCGCTGCGGGAGCAGCGGGTCGGCGCCATCCAGCGCCACATGGCCAAGCGGGTCGGCCCGGAGGCCGTGGGCGGTTCCTTCGCCGGCTACACCGACAGCGGATCCACCAAGCTGCTGAAGAGGATGGGTGTGCTGCCGTCGCAGTTCATGCCGCCGGTGGACAGCTACCGGCTCTACGTGGCGAAGAAGGTCTGACCGTCGGCGGCGCGGCCCCCGTCGTCGCCGACGGGGGCCGGTCCGCAACTGCCGCGGGCTGACGGCGATGTGCCTCCCGCGTGTCGCACGCCGTGCCGCCGTACGCTGGTCAGCGGGGCGGCACGGCGCGGTGCGGCGAAGCGAGGGGAAGCGGTCAGGTGGGTGCGGGGGACGTGTACGAGGTGCGACCGGTGGCCGAGTTGCTGCGCCAGAACGCCTCGCTGCACGGTGACAAGGTCGCCTTCGCCGACGACCGGCGCGCGGTCGGCTGGGCCGAACTGGAGCGCAGGACCGGCCGGTTGGCTGCGGGCCTCGGTGTCGGCCGGGGAGCCAGGGTCGCCTTCTGCCTCGACAACGCCGTGGAGCTGGCCGAGGGACTGCTCGCCACGGTGCGGGCGGCCGCGGTCGGGGTGCCGTGGAGCGCGCGCGGCACCGACGCCGAACTCGCCGCACTGCTGGCCGACTGCGCTCCGGCCGTGCTCGTCACCGACCGGCGGAACCTGCCGCGGATCACCCGGCTGACGGCGGGCCGGAAGATCCGGCTTGTGGTGACCGGCGAAGGCCCCTCGCCGGACGGCGCCACGGGCTACGAGACCCTCACCGCCGTATCCGCGCCCCCGCCGCCGGACGACCTGGGCCTGGACGAACCGGCCTGGCTGCTCTACACGTCCGGCACTTCCGGCACGCCCAGGGCCGCGGTCTCCAGCCAGCGGTCCGCGCTGTGGTCCGCGGTCGCCTGCTATCTGCCGCGGCTCGGCCTGTCGGCATCGGACCGGATCCTGTGGCCGCTGCCGTTGTCGCACACCTACGCCCACTCGCTGTGCGTGCTGGGCACCACCGCGGCCGGGGCGAGCGCCCGGATCACCGCGCACGCCGATCCGGCAGCGCTGGTGCGCCTGGCGGACGCGTACGCGCCGACGGTCCTGGCCGGTGTCCCGCTGACCTACCAGCAGTTGCTCGACGCCGGCCTGGGTCCGGTCCCCTCGCTGCGGTTCTGTGCCACAGCGGGCGCTCCCAGCGACCCGGAGCTGCGGGCGCGGGTCGAGGAGCGGTTCGGTGCCCCGCTGCTCGACGGCTACGGCAGCACCGAGACCTGCGGCAAGATCGCCATGGAGTCCCCGGACGGCCCGAGGCAGCCCGGCGGCAGCGGGATCCCGCTGCCCGGCATGGAGGTCCGGCTCGTCCGCCCCGGGACGGCGGGGGGCGCCACCGACGCCGAGGACGGCGAGATCTGGGTGCGCGGCCCCGGCGTCATGCTCGGCTACCACGACCGGCCCGAGGAGACCGCCGCCGCCCTGCGCGACGGCTGGTACCGCACCGGTGACCTGGGCAAGGTCGACGAGAGCGGCTGCCTGACCGTCACCGGGCGGGCCGGCGACCGGATCGTGCGCGGCGGCGAGAACGTCGACCCGGCCGAGGTCGAGCGGGTCCTGCGAGACCTGCCCGGGGTGCGGGACGCGGCCGTGGTGGCGCGAGCCCATCCGCTGCTGGGCGAGGTCCCGGTGGCGTTCGTCGTGCCGCAGCACCGGGCACTCGATGCCGCCGGTCTGCTGCGGGCCTGCGCCGAGGTGCTCTCCGCGCACAAGGTGCCCGAGGAGATCCTGTTCACCCCGGCCGTCCCGCGCACCGGCGCCGGCAAACCCCGCCGGGCCCTGCTGCGCGAGGCCCTCACCGGGCACCGCCCCGACTGGGACGGCCTGCCGCCGGCGGACCGGCCGGCCGCCGAGCGGCGGGCCGCGCTGACCAGCCTGGTGTGCGAGGAGACCGAGGCGATCCGCGGGACGCCGGCCGAGGCCGCCGTCGCCTTCGCCGACCTGGGGCTGACCTCGATGGACGCGATGACCCTGTGGCACCGCCTCGCCCGGCGCACCGGCCTGAGCCTGCCGGCCACGCTGGTCTGGGACCATCCCAACCCGGCCGCCGTCGCCGCCTACCTGGACACCCGCCTGCACGGCACGGCCGTACCACCCGCTCCGCCGGCCCCGCCGCGCGGCCCGCGGGCGGAGCCGGTGGCGATCGTCGCCGTCGGCTGCCGCTATCCGGGCGGGGTGAACTCGCCCGAGGACCTCTGGCGGCTTGCGGCCGGGGGCGTGGACGCCACCGGTGACTTCCCCACCGACCGGGGCTGGGACCTGGACCTCCTGCACCACCCCGACCCCGACCGGCTCGGCACCACCTACGTCCGCCGGGGCGGGTTCCTCGACGACGTGGCCGGCTTCGACCCGCTGTTCTTCGGCATGTCCCCCCGCGAGGCCCTCGCCACCGATCCGCAGCACCGGCTGCTGCTGGAGGTCGCCTGGGAGACGCTGGAGCGCGCGGGCATCCCCGCACCCGCCCTGCGCGGCTCCGGCACCGGCGTCTTCGTCGGCCTGATGCACGCCGCCTACGACACCGGGGTCTCGCCGCACGAACTGGAGTCGCAGGTCGGCATCGGCTCCTCGGGCAGCGTGGCCTCGGGCCGCATCTCCTACGTCATGGGACTGCGCGGCCCGGCCATGACCCTGGACACGGCCTGCTCCTCCTCACTGGTCGCCCTCGACCTGGCCGCCAGGTCACTGCGGGCCGGGGAGTGCACGCTCGCGCTGGCGGGCGGGGTGACGGTGCTCTCGGGCCCGCAGCCGTTCATCGCGTTCAGCCGTCAGCGCGGCCTGTCCCGGGACGGCCGCTGTCGGTCCTTCGCCGAGGGCGCCGACGGCACCGCCTGGGGCGAGGGCGTCGGTCTGGTCCTGCTGGAGAAACTCTCGGACGCCCGGCGCAACGGCCATCCGGTGCTCGCGGTGCTGCGCGGCTCCGCCGTCAACTCGGACGGCGCGTCGAACGGACTGACCGCGCCCAGCGGCGAGGCCCAACGGGACCTCATCCGGCGCACCTTGGCCGATGCGGGCCTGGAGGCGGCCGACGTCGACGTGGTCGAGGGACACGGCACCGGCACCGCGCTCGGCGACCCGATCGAGGCCGGTGCCCTGCTGGCGACATACGGGCAGGACCGTGATCCGGAGCGGCCGCTGTGGCTGGGCTCGGTGAAATCGAACCTCGGGCACACCCAGGCCGCCGCGGGCATCGCCGGACTGATCAAGATGATCGAGGCGATGCACCACGACGAACTGCCCGCCTCGCTGTACGCGGACCGGCCGTCGCCGCACGTCGACTGGTCCGCGGGGGCGGTACGCCTGCTCGACCGGGCCCGGCCCTGGCCGCGCCGCGACCGCCCGCGCCGCGCCGCGATCTCCTCGTTCGGCATCGGCGGCACCAACGCCCACGTGATCATCGAGGAGCCGACCGGGCCGGATGCCGCGCCGGTCCCGGTGCGCCGGTTCCCGGTCACGCCCTGGCTGGTCGGCGGCGGCGACGAGGCGGGCCTGCGCGCCCACGCGGCCGCGCTGGCCACCGGGCCGGCCGGCGAGGAGGACGCCCTGGATATCGCGTACTCGCTGGCGACGACCAGGGCACCGCTGTCCCACCGGGCCGCCGTCGTGGCCCCCGACACCGAAAGCCTGCTCGCCGCAGTGCGCGACCTGGCCGCCGGCGTCGACAACCCGGCCGTGCTGCGCGGCACGGCGCGGAACCGCCCGAAGCTGGCCCTGCTGTTCGCGGGCCAGGGCGCCCAGCGGTCCGGCATGGGCCGCGAACTGCGCGCCCTCTTCCCGGCCTTCGACGCGGCGTTCACCTCCCTGTGCGAGGAGTTCACGCCCTGGCTCGACCGGCCGCTGCTGGAGGTGATCGACGCTCCCGACGACAGCCTGCTGCACCGCACCGACTACGCGCAGCCCGCCCTGTTCGCCTTCGAGGTCGCCCTGCACGCACTGCTCACCGAGTTCGGGATCCAACCGGACCACCTGGTCGGACACTCGGTCGGCGAACTGGCCGCCGCCCATGTCGCCGGGGTGTTCTCGCGCGCCGACGCCGTACGGCTGGTCGCCGCCCGCGGCCGGCTGATGGCCGCCCTGCCCGAGGGCGGCGCGATGGCCGCGGTCCGTGCGCCGCTCGCCGAGGTGACGGCCCGGATCGAGGACGTACCGGGCCGGGTCGCCGTCGCCGCGGTCAACGGCCCCTCGTCGGTCGTCCTCTCCGGGGACGAGGACGCGGTGACGGCGCTGGCCGGCCTGCTGGGACGGCCCGCCCGCCGGCTGCGGGTCAGCCACGCCTTCCACTCGCCGCTGCTGGATCCGATGACGGCCGGGTTCCGGGCGGTCGCCGAGTCGGTGGCCTACCACCGGCCCGCCGTGCCGGTGGTGTCGACGCTGACCGGCCGCCCCGAGACGGAGGCGCTCGCCACCGCCGGCCACTGGGTACGCCAGGTCCGTGAGACCGTCCGCTTCGCCGACGCGGTGGCCCGGCTGTCCGAGGACGGCGTCGGCGTGTTCATGGAGGCCGGTCCGTCGGCCTCGCTCGCGGCGGCGGCCGAGGAGTGCGTCCCCGCGGACGCTGGTGCGGTGTTCACGTCGTGCACCGACGCGCGTACGACACTGGAGGCGCTGGCCGCGCTGCACGTACACGGCGTGGACGTCCACTGGCGGGCGGTGTACGCGGACAGCGGTGCCCGCCGCCGTCCGCTGCCGACCTACCCCTTCCAGCGGCAGCGCTACTGGCTGGACGCCGTACGGCACCCGGTCCCGGCCGGCCACCCCCTGACCGGGCACCCGCAGCCCGACGCCGACGGACCCGGGATCCGGCACACGGCCGTCCTGTCCACCACGCGCCACCCCTGGCTGGCCGACCACCGCGTCGGCGACCGCGTGCTGGCCCCGGCGACCCTCT
Source organism: Streptomyces sp. NPDC015171 (assembly GCF_043079545.1). Taxonomy (NCBI): domain Bacteria; kingdom Bacillati; phylum Actinomycetota; class Actinomycetes; order Kitasatosporales; family Streptomycetaceae; genus Streptomyces; species Streptomyces sp. NPDC015171. The sequence continues at coordinate 12,663 of NZ_JBIBUO010000019.1, forward strand.
TCGCCGAGCTGGCCTGCCGGGCCACGGCCACCGACGGTCCGGTCCGGCTCGCCGAACTGGCCTTCCACGAACCGCTCGTGCTGACCGGAGCACGGCCGATGCGCGTCCAGGTGGTGGCCGGCGCTCCCGACGACTCCGGCGAACGGCCGATCGCGATCTGGGGCCGCCCGGCCACCGGGACGGCAGACTGGACCCGGCACGCCACGGCGACGCTCGCGGCGGCCGAGGCTCCGCCGCCCGCCGACCCGAGCGGCACCTGGCCGCCCGCGGGCGCCCGGCCCCTGCCCGTCGACTATCCGCGCCTGGCCGCCCACGGCCTGCACTACGGCCCCGCGTTCCGCGCGGTGACCGCTCTGTGGCGGCGGGACGGCGAGGTCTTCGCCGACCTGGCCCTGCCGCCGGGCGAGGCGGCGACGGCCGCCGCCTACACCCTGCATCCGGCGCTGTTCGACGCGGCCCTGCACGCCGCCCTGCTGGCCGAGCCCCCGGCCGCGGGAGCACCCCGGGTGCCGCTCGCCTGCACCGGCCTTACGGTCCATGCGACGGGCGCCTCCACCGCGCGGGCGGTGGTACGGCGACTGGGCCCGGACGAGTTCCAGGTCGCGCTCAGCGATCCGGCGGGCCGCCCCCTCGCGGCCGTGGCGTCCGTGGTCACCAGGGAGATCGCGGCCCCCACCGAGACGTACCGCCTGACCTGGCGCCCCGCGAACCCCGCCCGCACCGCCGGCGACACGGACCAGGCGCACGAGGTACTCGACCTGGCCCGCACGGCCGCCGCCCTGCCCGAGGGCACCGGCATGCCGGAGCGGGTACGCGCGCTGGTGACGGCCGTGCTGGAGCGGGTGCGGGACCGGACCTCCGCCGACCTGCCGGGCCGTCTGCTGGTGCTCACCCACAACGCGACCGGCGAGGACCCCGACCCGGCCGAAGCGGCGGCCGCCGGACTCGTGCGCAGCGCCCAGTCCGAGCACCCCGGCCGGATCGTACTGGCCGACCGGCGCGGAACTCCGGCCTCCGAGAGCGCGCTCGCGGCGGCGCTGCGCTCGGGCGAACCGCAGATCGCCCTGGACGCCGGCACCGTACTGGTGCCCCGGCTGGCGCCCGCCGGCCCGCCCGCCGCAGCGCCGCCCGCACTGGGACCCGAGGGCACGGTGCTCGTCACGGGCGGCACCGGCGCACTCGGTGCGAGCCTGGTCCGGAATCTGGTCGCCGGCCACGGGGTGCGGCACCTGCTGCTGACCAACCGCGGCGGCCATATCCCCGAGTGGGTGGCCGACGTACCCGCCGAGGTCCGGGTGACGGCCTGTGACATGGGCGATCGCGAGGCCGTGCACGCCCTGGTGGCCTCGTGCCGGCCGGCCCTGCGGGCGGTCTTCCATCTCGCCGGCACCCTCGACGACGGCTTGGTGGACACCATGACGGCGACGCGGCTCGCGGCGGTGCTCGCGCCGAAGGCCGACGGCGCCTGGTACCTCCACGAAGCGACGCGCGACCTCGGCCTCGCCGCCTTCGTGCTCTACTCCTCGGCGGCCGGGGTGCTCGGCAGGCCCGGTCAGTCGAACTACGCCGCCGCGAACGGCTTCCTCGACGCGCTCGCCCGGCACCGCACGGCCCAGGGGCTGCCCGCGCAGGCGCTGGCCTGGGGGCCGTGGGCCACGGCGGGCGAGCCGGGCATGGCGGGCGGGATCGCGCCCGTCCGGCTCGCCGAGGGCGGCGTCCTGCCCGTCTCCGAGCACGAGGGCATGGCCCTCCTGGACACGGCGCTGCGGACGGCGGAACCGGTCCTGGTGCCGATCCCGCTGGACCGCGCGGCCGCCGGCCGGTCCGCCGCCGCACCGGTCCTCGCGGACCTGCTGCCGGACCCCGCGCCCCGGCCCGCACAAACCGGTGGGCCCACGGGGCCGGGCGATGCCCCGACCCTGCAGACACCCGGTGCCTGGCGGGAACGGCTGGCAGCGGTCGCCGAGCGGGAACGCGAGGCCGTGCTCGCCGAGTTGATCCGTGTGGAGATCGCCGCCGTCCTGGGCTTCCCGGACACGGCCGCGCTCCCCGCCGACCGGCCCTTCACCGACCTCGGCTTCGACTCCCTGTCCGCCGTACAGGTCCGCAACCGGCTCAGCGCGTTCACCCGGGTGCGGCTGGCCCCGACCGTCGTACTGGAGCACCCCACGCCGTCCCGGCTGGCGGCACACGTCCACGAGGCCCTGCGCGCGGCGGGCGCGCTGCCGCGCGAAGAGGCCGATCATGAGACGCGCCCCGACACGCGACCTCAGACGCGACCCGAGACGCGACCCGAGACCGCAGCGCCCGCGCCGTACCGCTTCAGCCCGCTCTACCACCAAGTGCTGTGCGAAAAGGGCCCGTTCGAGGCCATGGCGCTGCGCCACCTCGCCTCCTACGCCCTGCCGGCCTTCTCCGCCGCCGACCGCACCCGGTACTCGGTCCCGCCGGTCCGGCTCGCCCAGGGCGACGGCACACCGGTCGTGTACGTCCCCGACTACCTCTCCACGCACTACCGCGTCCCGCACGCCCTGGCCGAGCGGCTCGGCGGCAAGCACGACGTGTACCTGCTGGAACATCCGGGGTTCGGGGAACCCCGGGGCGTGCCCGACGGCATGGACACAGTGGTCCGGGCGCACGCCGACACCATCCGCGCCCTGGCCTTCGCGACGCCGCCCGTCCTCGTCGGCTTCTGCGCCGGCGGTGCGATCGCGCACGCGGCGGCCCGGCACCTCGCGGAGAGCGGGCGACCGCCGGCCGGTGTGGTCCTGATCGACACCCATGAGGGAGTGCTGCGCCGGGACGATCCGCGTGGGCTGGCGCTGATGGCCGCGGGCACCGCGCTGCCGGAGGACGTCGTCGCCGAGTCGGACGACTCCCTGCTCATCGCCGGGGGCGGCTACGCGCGCGTGCTGGAGGACTGGCACCCAGAACCCTCACCGGTGCCCACCCTGCTGCTGCGCGGCCGGCCCACGGCGGACATGCGGCGCATCGACCCCCACGCCGACTGGCAGCCGCACTGGCCGCTTCCGCACGAAAGCGCGGACCTCCCCGGCGACCACTACTCCGTGCTCCACCGGGATGCCGACAGCACGGCGGCGGCGATCCGCGCCTGGCTGACCAGGTGACCCGGGCAGCGAACCCGAGAACAGGAGACCCCCGATGACCTCTGACTACGATCTCGTCGTCGTGGGCGGCGGGCCGGCCGGCTCCACCGCGGCGACGGCCGTGGCCCTGCGCGGGCACCGCGTGCTCCTACTGGAGCGGGACACCTTCCCCCGCTACCAGATCGGCGAGTCACTGCTGCCCGCCACCGTCCACGGCCTGTGCCGGCTCCTCGGCGTCGCCGACGAGGTCGCCCGGGCCGGCTTCACCCTCAAGCGCGGCGGCACCATGCGCTGGGGCCGTGACCCGGAGCCCTGGCGGTTCTCCTTCTCCACGACGCCGCGCCTGCCCGACCCGACGGCGACCGCCTTCCAGGTGGAGCGCTCACGCTTCGACGAGATCCTGCTGCGCAACGCCCAGCGGGCCGGAGCCGAGGTGCGCGAGGGCAGCCCCGTGCGCCGGGTGCTCGCCGAGGGCGGGCGGGTGCGCGGGGTGGAGTACACCGGTCCGGACGGTGCCGCGCGCACGGCGCACGCCCGGTTCGTGATCGACGCCTCCGGCAACACCAGCCGTCTGCACGGCGAGGTCGGCGGGTCCCGGGTGTACTCGGACTTCTTCCGCAACCTCGCCGTGTTCGGCTACTTCGCCGGCGGCCGACGGCTCCCCGGACCGGACAGCGGCAACATCATCTGCGCCGCGTTCGACGCCGGCTGGCTCTGGTACATCCCGCTGCGCGAGGACCTCACCAGCGTCGGGGCCGTGATCGCGCCGGAGCACTACGCGGCCGTACAGGCCGACCCGCGCGGCGCCTGGCGGGACATGATCCGGGCCTGCCCCGACATCGACCGGCTCCTCACGGGTGTGCCGGCGGCGACCGAACCGCCGTATGACCGGGTCCGCGTCCGCAAGGACTACTCCTACTGGAAGCAGTCGCTGTGGCGGCCGGGCATGGCACTGGTCGGCGACGCGGCGTGCTTCGTGGACCCGGTGCTCTCCTCGGGCGTCCACCTGGCGACCTACGGCGCCCTGCTGGCCGCCCGCGCGGTCAACTCCGCCCTGGACGGCAGCCTCCCGGAGGAACGCGGCTTCGCCGGGTTCGAGGCCCGCTACCGCCGCGAGTACGGGGTGTTCTACGACTTCCTCGTCGCCTTCTACGACATGGAGCGCAACGAGGACTCCTACTTCTGGTCGGCGAAGAAGGTCACCCGCTTCGACGGCGACGAGGCCGCCGCCTTCGCGGAACTCGCCGCGGGCATGGCCTCCGGCGACGCGTCCGTGCTCGGCGCCGCACAGCACACGACCCGCTGGAGCACCGCCGCGGCCGAACTGGACGAAGCGGTGGACAAGCTGGCGGCCGGCGCCGGTCACATCAACCCGCTGCTGACCGCCCCGATCGTCCGGGACACCTTCCGCACCGGCAACGACCTCCAGGAGCAGGCCCTGTACGGCGGCCCGCTCGACGGCCCGGATCCGGCGGACCCCGATGAGTGGGCGGTCGCGGAGGACGGCCTGTCGTGGGTGGCGCCGTGACGGGTCCGGCTCGCGTCCGCCGATTCTCATACCGGTATAGTATGGCCGGTATAGTTATTGGTTGCATGCGAAGGGCGCTCCATGATCGAGATCCTGAACCCCACCCTGCTGACCCGGGCGAAAGACACCGGCGCCCTGGTCGCCGGCATCCTGCAGACGCTGAAGAGCCGCAGCGCGGTCGGCACGAACCTGCTGGACATCGACCGGTGGGCCAAGGCGATGATCATCGAGGCGGGGGCGCAGTCCTGCTATGTCGACTACGCACCGTCCTTCGGGCGCGGTCCGTTCGGCCACTACATCTGCACGGCGGTCAACGACGCCGTGCTCCACGGACGGCCGTACGACTACACGCTGGCCGACGGCGATCTGCTGACACTCGACCTCGCCGTGTCCAGGGGCGGAGTCGCGGCGGACGCGGCCATCAGCTTCCTCGTGGGCGACGCGAAGCCCGCGGAGAGCGTCGCGATGATCGACGCGACCGAACGCGCGCTGGCCGCGGGGATTGCCGCGGCCGGCCCCGGCGCCCGCATCGGCGACATCTCCCACGCCATCGGCACCGTCCTCAGCGAGGCGGGCTACCCGATCAACACCGAGTTCGGGGGACACGGCATCGGATCGACGATGCACCAGGACCCGCACGTCCCGAACACCGGCCGCCCCGGCCGCGGATACAAGCTGCGCCCCGGGCTGCTGCTGGCGCTGGAGCCGTGGGTCATGGCGGACACCGCCCAACTCGTCACCGACGCCGACGGATGGACGCTCCGCAGCGCGACGGGCTGCCGGACGGCACACAGTGAGCACACCATCGCCATCACCGACGACGGAGCCGAGATCCTCACCCTGCCGTAGCGCGCGGGGCCCTCGACGGGCGACGACGCGGACGAGCGTGCGCGGGAGTCGCTCACTGGGGCGGCGTAGCAGGCGGTACCGGTCCGGCCTCGTCCGGCCCGGCATGGGACAGGACCCGGGCGAGCCAGTCGGTACGGGTCCGGCGGGCGGTGGCCGAAATGTGCGCCTGCGGGTACATGGTGTCGAACCCGTGGAAGCCGCCTGCCCAGACGTGGAGTTCGGCCTGGCCGCCGGCCTCCCAGATGCGGGTGGCGTAGTCGGTGTCCTCGTCGCGGAAGACCTCGGCGGAGCCGGTGTCGATGAACGTGGTCGGCAGGCCCGAGAGATCGGCGGCCAGTGCGGGCGAGACGTACTCGGGCACCTCGTCGCCGCTGAGGTCGCCGAGGACGGCGCGCCATGCGAACTCGTTCATCTCGCGGGTCCAGACGCCGTGTCCGGCGGAGTACTGGCGGCTGGAGGTGCTGGTGTTGCGGTGATCGAGCATGGGGCAGATCAGCATCTGCGCGGCGATCGCCGGAGTGCCGCGGTCGCGGGCGAGCAGCGTGAGGCCGGCCGCGAGTCCGCCGCCCGCGCTGGCGCCGGCGACGACGATCCGGGCGGGGTCGATGCCGAGCTCCTCGGCATGCGCGGCGACCCAGAGAAGTCCCTGGTAGCAGTCGTCGACGAGCGCGGTGCCGGTGGCCTCGGGGGCGAGTCGGTAGTCCACCGAGACCACGACGGCGCCGAAGGCGTCAAGCCACTCCAGCGGGAGGTCGATCTGTGCGAACCGGTCGCCGATGATCATGCCGCCGCCGTGTATCCAGTAGACGCAGGGCGCCCCGGCGGTGCGATCGATGTGCGAGGGGCTGAACACCGACAGCGGGATCGAGGTGCCGTCCTCGGCGGGCACGCTGACCTCGCGCCGGTCGACCTGACGGTCTGCGAGGAGGGGCTCCAGGGGCGTCGAGGGCAGTTGGCGGAGATGTGCGAGCACCTCCGGGCTGAGCTCCGTCATCAGCGGCATGTCGGTCAGAAGCGCGCGCAGTTCGGGGTCGAGGGCGGGTCGAGCCGTGGTCATCGTCGTCGGCCTTTCGGTGCGGGGTACGCGAGGGTGGACGAGGGCGGGGCAGCATCGGCGGGCACCGGAGCTGCGGTCCGGGAGGCCGGTCCGGGGATCAGCCGGAGGGCGGCCCGGGCCATCGCGCCGACGCGCGGAAGGCGGCGTTGCCGCGGACCGGTACAGCCGTATGTGGCGATCATGGCGTTCTCCTTCCCCGAGATGGTGTGAGGTGCTCCCATCCAATGGGCCTGGGTTGCGCGGACGTAGCACCATGCTCGCCCGCACCTGCACGATCGTCGCGGGATCGGGATCGGGATCGGGATCGGGATCGGGATCGGGATCGGGATCGGGATCGGGATCTGGATCGGGATCGGGAGCCGCGCCGCGAGGCGGGGCTGCTATGAACGCCTCGCGCCGGGCGGGAGGGCGTACGAGTACAGAGCCCGACAGTGCCCCTTCGCCCGCGGAGCACTGCGCACTGCCGCAGGAAATCCATCAGTTGGCGTGTGGTCTCACCGGGTGCCTCGTCCGGGATGAAGCGATCCACCGGCACCGGGCTGCCGCGCACGTCCTCGGCCCGCTCCCGCCATATGGCGAGCGGGTCGTCGTAAAGTTCCGAGAACGGGGTGCTTGAACTTCTCGGTGTACTCGTCGCCTATCTCGGTCGGGAAAGCGTCTTTCGCTTCGGCCCATGAACCGCATCGGCGGATTGCCGCCATCCCCATCCACGGTAAGTGCGGATGGCCAGGCGGGGCCGGAGCTGACCTGTGAATGCGCAGATGAGTGCGCACCGGCCGTCGTCTAGCAGCGGAAAGCCGTTCGAGGTGTCATGCTTTAAGGGCCGGAGTAACAAGGTGGCTACGGTCAGCGCCGACGCTACGGCGCTGTCACATGGGTAAAAGGATTGAACTGATGGCAACAGGCACCGTGAAGTGGTTCAACGCGGAGAAGGGCTTCGGCTTCATCACGAATGATGACGGCGGCCCGGACGTGTTCGTCCACTTCTCCGCCATTCAGACCACCGGCTTCAAGGAGCTGGCGGAGGGCGACAAGATCGAGTTCGACGTCACTCAAGGCCAGAAGGGACCGCAGGCGGAGAACGTCGTGGTCCAGCGGTAGGTCATAGCTCGGTGACCCGGCTCAGCGGCCATGACCGTTGGGCCCGGTTGCCTCTCCTGCGCATGATGAAGGTTCGCTGTCGTAGGCGACGCTCACCCGGTATGAGCGTGAGGGTGTCGCTTGCCCAGAGAATCGAACATGCGCTCTAATCTGGGTATGAGCTGCGAAAGCCGCCCCACCCGCGTGACGCTGGAGGCGACGTACCCGATGGTCCCCGAGCCGGGGTGGTCTCAAGAGAGCCGTCCGGCATGACCAGTTTCGGTCGGTATCACGTGCTCCTCGATACCGGCGGCCGGGCGGTGCAGCACGGCTGGTGGGGTCGTGAGGAGATCGCGCGCGACAAATTCCGGCGCTGGGTCGGCGAGTGGAGTGGCATGCGCGATGCCCGGGTCACCCTCACTGACGGAGAGGCGGGCACCGTCCTCGACATATGGCCTGACCACCGGTAGGCCGGCTCGAAGCCTTCGCGCCGCGGAAGTGCCTCCAGTGCGGCGGGCGCTTCTCCGAACCTCGAACGGGTTCGCCCACTCCAGAGGACGTCCCTGCTCTTCTTCCGGTTCCAGTCCCGTGCGTGAGCCTGTGCCTCCGTGCGTCGCGGCGCCGGCGCCGGGGAGACGTCCAGCACACCCCGCCGCCCGCAGGGCTGCCGCCGCGACCCGTGCAACAGGCAAACCCGTCCACGAGCACCAATTTGCCCGTGAAATTGGTGTCATACGCCTGATGTCCGCCTTGCTGTCGGTCTCTAGCGTCGGGTGCGCAGACACGGTCTGATCCTCGCCGACCGGAAGGAACGCAGCCCATGAACGCGACACACCGCACAGCAGCCGGGTCGAACCAGAGTGTCCTGGGGGGTGCCGGTCCCGCCGGTAACGGGCATGTGGTGGAACCCCCGGTGCTGGGGGGACCGGAAACCTCCGACTACTACCTGCTGGGCGACCTCCTCACGGAGGAGCAGCAGACCCTGCGGCACAAGGTCAGGGACTTCATGGACCAGGAGGTCATCCCGGTCATCAATCCCTACTGGGAGCGCGCGGAGTTCCCCCATGAGCTGGTGCCGAAACTGGCGCGGCTGGGCATCGCGGGCTTCCAGATTCCCGGCTACGGCTGCCCGGGGATGAGCAACGTGACGGCCGGCATCGTGATCCTCGAGCTGGCCCGCGGCGACCTGAGCATGTCCACGTTCATGGGGGTCCACTCGGCCCTGGCCATGACGTCCATCGGCGTACTGGGCTCGGAGGAGCAGAAACAGCGCTTCCTTCCGCCGATGGCGCGGATGGAGAAGATCGGGGCCTTCGGCCTCACCGAGCCCGCGCACGGCACGGACGTGGTCAAGCTGGAGACGACCGCTCGCCGGGACGGTGACTCCTATGTCCTCAACGGTCACAAGCGGTGGATAGGCAACGCCACCTTCGCCGATTACGTGATCGTCTGGGCCCGAGGCGACGACGGGCACGTGGGCGGATACGTGGTCGAAAAAGGCACACCGGGCTTCGAGGCCCGGGCGATCACCGGCAAGACGGCGCTGCGCTGCGTCCAGAACGCCCAGATCTCCCTCACCGACGTCCGGGTGCCCGCCGAGAACCGGCTGGAAGGCGGCCGGACCTTCAGGGACACTGAGAAGGTCTTGCTGGCCTCGCGTTTCTGCGTGGCCTGGGAATCGGTCGGAGCGGCCATCGCGGGCTACGAGACCGCCCTGGCGTATGCGAAGCAGCGCAAGCAGTTCGGGATGCCACTGGCCGCGTTCCAGCTCATCCAGTACCGGCTGGCACGGATGCTGGCGGACATCACCGACATGGTGTGCATGCAGTACCGCCTCAGCCAGCTGCTGGACGAGGGCAAGTACTCGATGCCCCGGGTGGCTCTGGCCAAGATGCACTACACCGAACGGGCTCGGGCCATCCTCGCCGACGCCCGGGACATGCTGGGCGGCAACGGGATCATCCTCGACTACCACGTTGCCCGGCACCTGTGCGACATCGAGGCGATCGACACCTACGAGGGCACCGACACCGTGCAGGCGCTGATCGTCGGACGTGACATCACCGGCTACAACGCCTTCGTACCCGTGGTCCAGGACCACTGACCCGGCATGACATCACGTCGGCGACCACGGCCACGCGAGCGGCCGTCGGCGCCGGGCGGGAGTCCTGACGAGAGAGGATCTGTCATGGCGGACACGCCCCTGCTGGAAGGACTCCACGTCGTGGACCTCGCCAGCTTCATCGCCGGTCCCGCCGCGGCCACGATACTCGGCGACTTCGGCGCCGACGTCGTCAAAGTGGAACCCCCGCACTACGGCGACGCCTACCGCGCTCTCAGCCACATACCTCCGAACCCCCGCGTCGAGGGGATCAACTACCCCTGGCAGCTGGACAACCGCAACAAGCGCAGCATCGCCCTCAACCTGAAGTCGCCCGGCGCCCGGGCCGTGGTCGAGCGGCTGGTGAGGTGGGCGGACGTGCTGGTGACCAACTTCCCGCCGCGCACCCGGGCCAAGCTGGGACTGGAGTACGACGACCTCGCCCCGCTCAACCCCCGGCTGGTCTACGCCGATGTCACGGGGTTCGGCGAGGAGGGCCCCGACGCCCACCTTCCCGGGTTCGACGTGACGGCGTTCTGGGCGCGCAGCGGCCTGATGGACGTGACACGCCAGCGGGACGCGGCACCGACGATGAACGCGTTCGGATCGGGCGACCACCCGACGGCGATCACCCTGTTCGCCGGGATCATGACCGCGCTGTACCGGCGGGAGAGGACCGGCCAGGGCGCGCGCGTCACCGCGTCGCTGATCGCCGAAGGCGCCTGGGCGGCGAGCATGTGGCTGCAGGCCGTTCTCGTCGGCGGAAAGGCTCCTCGCCCGCTCGACCGGGCCGACCCGCCCAATGCGCTCGCGAACGCCTACCGCACGGCGGACGACCGCTGGGTGCTGCTGGCCTTCGCCAACGAGGACAAGCAGGTCCCCCTGTTCCTCAAGGCCATCGGCCACCCCGAAGCCGCGGAGAACCCGGACTACGCCGACACACCGAGCCGCCGCGCCCACGCGGCAGAGATCGCCGGCCTGCTCGACAAGAGGTTCGCGACCCGCACCTTGGCCGAGTGGCGGGAGGTACTCGACGCCGAGGGCCTCACCTACGGAGTCGTCCAGACGCTGGAGGAGTGCGCCCATGACCCCCAGTTCCTGGCCAACGAGATCTTCGTACCCATCGACGACGGCAGCCCCGAACCCCACCTGACCATCGACAGCCCCGTACGGCTCGACCAGGAGCGGAAGGTCCGCCCGCGCCCGGCACCCGACCTGGGCGAACACACCGAATCGGTGCTCCGTGACCTCGGCTTCGACGACGCCGGGATCGACGGCCTGCGCAAGGCGGAAGCGATCGACTGAGCCGGGGACACGACGACACGACGGCACAACGACACAACGACACGACGGTACGACCGTTGACCGCCGACCGCCCCGTCCCCCCGGCTGTCGGGGCACAGCCGCCTCGACTGCCGGGGGAGACGCGGAGGAGAAGGGAACGACCACCATGAACGCGGCCTCTGACACCCCGACCGTGCACACCGAGGAACGCGACGGCATCTTCGTGATCACCATCGACCGGCCGGTAGCCCGCAACGCCATCAACGCCGCCACCGCGCACGCGCTGGCCGCCGCTGTCGACGAGCTCGACGCACGCGACGACCTCGTGATCGGCATCCTCACCGGCGCGGGCGGCGTCTTCAGCGCGGGCATGGACCTGAAGGCCTTCGCGACCGGAGAGACACCCGTCATCCCCGGACGCGGATTCGCCGGCATCACCCGTGCCCGCATCAAGACCCCGCTCATCGCCGCCGTCGAGGGGTACGCGCTCGGCGGCGGCACCGAGATGGCGCTCGCCTGCGACATGATCGTGGCCGCACGGGACGCCACCTTCGGCCAGACCGAGGTGCACTACGGGATCGTCGCCCCGGAAGGCGGCATGGTGCGCCTGCCCGAACGCATCCCCCGCAACATCGCGCTGGAGCTGCTCCTCACGGGCGACCCGCTGCCCGCCGAACGCGCCGAGCGACTCGGTCTCGTCAACCACCTCACCGAGCCGGGCGCCGCGCTGACCGGGGCCCTGGAACTGGCCGGCCGCGTCGCGCGCAACGCTCCGCTGGCGATCGCCGCCGTCAAACGCGTCGTCAGCGAGCGGACCGCCTTCCGCGACGAGGACGCCCTGCGCGAGCAGGACCAGATCGTCGCCCCCGTCCTGGCGTCCCAGGACGCGCGTGAAGGAGCCCGCGCCTTCGCCGAGAAACGCGCCCCGCACTGGCAGGGCCACTGACCCCTGCCGCCGACCGCCCGTGCGGCACCCCGCCTGGTGGCGGCCGTGAGGCCGAACACGCCACCAGCACCGCAGACAGGCCGCCATACCCATTCCGCGTCGAGATCATTCCAGCCGTCCTATCATTCCTCTCCGCGAGACGATCGATCGGCGAAGGGGCCAAGAGGGAATGACGACAGGAATGACGGCCGTACGCATGGCAGCAGTGGTGCTGGCCACTTGGGCTGTGCTGATCGTGCTCCTGCTCGCGCCGTCGCCCCTGCCGGAGCACTGGCGCTACTACATCTACTCGCCGGCGAGCGTGTGTCTGTGGTTGCTGGCCATGCTCGTCGCGCCCGCCGTGGTCTGCACCGTCAAGTGGCCATGGATCACGTCGGGCGGCAAATGAACCGCGCATTTCGCCCACATAGCCCGTGAGTTGCCCCCGCAGCGGTCGGTCAGCGAGTGCACGGATCATGAGTCACGGCGTACAGCGTGCACCCGCTGACCGGTAGAGGCATTGGGCACTGGCCTGGAAGACGCATGGCGGCAGCGGGGGCGAGCATAAGGGTAACTGGGACGGCACTCCGGCCCAGGGGCGTCGTCGCGATGCTGGAGGAGGTGACGACCGTGACGTACGACCACAGCGCGTGGGCGTCGGCACGACCATGGACCCTGGCGCACCGTCCGGAGGCCGCAGGGCAGGCCCGTACGATCGCTCGGACGCTGCTGAACGGGTGGGGAGTCGCCGGCGAGGTCGCTGATTCGGTCGTGCTGACCGTCTCGGAACTGGTCGGCAATGCTGTACGGCACGCTCAGCCGCCGCTGCGGCTGGGCCTGGACTGTGATCCCGCCACCGGCCACGTGTACGTCGAGGTGTCGGACGGAGGCCCCTCTCTCGACCGCGCGGCCCCTGTCGCCGACGACGAACACGGCCGCGGACTCGCGATCGTCGACCAGGTCGCCGCGGACCACGGTGAGCACCAGGAAGCGGGTCACGCCGTCCATTGGGCGGACATCGCCTAGCCGGCAACGCCGCCCCTCCCGTCCCACGCCGCACTCGCCCCTCGCGATCCGGGACCAGTCGTACTTGACTGACTGCGCACGGTGATTATGGCTGGCTAACCCATACGGCCCAACCCATACGGCCTGCCAGCACCTGCGCCCGATGCCCACCACTGAGGACGAGAGCTTCCGCCGTCAAGATCCGACGCGGCATGCGGGACGCCTGCGCGCCGGACACGCATCCGCGACGCCCTGCGGACGCCCCCGGGCAGCCGACCGTCAACGACGGTGCGGCCGGGGCAGCCTGGCTTTCGTCACGCCAGAGGAGTCCGTGACAGTGAGGCCAGCAGGTGGGCCGGGTCATCGAAGACGGCGTCGGCGCCGGCCTCCTCCAGATCCGCACGGGGGATGCCACCGCAGAGCAGCCCGAGACAGGTCACCCCCGCACTGCTTCCCGCCTGCATGTCCCACACCGTGTCCCCGACGAACACGGCACGCTCCGCCGGAACCCCGGCCAGCTCCAGTGCCCGCTCGACGGGCTCGGGGGCCGGTTTTCCCTGGGTGACGTCGTCGGCGCTCGCGGTCGCCTTGATGGCGTCGTCCGCGTCGATCGCCCGCCGGAGCGCTGACAGTTCGTCGCCACCGGCGGATGTGGCCAGGACCACTGTCCAGCCGTCGCCCGCCAGTTGCCGCAGCAGACGTCCCGCGCCCGGAAGGGGGGACAGCCGATCGAAGTACTGGGCGTAGAGAACCTTGTGCGCTGTGCTGAGCTTTTCCGCCTCATCAGTGTCCGAGGCGGAATCGTCGCCGAGCAGATGGGCGACGAGATCGTCGGAACCCAGTCCGACCGCCCGGTGTATCGCATGCGTCGACACCGAGTGTCCGGCCTGGCGGAACGCCTCCCACCAGGTCACCACGTGCAGGTGGTTGGTGTCGACGAGGGTTCCGTCCACGTCGAACACGGCTGCGCGGTCCTTGCCGGAGGCCGTCCGGCCCTTACTCGTGGACATGGAGTTTCCTCTGCGGGACAGAGGGCGGAGCGGCCCTCGGGGTCAGTGGCTGCCCGACCGGGTACCCGCTTTCCGGCCTGGATCTCAGAGGACACGAGGTCGTGCAGAGCGGTCGGCGCGGCCGTCGTGTGAACTGGTGAACGATCTCGAGTCTTCGTACCGCAGTCCGCGGGTACTCGTCGGATCTGCGCACGGCAGACCGTCGGCGGGAGCGCCGGGCGGGGCCGCCACACGGCGGCGGACGCCCGCGTACCCGTTCCGGCGAGGACGAACTGACAAGGAGGGACTCATGAGCACGGTCAAGGAAGCTCTCGATGTCGAGGTTCCGCTTCGCGTGGCGTACGGCCAGTGGACACAGTTCGAGGAGTTCCCGAATTTCATGGAAGGCGTCGAGGAGGTCAGGCAGCTCGACGACCGGCACAACCACTGGACCACCAGCATCGGCGGGGTGCGGCGCGAGTTCGACACGGAGATCGTCGACCAGTTGCCGGATGACCGGATCACCTGGCGATCGATCGCGGGTGATGTGCAGCAGCGCGGATCGGTCCGCTTCGAGCGGATCGACGATACGCACACCCGCGTGGAACTCGTGATGGAACTCGAACCCACCGGCGTCGCCGAGAAGGGCGCGGACGCCCTGGGCATGATCGACCGGCGTGTACGGGGTGACCTGCGCCGTTTCAAGGACTACGTCGAGGGCGGCGGCGCCGAGAGCGGTGGCTGGCGCGGACGCATCCGGCCCGGAGACCCCGGCTCGACTCTGTGACGACAGACGCGGGCGTGCAGCATGCGCCCACGGTCGCGGAAGCCTGGTGAGTCGGACGGCCAGACTTCCGCGGCTGCCCGCGCGGTCCGCGGCACCTCGGCCTCCGAGAAGGCGCTGAGCGGTGCACGGCGCGGTACGCGGCCGTCGCTCCGCCGTTGCTCTTCAGCGGGACCGACCCGTCGACCGCGGATCAGGGAGTTCGTAGAGATCATGGAGCGGGGCGCTGGCGCAGGTCCAGGTAGCAGCGCAGCCGCACGCAGGGCTGTCCGTGGTCGCGGGTGGTGCGTTCCACGGAGGTCGTCGCCCACAGTGCGGCGAGGGCGGTGTGGACGGCGAACGCGGTCTGGTCGTCGGCGGCTGTGATGTCGACGACGACCAGTCCCGGCTGCGACACGTGAGCCTCGTTGATCGCTTCCATGCCTGTCACGACGCTCGGCGGCCTGCGGCGGGTTCGTGTCCTTTCACGAGTTCACCCATGCGGAGCAGCGACGACTACCGTCTGTGGCGCCAGGCGCTGCCGACCTTGCTGGTTCATCGCGTGACGGTGTCCTGAACGACCCCGACCCCGAGCCTGCACGGGCACAGAGACATGGGGGACGGCCACTTCGTCCTCGTCATCGTGTCGTTTTCGTCAGCGTGTCGCTTCGCGGGCCGTGGGCGCGGTGAATTCGGCCAGCAGGTGATCGTAGTAGTCGGCGGCCGTGTTCAGCCGGCCGATCGTACCGAGTGCGATCTCGTACGCGGCTTGCGGATGCGCGGTGACTCGGGGGAGGACGACATCCGTGATCCAGCCGGTGGCGTGGCCGGCTTCGTGGACGATGTGGACGGCGTAGAAGGCGAGCGGTCCGTCCCACTGCCGTTCTGCCAGGCCGGTGGCACCATCGGCCAGGGTGGCAAGGCCGACCCGGCTGCAGCCGGTCAGAAGTTTGGTGTAGGCGGGCGGATCCAGGGTCTCCGTGACGGCCAGGCTGCCGAGCATCCGCCAGTGGTGCCGTCGGTGCAGGGCCACGCCGACGACGTGGTTGTAGCCGGCCAGGCCCTGCCAGCCGTGCAGGGCGGTGGTGGCGAGCGGGTCGTAGGTGAGGCCGAACGCGTTCAGCCCGGCCCGGCACAGGTTCGCGTGCCCCCGTGACTCGTCGCCGTCACCGGTCTCGTCGACCAGGTTCCGCACCATCTCCTGACGCATCGGCCCGCGTGCGCCGACCATCGCCATCAGCAGCACGTCGTAGAACCGCACGTTCAGCGGGGCGTCCAACTCCAGGTAGCGCAAGACCTGCTCGCGGTCCGCCTGCTCGGCCAGGTGGTCGAACAGCGGATGCCCGCACACCGCGTGCCCGCCGATCATCTCCTGAAGCCAGCGGACGAACTTCACCGGCTCACCGGGCACGTCCTCCGCGCGCCATGGCACCCGAGCCTGTTCCGCCCGCTCCCACGCCCTTTCCAGCACCGCTTGCACACCCGACGCGGCCGGATGGAATTGCGCCTCCACCGGTCCCTGATCAGGGGTGAGGAAATGCTGGTCGTAGATCCAGGTCAGCGCTCGGTGCGCGGCCAGCAGAGCGTCCGGATCCCGTTCCTCGAACGCCGCGCGGGCCACCTCGGCCGCCTGGTCCCACAGCCTCGCCCACCGGGCTCGCTCGTCCGGTGACACGGCGCCGGGCACGGTCAGCTCCCGAACACGCGTGACGAACCCGTCCACCGCACCCGTCACGTGGCCACCGCCTGTCTCTGCGCCGTTTCGCCTGCCTGCCGCCCTCAGCGTGAGACGTGCGGCACGTCGGTGCCGCGTTGGGGCACCGCGTGCCGGTGCAGGACCACTCGGACGGCCTCCGCGCCGGTCCTCCCACAGCTCCGAACGCGCGTTTGGGCATCGCGTGCGCTGCCGGTGGCCGAGGGAGGGAGAGGAGCATGAGGCAGGTCCGGGGCCGGACTGCCGCAGCTGACCGACGTCGACGCTGTCGTCGCTCGCGTGCGCCAGGGTTCACGTCATGGGCGTGAATTCGGGCAGGGTGAGGGCCGAATGGGCCGGGCGTCGCTCCGCGGACGGGACGGCCGAGCTGAGCTCGCGCAACATGTCATTGCGCTGTTCCAGGGCCCGGGCAGTGGTGGGGAAGAGCGTGGCATCGCCCTCGGCGACCTGGTCCTGGTTCAGGGTGACGAACTCACGGGTGCCGTGTTCGTAGGCGGCGAAGCCCGTGGTGTGGTCCTGGCCGGCCAGGGAGCCGGCGAGCATGTACGCGCCGACGAGAGCGAGACTGGAGCCTTGTCCGGTCAGGAACGAGGGCGCGTACGCGGCGTCGCCCACCAGCGCGACCCTGCCGCTGGACCAGCGGGGCAGCCGGATCTGGCTGACCACGTCGAAGAACAGGTCGTCCGCGGCGCGCAGGGCGGAAAGCATGCCCGGGATTTCCCACCCCGCGTCGGCGAAGACCGCGGCGACCAGATCCCGTTGGGCCTCCGGGTCCCGGAACGCGTCCAGAGGTGGTTCCCGCCGGGCGAAGTTCAGGAAGGCGTGCACGTCGTCGCCGTCCCCTAGGGCGTAGAGCGCCGCGGCCCTGCCCGGGGTGTTCCATATCGTGGTCTCGTTGACGAGCCCGAACGTGTTGCGCATGGTGAACCCGGCGAAGCAGTAGCCGAGGTACCGGTGGAACTGCTCCTCGGGACCGAGAAGCAGCTCGCGGGTACGCGAGTGCAGACCGTCCGCCCCGAACACCAGGTCGAACGTACGCGTGTCGCCGCCGCGGAAGGTGACGTCGACCCCGTGGCCGGACTGGTCGAGGGTGTCGATGGAGTCGTCGAACAGGAATTCCACGTCGTCACGGACGGCCGTGTGGAGGGCACGTGTCAGGTCCCCGCGCCGTACCTCCAGGTCCTGTCCCGCGACACCACCGGTGACGGTGTGCGGTTCGAGCGAGGCGACCATGCTGCCGTCCCCGTCGAGGAAGGTCAGCCTGCGCAGATCGATATGCGCCTCCCGCAGTCGCGGCAGGATTCCCATCCGGCGGACGACCTCAAGTGCGGTGCCGCGTACGTCGATGGGGTAACCGCCGTCGCGAGGGCCGCCCGCCTTCTCCACCACCGTGACGGCGAATCCGTAGCGGTTCAGCCAGAACGCGAGGGCGGGCCCCGCGATGCTGGCCCCGGATATCAGAACCTTGCGCCCCCGGGCGGCACGGGCGTCCCTCGGCATGTCGGTACGGGTCATTCTCGGACTCCTCTACTCATGAAGCGGGTGTCGAACAGGCACGGCGTCGGTCCGGCGCCCGCCATGACGAAGCGGTGACGAGGGCGGAATCGGGCCGGGACGTCCGTCGTACCGGGCGACCGCGGGGCCGGTCGTGCGCGGGGCGGTCTGCCGCCTCGCGAGGCCTGGGTCGGATCCCGGCGGCCCGGTGTGCCGGGGATTTCGGGTGCGGTGGCCGAGATCGCTCGGCGGGCTCAAGTGGGTTCGGCTGTAGCTGGGTTCGCGCGGGCCTGGCTGCGACGGACGGCTCGGGCGGATGGGTACGGGGAGGGTCGAGCATCACTACACTACACCGTGCAGTGTAGAAAAGCGTGTGGCCGTGCCGAGGACGAAGGCGTTGCGGGAGTGCTCTGCGCCAAAGCGGGGCGGCGGGGGCCTCAACGACATGCGGTGGCCATGACCGGTCCGCCGGCGCGCGAGGTGACACTGCGGGACCGCAAAGAGGCGTTCGCTCCCGTGGGAGACGGCAATCCCTTCGGGCCGCCCCCGCCCCCGAGGCCGGCCAGATCCTGACCGGCAAAGGTCCTCTACGGCCTGTCGGCGGCCTTCGCCGACGCCGTCCGCCTCGCCGCGGGCGTGGTCCGGACGGTCCGTGACGAAGCCGCGACGATTCTGCCCGCGCGGCCCCGACCCCTGCTGCCCTGGCCGGGTGTGACACGGTGCGGGCCGGTCCGGCGGGCCCCCGCCCGGTCGCGGTGCAGCCGCCCGCGGGAGGGGCCCGGCAGGGAGGGGTCCGGCAGCCCGCCTGAGCCCCACGCGGCTCGCCGTGGTCGTGGGTCATGGCCTCGGCATGCCCCGGCGGTCACGGTGACGGGCCGGGGCCAGAAGAGGCCGTGCGCGCCGATGCCGGGCTGGGGGCAGGGCGCGTCCGACTCCTATCCCTGGACCTGGACCTTGTCCGCCTGCATGCCCTTCTGCCCCTGGACGGCTTCGAACGTCACCTTCTGCCCCTCCCGTAGCGACTTGAAGCCGGCTCCCTCGATCGCCCGGAAGTGCACGAACAGGTCCGGTCCCTGCTCCGGGGTGATGAAGCCGTACCCCTTCTCCTCGTTGAACCACTTCACCGTGCCGTTCTGCCGTTCGGCCATCTCTGCTCCCGCGTAAGTCGTCTGACGCCGTCCCGCACGATCTTGCCACGCAGAGTGTCCGGCCGTGAGCAGATCGCGAGGACGTCTCGGATGCGGCGGAGCCGGGGCCGTCCGCCGTTCCGGGCTGATGCCGGCAACGGTGCTCGCTGGGACTGATGGCCAGGTCGTGGGCTGTGGGCCGGGTACGCGTCGGTCTGCGGCGGCCGGTCCGGGCGTGGTGTCGGCGCCGTCGCCGAAGGGCTGACCGGTGCGGGACGGACGGTGGTCTCGCAGGTGCGTCCGCCGCCTGTGCTGGAGGTGACGCCGACGCCCTGGCCGGACGCCTCGGGACAGTCCACGGGATGGAGCAGGCGAACGAGGAATACACGTCGTACCGGACTGCCGCGTGCGGGGCGCGGGTCAGATCCCCGGGGCGCACCGTCAAGTCCTGTCGCACGACGCCGCCGGTGACGGAGCGCCGGGCGAGCGCGGCGACCTCGCGGCCGTCACCTTCGAGGAAGACGAGCCCGCCCAGGCCGGTACGCGAGTCCCGCGGCGGCGGCAGGACGCGCATCCCGCCGACGGCCCCCGCACGCGGTACCGCGCACGTCGACGGGGCGGCCGCTGTCACGCGCCGCGGCCGCCTCCCCGGCCACCGTGACGGTGTATCCGTGGCGGTCCGCCCAGAACGCGAGCACGGGGGGCCCGCCACGCTGTCCCTGACCACCAGGACCGCGCGCCACGCTGTGGGGCGGTCGCTCCTCGGCGGATCCGTACGGGTCACGCGCCGGCTCCTTTGCTCATGGTGCGGGTGACGAGCAGGGACAGCGCCGTCACGGCGCCAGCTATGAGGAAGCCGGTGACGAAGGCGGATTCGGCGGGAACGTCCGTCCCGGCAGGGGTACCGGCGGTGAGCAGGGCACCGCTGAGCTGCATGCCCACGGCATAGCCGAGGACTCGGGTCACCAGGACCAGGCTGGTGGCGATCCCGGTGTCGGACCGGGCGACCGAGGTGGCGGTGACGGTCACCAGCGCCGTGACGCACAGGCCGTTGGCGAATGCGATCAGCGCCTTGCCTGCGACGAGGTGCCAGACCTCGGTGTGCGCGGCCGCGAGGGCGAGCAGGGCGCCGCCCAGCAGGACGGCTCCGGCGGTGACCACGGCACGCGGGCCGAGACGCCGCGCCCCGATCCCGCCGAGTGGCCCGGCGAGGGACGCGGTCACGGCGCCGGGCAGCAGGAAGAACCCGATCGCGGTGGCGTCGGCCCCGAAACCGTAGGCATCCGCGGGCACCGCGAACAACTGCGGCACGAGGTAGACCGGCATCGCGGTACCGACGCAGATCGTGAACGTCAGGGCGCACGACTTCCACACCGCGGGCCGGGCCAGCATGCGCGGATCGATCATCGGCGAGGGCGCGCGCCGCTCGACGGCCACCCATGCGGTGACGAGGGCGGCCAGGACCAGGAGGAGGGCGCCGAGCGCGAGCGGCCGCGCGACGAGGTCGGGGGCCTGCGCGAGGACGAGCATGAGCGTGACGAGCGTTGCGCTCAGGAGGGCCGATCCGGGCCAGTCGATCCCGGCGTCGTCCGGCCGGTCTTGCGGGACGTCCGGCATCAGCCGGTGCACCAGGACGGTGGCCCCGGTCACCGCGAGCGTCGGCAGCGCGAACATCCAGTGGCGGGACAGCCCTTCGGCCACAGGGCCGGCCGACAGCGTGCCCGCCATCCCGCCCCCGACGAACAGTCCGCTGACGACCCCGATGGCCACCTTCGACTCGCCCGCGGGGAGGTGGGCGCGCACCAGGACGAACGACAGGGGCAGCGCTCCCACCATGGCCCCCTGCAGCACCTGGCCGAGCAGCAGCACCGGCAGGTTCGGGGCCACGGCGGACACCAGACCGCCGACGCCGACCACCGCCATCAGCCGGGTCAGGACCCGCTTTCCGCCGTAGCGGTCGCCTAACTTGCCCGCGATCGGTGTGACTAGGGCGCCGGTGACGAGGAGCACGATGCTGAGCAGCGCCCCTTCGGCGGGGCTCATGTCCAGCTCCCGTTGCAGGAGCGGGAGCGTCGGCGTCACCACCGACTCCAGGGCGCCGGTGGCGACCGCCAGTGTGCCGAGGGCCGCGACCGGGGCTTTCCCGATGCGGAGCGAGGGAGTGACAGGTGCCGTCATGGGTGTCCTTTCCGTACTGGACGGGCGGAGACGGGCGCGGGTGCGCACGGGGTGCCGTTCCGCTGGGGCAAGTGAGGAGATGACGCTTCTCTCGCGGCGTGCGAGGCGTACCGTCTGTGCACATCACTAGCTACACTATACCGTGCAGTGTAGTTCCATTAGGATATGCTCATGTCGACCATGAAGACGCTGCGCGAGGGGTCCGCGCCCAAGCGGGCCGCCATTCTCACCGCGGCCCGGGAACTGTTCCTCGCCGACGGCTTCGACCGCTCCAGCGTCGACGCGGTGGCCGCCCGTGCCGAGGTGTCCAAGCGGACGGTCTACGACTACTTCGGTGACAAGCGGACGCTGTTGCAGGCAGTCGTCGACTCCATCGGCCAATCCCTGATCGCGACGATCCGGCGCACTCTCGACGACACCCTCACCGGCGTCACCGAGGAGTCCCGCCTGGAGGACGCCCTGGTCGCGTTCGCGATGACCATCGCCACCGACATGCTCGGCTCGGCGGAGTACGCGACGCTCCAGCGGCTGGTCCGGGCGGAGTCGGGGCACCTGCCCCACCCGGACTACAACGCCATGGCCGACACCCCCGACGAGGCGATCGCCGAGCACCTCGCCGCCCTCGCCGGGGCCGGCCTGCTCGCCGTCCCCGACCCTCGGCTCGCGGCCGACCAGTTCCTCGCGCTGACCTTCGGCGTCACCCTCGACCGGCTCGGTTCCGCGAACGCGTCGGAGGACGACCGCGTCCGGCCGCTCGTCGTCGAGGGGGTACGGACCTTCCTCCGGGCTTACCGGGCCGGGTAGTCCGGAGCGGCGACTCCCTCGGCCGGGAACCGGGATGCGGTGAGCCCTGGTCCGGCCAGCCGGGCACGGGAGCCGCTCGGTCGGAACTCGCCCCGAAAGCAGGGCCGTTGCGCCACCGGCTGCCCAACAGCGCGGAAGATGACGTCGAACGTGACCGGCGGGACGCGTCCGCGTGGTATCGCACCGGGAGCGGGGTGTCGTGCACGACGGCGGCTCTCCGGCGTCGTCATGTCCGCTGACCTGAGTGCCGGCCGGTGGGGCAGCTCATCGCCGGGGGCGGTCAATGCCGGGTGGCAGCCCGGGCAGAGGGGGCCTTTCACCGCTGCCGCGCCGGGTGGAGGCCGCGGAAGAAAGCCGCATTCCGGTGGCGGATCCGCGAGCGGGCGCGTGGCGCGGCAGGGACACATTCCCCCTGCTTTGGTCAATATTTACTTTTCCGGAATCCGTCTGCATAGTGGCGCCTCGAAATACTGGCGGGTTGAGCCGAGAGGGCCTTTTCTTGTCTCAGATCAACGACGTTGCCGTGCGTGAGGTGGAGCTTGAGCGGGTTCAGGTCTCCGTCATAGGCGAGCTGTTCGACGAGCGGCTGGCCGGGGCGCGGGAGCAACTGGCGGACGTGCTCGCGTCGCCGTCCGACGGGGCGGGCGAGTTGTATGAGAGGGAGGTCGCGGCCGGGCGGCTGGCGCGGGAGGTCCGTCGGCTGGAGGGGGCCGAGGACGGGTTGGTCTTCGGCCGGATCGACCTGGCGGACGGCACCGTCCTGCGGATCGGGCGGCTGGGGCTGCACAGGGATTCGGACGAGCTGCCCGTGCTGGTCGATTGGCGGGCGGAAGCCTCGCGGCCTTTCTACGAGGCGACTCCGGTCCATCCGATGGGGCTGCGGCGGCGCCGCCATCTGCGTGTGACGGGCCGCACGGTGGTGGGGGTGAGCGATGAGCTGCTCGACGGCTCAGCACCCACCGCGCATGACGTCGTCGGCGACGGCCCGTTGGCCGCGGCGCTCCAGGAGAGGCGCACCGGGCGGATGGGAGCGGTGGTCGCCACGCTTCAGGCGGAGCAGGACGCGATCGTCCGGTCGCCGCACCGCGGGGTGACGGTGGTGCAGGGTGGTCCGGGGACCGGCAAGACGGTGGTGGCGCTGCACCGCGCCGCGTACGTGCTGTACGCGTTCCCCAGGGCCGCCGAACGCGGCGTGCTCGTACTGGGGCCGAACGCGCGGTTCCTCGACTACATCAGCCAGGTCCTGCCCTCGCTCGGCGAGAACGACGTCGTCCTTGCGACGTGCGAGGAACTCGCCGGCGTCGTACCGGGCGCCGCCGACTCCTCCGAGGTGGCGCGCTTGAAGGGCGGCTCCGCACTGGCCGGCGCACTGGCCTCTGTGGTGCGCTCTCGGCAGGCTCCGGGCGGTGACTTCGAGGTCCGGGTCGGGCAGGAGCGGGTCGCGCTGACGGACAGCGATGTCGCGCGAGCGCGGGAGTCGGCACAGACCAGCGGTCTCGCGCACAACCGGGCACGGCAGCTGTTCAAGGAGCTGCTGGTCGACGCCCTCGTCCGTGAGCTTGCCCGCAGTGGTGCCGAGGCGCTTGAACGCATCGACGCGCAGGTCGCGGAACTTACCGGCCTCGATCTCGACCGGGTCGCGGCGGCGGACCTGCGCCGCCTCGGTATCGATGACACGCCCGCGACAGGTGCCGACGAGTTCGACGCCGACGCCATGCGCGCCGAACTCCTGGACGACGCCTTGCTCGATCAGGCCGTCGAGGACCTGTGGCCTCGGCTCACGGCCGCCGACGTGGTCCGCGCCCTGCTGACCGACGGCGACGCGCCGGCCGCGTACCTGCGGCAGTTCACCGACGGCCAGCGGGCCCTGCTGCGGCGAACGCCGGACGCGCCGTGGACGGACGCCGACGTGCCGCTGCTCGACGAGGCGGCGAGCCTGGTCGACGGCCCGCCTGAGCACGTCTTCGGGCATGTCGTCGTCGACGAGGCGCAAGAGCTCACCGTCATGCAGTGGCGGATGATCGTGCGTCGCTGCCCGGGCAGGTCGATGACCCTGGTCGGAGATTTCGCCCAGGCAGGACCGGCGACGGTGGCCCGGGACTGGAAGGAGGCGCTCGGCCCGCACCTCGGAGACCGCTTCGACCTGCGCACCCTGACCGTCAGCTACCGGACCACGCAGGAGATCCTCGCCGTAACCGGCGACCTGCTCAGCCGGATCGCCCCGGGGCGGCCACCGATCCGGTCGATCCGGCGCGGCGAGGTGCCCCGTACCGTTGCCGCGGCCCCCGAGTCGCTCGTCACCGACCTCGTGCGGGAGCTGCGCGAGCAGGGCGCCGCGCATCCGGGGGAGTTGGTCGGGGTGATCTGCGCCGATGACAGGACGGCACAGCTCGCGGCCGCGGGAGTCGAGCGGCACGCCCGACTGGTGCCGGCCTCACAGGCGCGCGGCCTGGAGTTCGACGCCGCCGTCGTGGTCGACCCGGACGGGATCACCGCCGCCCGCCCTGGCGGCGAGCGTGATCTGTACGTCGCCCTGACCCGGGCCACCAAGAGACTGTCCACCATCACCGTCCCGCCGGCCGCCGGAGCAAAGGCGTGCCGGAGCGCCCGCTGACCGCCGAGGTCAGTCGGTACGGACGTCACGATCGAGGTCAGGGTGCTCGCGCCCCGGACTGGCATCCGGTCAGGCAGCTCGCGAGGCCGCCGGTGCCGCGCGGCGTGGCGGGTGAGCCGTCCTGGGTTCGCCGGGGAGCCACCCTCAAGGGTGCGGGTGGCTCCCCGGCGACGACCGGGACCCGCGCACGGGGCACCGCCGTCACCGGTTCACCGCCGTGTGCTGCGTAGCTTGAGAATGTAGGTCGCGGTGAGGGCGACGGCGCGGTTCTCGTCATGGGACAGCTCTACGAGGGCACGTGACGCCGTGTCTCCCGGGATGTCGGCGAGCGCCTGGGCCAGCCGTCGACGTGCGGATGCTCCCGTGGTGCCGCGGGCGAGGCAGTCGACGAGCCCGGTGGCGATCCGATCGGCCAACGCCGGATCACTCGCCAGCGCGCTCAGCGCATCGGCGGCGTCGGCGTCGTTGCCCTCCTCGACGATCATGTCGATGAGCGCCGGGATCGCGTCGGCCACCCCGCGTGCGCCGAGCGCCAGAGCGGCGTACCCGCGGACCACGACGTCGTGGTTCGCGAGGGCGTCCCGCAGCAGTGCGGTCGCCTCGCGGTGCGGGATCTCGGCGAGGGACTGCACGGCACGTTTGCGCACCTCGGCGGAGGGTGAGCCGAGGCCCTCGGCCAGCAGCGCCGACCCGTCCTCGCTCGATTGCGCCAGCGCCCACCGCAGGGCTCCGGCGACACTGGGGTCGGACTCGCGCAGCACGGCCTCGACCAGTGCCTCCACCGGCACGGGAACGTCCTCGACCGCGGACAGGGCCGCGCGCTGCCGCGCCCCCGCGCTCGAAGACCCCAACCCCTGGAGGAGCGCGACGACCTGGAGGACGTCCTCCCAGCCGGCGGGTTCCACGGCACCGATCCGACGCAGTCGGGTGAGCAGCTCCTGCTCCGCTGCGAGGCGGTCGCGGGTCTGGCGGATCAGGTCCTCGACGAGTCCCGCGGGCGCGAAGCCGGGGTCGTCGAGCGCCCGCCCGACCTCACGCAGCGACAGCCCCAATGACCGCAGGCTCTCGATATGGAAGACGCGGCGGATGTCCTCGCCGGAGTACTCGCGGTAGCCGGAGTCGGTACGATCCGTCGGTCGCACCAGGCCGAGCGATTCGTAGTGCCTGAGCATGCGGGCGCTGACCCCGGACCGTCGCGCGACATCACCGATCAACAATGCCTACTGCCCCTTCCGGCCGGCTCCGCCGAGGGCGACGACGCGCTTCGCCCCCTCGATCGCGAACCCGAATCCGGCATCCGGATCGCGCCACAGCCGGTCCGTGGCGAGTGCGTGCGCGCGCACCCGGGGGTCGGGATCCGTCGTCGCGGCGCCCAGCGCCGGCAACATCGCCTCCCCGAGCGCGACCAGCGCCCGGCTCAGGCTCAGCTGTGTCTCGTGCTCGCCACGCCCGAGCTGTCCCGCCAACACTACGGCCAACTCGCCCTTCGCATCTTCGGGTACGAGCGCGACCGCTGCCCGCCAGGCGCTCCGGGCCACCTCGTCGTCGGCGTCGGACAGCAGCGCCGGTGCGATCCCCGGCCACGCCTGCCGATCCCCGATCTTGGACAGCGTGTGCAACGCCTGGCTCCGCGCCTGCGCACTCTCCGAGCGGACTTCGCCGAGAAGCACCGGGACCGTCATCGACGCCGGGTGGCGGGTGAGCGCCCACGTCAGCATTTCGCGCACGGAGAACTCGGGTTCGACCGCGCACCGCTCGATGAGCCTGCCGATGAACCCCGGGTCCGGGGCCGTGCCGAGTGTCAGCGCTGCCCGCAGCCGGACCGAAGAGCTGTCGCTCTTCAGCTCCCGCAGGGCGCGCATCGTGTTCGTGTCCTCTTTCGACATGATCATCGGGACCACCTCCTCGGCACAGTGAAGGCCTTGCCACTGTGTGAAGGTCAAGCGGAACCAGGCCGGGGGAGGGCCGGCACCTTCGGCCTCCCCGGGCGTGCCGCTCGTCATGGGACCGTACTCGACGGAACCGGTGACCACCGGGCCGATGGCCTGCCCGCCCGCACGCATCACATAGAGGTCGCCGAGTCCGGGAGAACGGCCGTTGGCGGCGTGAGCTGACGCTGCGGCAGGCTCAAGGGAGCGCGGGCTGCTTTGCCACCGACGGCCGACAGGACCGGCGGCTCGGGCGGTGGCACGAGCGTCTGACGCCGAGGCGTGTGGGCGGCCGAATTGACCGCACAGGCAATGGCCCCACCGCGCATGCGGTGGGGCCAGGACCCGAGCCCTCCATCGGCTCCCTCGGGTGTGCGGATCAGCCGCCCTGGCCGGCGCTTCCGATCGGGCCGACCTTCACGGGGGAGCCGGTGCCGTCGGTGACGGGCAGCGTGGCGGCGCCCGGCCAGTCGAGGGTGACCGTCTTCGTCTCGTTCGGCGGGGTCACCAGCAGCCCGGTGATACGGACACCGGAGCCGCCCGTCTTGTTGAACGGGTAGTTGATGCCGAAGGCCGTCGACTGCCCGTTCCTGAGGGTGGTCACGGTGGTCTCCTGGCCCGTGCGCTTCGCGGACAGCTGCCCCGCGCTGGTCTTCAGGTCGACGCCCGCGTACCCGCTGATCGTGCAGTCCCGGCCGCCGCGGTTCCGCAGCTGCACCGCGACGGTGCCGTCGGGGTCACCGTCGATGGTGCTGTCCATCGCCGTGATCTTCAGGTCGTCGGTACGGCACCTGCCGACTTTGCCGCTGCTGCCGGAGCCGGAGCCGGCGGCCGTGCCCTGCCCCCCGGAGCTCTTCCCGGCGGTGGCCTTGCCGCCGCCCTGAGTGCTGCCCGTGGACGACGCGCCGGCGGTGCCCCCCTTACCGCCCGTGGCCGACGGGCTGGACGAGGTGTCCGACTTGCCGGCCGAAGCGGCGGACGAAGGGTGCTGCGCGGCGCCGGAGTCCGAGTCCTGGCACGCCGTCATCAGCAGGGCGCCGCCTACGAGGGCTGCGGAGACGAGAAAGGCCTTGCGACGGTTGGCGGACATGAACGACCCCTTGGTATGCGGTGGTTGAAGCCGAAGCGGTTTCGGCTCATCGGTACTTGCTTGATCACTAGGAGGGGGCTGTGAGCCGAGGGGTTACCGGCGTCGTCGTTCCACGACACCGCTGTCACAGACCGGTGACATGGGTGACATGGGCACGAGGTGGGCGGACGGGCCCTTGTCGACCCGTCCGGTCAGGGCGTGGGTGTGGCCTGGGTGAGAGACATCCAGTGTCGGACGGTGTCCTGGTGGGAACCGGCCGCCGTGCTCGCCGTCACTGCCTCCGCGTCCGCCGTGGAGCACGGTGCTCCATCGCGGGTCAGCAGGACGAGCGGCCACTCGGGGCCCGCGCCGGGACCCGCGCCGTCAAAGGCGTGCCAGTCCCAGGGCCCCGCGAATCGCCATGCGCGCCCGGCGGCGTCGGCGACTTCATCTCCCGGCCGGAGAGCCGCGTACGGGCGCGTCAACAGCTCGAAGGTGAAAGGGATCCCGTCGCCAGGGTGAAGGGTGTATCCCGTGCCGTTGCGATGACTGTCGTCGGAAAACTCGCGGTAGGAAAGGCCGCGGCGCAGCACGGTCACGGTCAGAGCGGGGCGCGGTAGCCAGCCGGTCTCCAGCGGAGGATCATGGCGGTCGACAGCCGTCACATGCACCACGGTCGGCTCCACTCCGACCAGGCAGATGTCTCCCGGCTTCAGGTGCTCGGGCGGCGGGTCGGTGCGGAACAGCTCCGCCTCCACTTCAGGCGAAACGAGGCCGCCGCGGTCCGCGACGCCCAGGGCGACGATCCCGTTCCAGTGCATGGAATCGCTGCCGGTGTCGATGTCCCACCACGGCCACCGCACCGACACGTGGTCCCACGCCACACCCCGCTCGACCCTGGCCGGTGTGAAGGGGCAGGCGATCGACAGCACGTCACCGACCCGGAAATCCCCCGCATCCATCATGGGGCCAGGTTAGAGGGGGCGTCCTTCACGATCCGTACCAGCCCTCGCCCCCGACGGTGCCAGGACTGACGGGCGCCTCCTGGTGACCGGGCGTCCTCAGCCGGACCGGCCGGCCGGACGCGTGCCGATCCGCCGGTGGTGTCGAACCACGGCGTCCTCCCTTACGGTGGATGTGTGATGATCAAAGCGGGAGAGCCGCGCAGGCTCGGTACCCCGGCCGCCGAGGCGCGGTTGCGTTTCGAGACGGAACAGCGCAACGCCCGTGGCGGTCCGGGGCGCAGGTTGCTGGTGGTCGACGGGGATCCCGCCTTCGAACTCAGCTCCTGGTGCGGATCCTGCCCGTTCCTGTTCCGCCGGCTGGAGACCGCACAGCAGACGTTGTCGCTGGAGAGCGTGCAGGAGCAGCTCACCGGCACGCTGGCCGATCCGGACGACGGCGGCGTGATCGACGCATTCGGCGCCTTGCTGCCGGAGGGCGATTACCTGCCCCTCCTGCTCCATGTGGAGCCTCGTCTGGTCATCCCCGGCAAGGAAGGCGACTACTTCAGCGACGAGCAGGTCACCACATGGGGGATCGACCAGTTCTGGGGCCTGCCGGAGTACCCGCACACGCCCTACTACCGGACCTTCGAGACGAGAGTCGACGCGTCCGCTCACCTCTATGAGTTCGTCGTGCCCATGGTGGCCCCGACGTGGAACGCGAGGGACCGTGTGGCGGAGTACGTCGAGCTCATGGGCCGGGGGGCGGTCCCGACGGCTGTCGCGGTCTCCACGCTGGACGTGTGCGAACCCGCCATCGGCGAGCCGGCCGACCACTACCGGCACTGGGGCCTGACCCACTTCCTTCTCGACGGCCACCACAAACTGGAGGCAGCGGCCACGG
Organism: Streptomyces sp. NPDC015171; assembly: GCF_043079545.1. Classification (NCBI taxonomy): domain Bacteria; kingdom Bacillati; phylum Actinomycetota; class Actinomycetes; order Kitasatosporales; family Streptomycetaceae; genus Streptomyces; species Streptomyces sp. NPDC015171. The sequence goes on from NZ_JBIBUO010000019.1 coordinate 42,127, forward strand.
CAGGCCGACCCGTCCGGCTCCTTTCACTCCTGGCCCTGGGCGAGGGCCTGGCCGAATCCGAAGACTGCGCCCGGCTGCCCCACCTGCGCACGCAGCCCCGCTCCACCCGAGCGGCCGGTACCTGAACCAGCCCCGGACCGCCGCGACCGGCATGGCGGTGTAGATCACGAGCGTGCGGGCGGGGTCGCCGGCCACCACCTCTACCGGCGCCCGGCACTTGAGGGCAGACTGCACTGGGCATCGACCACGACGGCAGCCGACCGCGCCGGTCGCATCGAAGGCGCCCAGTCCGCCGGTGAGCGAGCGGCACGGGCCGTGCCGGCGGCCGCTTCCGGCATGATGCTCGACAGCAGCACCACCACCGCGAGCCGACAGGGATTCCCTTCATGGACAACCACTTCGATCTCGTCGTCATCGGATCCGGGTCCGGAAACTCGATCGTCGACGAGCGCTTCGGCGCCTGGAAGGTCGCCTTCGTCGAGAAGGGAGTCGGCCCGCTGGACAGTTACGGAGGCACCTGCCTCAACGTCGGCTGCATTCCGACGAAGATGTTCGTCCACACCGCCGACACCGCCCTCGCGCCGGAGCACGGCGCCGCGCTGGGCGTCGACATGACCCTGCGCGGCATCGACTGGCCCGCGGTGCGTGACCGGGTCTTCGGCCGGATCGACCCTCTCGCGAGCGGTGGCGAGCGCTACCGCGCGACGGGACACGCCAACGTCACCCTCTACCGTGGGACCGCCCGCTTCACCGGCGAGCGCCGGCTGACCGTGGCGACCGCGGACGGGCCCGTCACGATCACCGCCGACCGGATCGTGGTGGCGGCCGGCAGCCGCCCCGACATCCCCGAAGTCCCCGGCCTGGACGACACGCTCGGCTACCACACCAGCGACACGGTGATGCGTATGGAACGGCTCCCGCGCCGCATGACCATCCTGGGGTCGGGCTTCGTCGCCACCGAACTGGCCCACGTGTTCTCCGCCCTGGGCGTCGAGATCACCCTGATCGCCCGTGGCGAGATACTTCTGCGGCACGAGGACACCGACGTCGCGCGACGCTTCACCGAACTCGCGCAGGACCGGTGGGACGTACGGCTGAACCGCAAACTGCTGCGGGCGACCCGCGAAGGCGGCTCACTGCTGCTCGACCTGGAGGGCCCCGAGGGTGCCGAGCGGCTGGAGACCGACGAACTGCTGGTGGCCACCGGTCGCCGGCCCAACTCCGATCTCGTGGACGCCGCCGCGGGAGGCCTCGCGCTGCACCCGGACGGCCGGATCGTCGTGGACGCACAGCAGGCGACGCCGGTGCCCGGCGTCTGGGCCCTCGGCGACATCTCCTCGCCCTGGCAGCTCAAGCACGTCGCCAACCACGAGGCACGCACCGTCCAGCACAACCTGCTGCACCCGGACGCCCCCCGCACCTCCGACCACCGTCACGTCCCGCACGCGGTGTTCTCTTCGCCCAGGATCGCCTCGGTCGGTATCACCGAGCAGGAGGCGCAGGCCAGCGGGTGTGCCTATGTGACCGCGACGCGGGAGTACAGCGGCATCGCGTACGGATGGGCCATGGAGGACACCACCAGCTTCGCGAAGGTCCTGGCCGATCCCGCCACCGGGGAGCTGCTCGGCGCGCACATCATCGGCCCGGAGGCACCGACGCTGATCCAGCCCCTGGTCCAGGCGATGTCCTTCGGCCTGGACGCCCGTTCCATGGCCGAAGGGCAGTACTGGATACACCCGGCCATGCCCGAGGTGATCGAGAACGCCCTGCTCGAACTCCCGCTCGGCTGACCGCAGCCGGATCCCGGGGCTCGGTGCCTCTGGGTCCGGGAGAGCGTCAGCATCATCACCGCGCCCACCGCCACGGCCCGCGGCGTCCGCCCTACAGGTGCCGCGGTCGCACCCTCATCCGGATCCCGTCCCGTGCCCACAGCACGAACCGCTCCACCGGCGTCACCTCGTGCCCGGGCGCGGGCAGAAAGCGCAGGCGCTTGAGGAGGACGGCCAGTACGAGCTGGGCCTCGACCGTGGCCAGGGCGGCACCCTCGCAACCGCGCGGCCCGAACCCGAAGGGGACGTACGCGAGGCGTGGCCGCTCGGCCACCTTTTCGGGCGTGAACCTTTCAGGGTCGAACCGCTTCGGGTCGGGCCAGTACTCGGGGTTCAGGTGCACCGCCCAGAACGGGTAGAACAACGTCGTCCCGGCAGGAACGTCGTACGGGCCCAGGGCCAGGTCCTCGGTCGTCTCCCGCGCACCGTACGGGCCGGGCGGGAACAGGCGCATCGATTCCTTGAGCACCATGTCCAGATAGGTGAGCCGCCGCAGGTCGCCGTAGTCGGGGGCGGCGCGCTCGCCGAGCACGTGGTCCAGTTCGGCGGTGACCCGGTCGGCCACGCCGGGGTGACGGCCCAGCAGGTGCAGCGTCCACGAGACGGCGACGCCGGTGGTGTGATGCGCTGCGAGCAGCGTCACCATCACGGTGTCCCGGATCCGTGCGGGGCTCGTCCCGGCCTCGACGAGCGCTCCGATCAGATCGCTGCGGTCGTTTTGGCCGCCCACACCGTGCGCCGCCACGACACGGTCGACCGTCGCGCGCAGATACGCGAGCGCCTTGTCGGTCCGCTCCGCCGAGCGCGGGTCGTCCCGCGGCACCTGGTAGAGGCGTCCGAGATGCTCGGTGAGTACCTCCTCGAACGCGTCGACGGCACGGTCCGCGTCGGTATCGACTTCCGCGCCCCCGAGCGCGAACCCACAGATCATACGGAGCGACAGCGCGGTCAACTCCTGCTGGAGTTCGACGGATTCGCCGTCGGAACGCTCGGCCCAGCGGTCCGCGAGGTCGCGCGCCAGCTCGGTGAAGCGCGCGAAGTGCCGTTCGTGGGCCGGGCGTCCGGCGAGCACCGACAGCAGCAGCCGCCGCCAGGGGGTGTGCTCGTCGGCGGGAAGAACCTGCAGATTGCCCACCTCGCACAGGGGGTCAAGGAACGAGAACAGCTTCTCGGGCCGCTTGTCGATGTGCGCCGTGGCCTCCAGGAGCACGGGGTCGGCGACCGACACGGCCTCGTCAGCGCCCGGCAACTGGAAGCGCACGACAGGCCCGTACATGTCGTGCAGGCGTAACTGGTACTCGTGCAGTCCGCCTGCGGCCGTGACGGCACTCAGCCCGCCGTCCTCGTGGTGCTCGGGGCCGGGGATGCGCATGACGGTGCCTCCTGTCCGGGGCCTGCCCACGGGTCCGGCCGAGTGGGGCCCCCAATCGCCTTTGCCTCAGCGGTTTCCCGCGGCCTGCGCGTCTCAACTGACGGGGATCCGGGTTCCGCGCGGCTCGGCCCCGGCGACCTTCCCCCGCCCGGATCAGGATCCCGGGGCCCGGCCCGTGACGGCACACGCGGCTCACCGGGGGAGAGGAGGTGTGACCTGAAGGAGGGAGCCCCGGGGGTCCGGTACGGCGTTGCCGGTGCGCCCCGGCCGGTCCTGGTCACCGCGCCGGGCGAATCCACGTCCGGGCGAGTTCCGCCGCCCAGGCGGGCACTTCCTCGGGGGTGGGCGGGGGCACGGCGACGACGACGAGTTCGGTGACGCCCGACGCGCCGAGTGCGGGGAGGTGCTCCGGAATTCCGTCGCTCAGCGCGACGGCCACCGTCAGCTCGTCGAAGGCGCGACCGTGGCGGGCGCACTCGTCGGCGAGCACGGCGATGCGGGCCGGAACGTCGGCCGCCGGGACGTTGAAGCCGTACCAGCCGTCGGCGAGCGTGACCGCGCGGCGCAGGGCGGCGTCGCTGTTGCCGCCGAACACGACGGGCAGCCGGCCGCCGTGCAGCGGCTTCGGGTTGACCCGGATCCCGTCGAAGCGGGTGAACTCCCCGGCGAAGGAGGCGGGGTCGTCGGTCCAGAGGGTGCGCATGGCGGCCAGGTACTCTTCCGTGCGCCGCCCGCGTCCGGCGAAGGGAACTCCGAGCGCGGTGAACTCCTCGGCCGACCAGCCGACCCCGACACCGAGGGCGAACCGTCCGGCGGAGAGGACGTCGAGTGTGGCGGCCTGTTTGGCGACCACGACCGGGTTGTGCTCGGGCAGCAGGAGTACGCCGGTGGCCAGCTCGATGCGGCTGGTGGCCGCTGCCGCGAAGCTCAGGGTCAGCAGGGGGTCCAGCCAGTCCGCGTCCGCCGGAACGGCGATCCGGCCGTCCTCGGAGTAGGGGTAGCGGGATGCGGGCGCGTCCACGAGGACCACGTGCTCTCCGCACCAGAGTCGCGCGAAGCCGTGTGACTCCGCCGCTGTGGCCACTGCCCGGATGACCTCGGGACGGGCACCGTGACCGATCCCGAGCGCGTGCAATCCCACTCGCATGCCGCACCTCCTCGCGTCACCGTATGCGCGCGAGGCGGACGCGCCCGGGTGACGTGCCGTGGCCGCGCGCGGAGCCGGCGGGGATGTCGTCCGGACGAGCGAGCCGGTCGCCCGTGATCACCCTGCCCAGGGTCCGGCCCGCATCCCTGAGTGCGGACGGGGGCCACCGGATCGCCGAGCCGGGGATCAGAGCGGGAGGAGATCAGAGCGACGTCTGAGTAGCTCCTGGTTGATCTGCTGGTGATCGCCTGGTTGCTGTACGGCTACGGGATGACGGGGTGGGCCGACGCCTACGACTCGGTCAACGCGCCTGAGGCGCCGGGGGGCGCACGGCACGCGATGTGGCTCCTGGCCGTCGGCGCCGTGCTCTCCGGGGGCGGCCTGGTCGCGTTGCGCTGCCGCATCGCGGGCAGCGTGCAACTGGCCGTGCTCGGCTGTGCGGCACTGCTCTTCGCCGGTCTTGCCGCACGTCGCTAGTGGGAGGCGACCGTGGAGGTCCTGCCGGCCGCCCCGGAGGGGGGGCGGCCAGGGCCCGCGGGAGCAGGGCAGCCCCGGGGCGGCACGGAAGATCAGGATCGCTCGCCGGTGCGCTCGCTCGCGGCGCGCGCCACCGCCTCGGAGATGCGATCAGGCCCTTCGGCGAGTTCCAGGACGAGCCCGGCCGTGGCAGGCGTGTCGAGCAGGGTGACGAGGACCTGAGCGACATCGTCCCGGGTGATCTCCCCGACGCTCCGCTCCGCTGTGAGTCGTACCCTGCCCGTACCGGGCTCGTTGGTGAGGGCCGCGGGCCGCAGGACGGTCCAGTCGAGGTCCTGGGCCATGAGGTGCTCGTCGGCAGCGGTCTTCGCGTGGATGTAGGCGGCCCAGACCTGGTCGGCGTGGGCCGGAGGCGGGCTGCCCGCGCCCCGTGTGGAGACCATCACATACCGCCGGATCCCGGCGCGCAGGGCGGCCTCGGTCACAAGGACAGCTGCCTGGTGGTCGACGGTGTGCTTGCGGGCCGCGCCGCTGCCGGGGCCGGCGCCGGCGGCGAAGACCACGGCGTCGGCCGCGGACAGGGCCGTTCGGACGTCGTCGCTCGATGCTGTCTCAAGGTCGCAGACGATCGGCCGCACACCGTCGGCGAGCAGGTCGTCGCCGTGGGCAGGGTTGCGGACGAGTCCGGCGACGCGGTCGCCCCGGGCGGTGAGCAGCCGGCCCAGACGCCGGGCGATCTGGCCGTGCCCACCGGCAATAACGATCTTCATGGTCTTCTCCGTCGTGCCGTTCAGAAAGTGATGCGGACCTTCAGCGCCGACCTGTCGTCCATGGCGCGGTAGCCGTCGGGCACGCCGTCCAGGTCGACCGTGCGGTCGAAGACCGAGCCGGGATCGATGACGCCCGCCAGTACGTCGGGGAGCAGTTCGGGAATGTAGGAGCGGGCCGGCGCGACACCGCCGGCCAGGGTGACATTTCGATCGAACATCTGGCCGATGTCCACGCCGGCGCTGCCACCGTGCGGGACGCCGACATAGCCGACCGCACCGCCGTCGCGGGTGATGGAGATCGCGGTGCGCATCGACTCCTCGGTCCCGACTGCTTCCAGGACGGCGTGCGCTCCCTGGCCGCCGGTCAACTCCCTGACCGCCTCGGCGGCGGCCTCGCCGCGCTGAGCGACGACGTCGGTGGCGCCGAACGAGCGGGCGATGTCGGTACGGGCCTGGTGGCGGCCGAGCGCGATGATCCGGGCCGCCCCGAGACGACGGGCGGCGAGTACGCCGCACAGTCCGACCGCGCCGTCACCCACCACGGCGACGGTCGCCCCGGGGCGGACCCGGGCGGAAACAGCGGCATGGTGCCCGGTGCTCATCACATCGGACAGCGCCAGCAGGGCCGGAAGCAACGCGGCATCGGTCGCCGCGTCCTTGGGCAGCCGGACCAGGGTGCCATCGGCGTACGGTACGCGGACCGCCTCGCCCTGGCCGCCGTCGGAGCCGGCCTCACCCCAGAATCCGCCGTGCGGGCACGACGTCTGCAGGCCCTCCCGGCAGTAGTCGCACGTGCCGTCCGACCAGACGAAGGGCGCGACCACGAAGTCACCCGGCTCGAAGCCGGTGACCGCGGCGCCGGTCTCCTCGACGATGCCGAGGAACTCGTGGCCGATCCGCTGGCCGGCCACCCGCGAGGCCACACCTCGATAGGCCCACAGGTCACTGCCGCAGATACAGGCACTGACCACGCGCACCACCGCGTCGGCGGGCTGCTGTATCCGAGGATCGGGGACCTCTTCGATCCGGATGTCGTTCGGGCCGTGGATGACGGTGGCACGCACGAAGGCTTCCTCACACTGGACGGGGGCGGTACGGGCCAGCGTCGCGGCCGGAGCGCTTGCCTGTCCAGCTACATTGGCTACAGCCTCCATTTAAGCTGAGCTAATGCTCGATGTTCGAAGGCTCGTTCTCCTGCGTGATCTGGCCTCCCACGGCACGGTGACCGCAGTGGCCGAACTGCACGGGGTCACCCCCTCGGCCGTCTCGCAGCAGCTGCGGCTCCTGGAGGAGGAGACCGGCGCCCGGCTGCTGGAACGCACGGGCCGCTCCATCCACCTCACCGGCGCCGGACACCGGCTGGCCGAGGACACCGAGACCGTGCTCACAGCTCTCGAACAGGCACAGAACCGTCTGCACAGCGACGCCGAGGAGGCCGTGGGGCCGATCCACCTGGCCTGCTTTCCCAGCGCCCTCGCCCCGCTGGCCGCGCCCCTCAGCCGGTCCCTGGAACAGACACACCCGAAATTGCGGCTCCACATCACCGAAGCCGAACCCGAACCAGCCGCCCGTCTCCTGCTCCAGCGCCGTGCGGACCTCGCGCTGATCTACCGCTACACCAACCTGGCCACGCCCGCGCCCGCCGGCGTCGACACGCAGCTGCTGTCTCTCGATCCGCTCGTCGCCGTCCTCCGGCATGATCACCCCGCGGCGCACGCGGAAGGGGCCCCGCTGGACCTACGGGAACTCGCGAACGCGTCGTGGATCACCGCCCCCGCGCACACCGCATGCGGGGAAGCCGTCCTCCAGGCCTGCCGGTCGGCAGGATTCACCCCCCGGATACGGCACGTCTGCACCGACTTCACAGCCATGATCGCCCTGGCCGCAAGCGGCGGTCACCCCGTCCTCGTGCCCCGCATGGCCGCAACCCGTCTACCGCCCGCGCTCAGCGTGCGCCCGGTGACCGACCGGATGCTGGCCCGCAGGATCGAGATCGCCACACGACACGGCGCCACGCGAGAACCCGGGACCGGAGCCTGCCTCCAGGCGTTGCGAACCCTCACCGTACGAGATCAGCTGGAGAGCCCTGAAACCGGTCCGCGCGGCATGTGATCATGCGGATATGACACCTGGTCGGATCATCTTCCTCGCCGCGAGCGGGCACGGGGTGACCGCCCACCGGGCCTCGCGGCGCACCAGTACGACCTGGTCCACGCACACGGCGACTAAGCAGTTGAGGAACCCCTGAGGGCCTGAGGCACGGCCACCCACCGCAGCCCCGGCGTTCCGGGAGCGTCGCTCCGGGGCGCCGGATCCTGCACGTCGGTCAGGCTTGGCCGAAGGACGCCAGAAGTCCACGCTCCCTGTCCGGGGCGAGTCCCGCACGGCGTGGCCGGTGCAGCCCCTGCTCGCGTTCCCAGCGCAGGGTGTCGACAAGGAGGTCGGCGCGGGAGCGATGGCGCAGGCCCGCGGAAGCGGCGGCAGCCCCACTGCGCGCCGACCAGCCCTCCCAGCCTCGTTCGACCACCCACATGGGCAGTGAGTCCGGGCCCATGTACTGGGCCACTCCCTGCGCGAGGAGCTGCTGGGACGGCACCGTGATGACCGGTCCGGTGTGCCCGCCGACGCCGCGGGACAGCTCGATCCACTCGGCGAAGGGCACTGTCGGGCCGACCGCGTCGTAGGTGCCCGTGGTTCGGCGCTGGGCAGCGTCGACGAGCCAGGCCGCCAGGTCGCGCACGTCGATGGTCTGCGTCGGGGCTTTCGGGGTGTCGGGGACGAGGAGCGGCGCCCGGGGGTCGCGGGCGGCGCGGGCGACCCAGTACCCGGAGCGGTCACTGTGGTCGCCGGGCCCGCCGATGAGTCCGGCGCGTGCGATCAGGAGGCGGTCGGCCAGGGCCGTCCGGGTGAGCTTCTCGCAGGCGGCCTTGGCCTCGCCGTACCGGTCACGGTCGACCTCTTCCTGGTCGGTGGCGGGCAGCAGCGCGGCGGACTCGTCCGCGCCGGGCTCGCCGTGGGAGGCGTACGCGCTGACCGAGGAGACGTAGACCCAGTGACGTGCCCGCACGCCCAGGGCCGCAAGTGCCCTGTGCACGAAGCCGGGTTGCCAGGACACCTCGAGCACAGCGTCCCACTCCCGGCTGGGCAGGGACGCGTACGCATCCGGATCGCGCCGGTCAGCGGCCACCAGGCGCGCGCCTTCCGCCACCGGACCGCTGTCGCCACGAGCCAGGCACGTCACGCGGTGGCCGCGATCGAGGGCCTGCCGGGACACTTCACGCCCCAGCCAGGCCGTACCGCCCAGGACCAGGATCTCCATGCACTCCATCCCGGAACCCAATCAGCACGGCCCGAGCATGCCAAGGGACTTCTGCCGTGGGCAGACTCGCGTCCGTTCATCTCGACGCTCACCGTGAAGTGTCCCGCTGGAACCGGCCGGAGGCCCGGCCCCGGCGCCCGGTCGTCGGGGCGTCAGTGATCGGTCGGGCGCTGATCGGTCGGGCGCTGAGGGAGGTCAAGAGGGTTGTCCGCCATCCTGGCCTGGAGACCTGACCGTACGGAGGCCGCCGCGGAACTGTCGGTCTTGCGCCTCGCCTGCTCCTGGAAGCACGTCAGGAATTCCGCGGCGAGACCGAGTCGGGGGTAGCGCCCCAGCACTTCGGCCCTGAACTCCGGGGCGAAGTCGTCAGCGTTCCTGCCGACGATCTCAAGGGCTGTCGCCCGGCACAGTACGTGCCCTTCGGGATCCACGGCGACATCGACCTCGGGCCACATGTGGCGGACGATGACCTCTGCCAGACGCTCGCGGCGTCCCGCCGGCCACCCCGCGCCGGCGGTGAACACCCGCGCCACGTGACCGCCGGCCACCTCGAACGGCACGGTGTGGCTGTCGAACTCGGCCACCAGCCCCATGTCATGGAACAAGGCGGCCACGTAGAGGAGTTCGGAGTCGACCTCGATACCGTGCGCCCTGGCACGCGCGGCTGCCCACACATAGGCCCGGGCGCAATGGTTCAGCAGCGCGGGGGACTGGTAGGCGGACGCCAGCTCCCATGCGGCGGCCGAGGCCGCGGTGTCCGGGACGAACACGTCGTCGAGGGTGATCGCGGCCGTTGCGAGACGCGTGCCGGCGGTCGGTGGATTGTCAGGCATGGTCTGGATTCCTTCAGCTGATCGAGACGCGGGCCATGGGCCGACCATTCGGTCAGGCCCGACCCGACTCAGCGCGTTGCCGCCCCAAGGCGCAGAGGCTGACAGCGATGGTCATATCTCGACCGTAGCCCCGCGGCGGCCCAGCTGCCTGGGCCACTGCAAACCGAGGATCTGGGCCAATCAGCAGTGGGCGGCCACCTCCGTACCGGCAGGCCCGCACAATCGGCCTGGCCGTCGCGGCGGCCGCGAACGCCTCCGACCGGACCACCGAGCGCCCGCGTGACACCGCGGCCGCCGTTCCCGGCCCCGACGCTCGTCGGCGGGCTGCCCGTGCGGACCCGCCTCGTCGCCGAGCCCGTGCCGCACACCCGACGCCGCTTCCGGTGGCCCGACCGCCCCGGGACCGCCCGGGCAGAGCCGGCCGAGGCACCGCACTCGCGCATCCCGACGGCCGGCGGAAACGAGAAGGAGACGCGACCGGTGCGGCCGTCCTGAGTCCGCGACAGTCTTTCCTGTGAGCGCGCGTGCCGTGCCCGGTGCCGGGTGGTGCCTGGCGTAGCCTGGCGAACCCGCGCACCACCCCTGTCCGGCGAGGAGCGATCGAGGCCATGCGGAAGACCGACGGCAGGGACGCTGAGGTGGTGGTCATCGGGGCGGGCATGGCCGGCCTGGCCTGCGCGGCGGACCTCGTCGCGGCCGGAGTGCGGGTGATGCTCCTGGAGGCCGCGGACACGGTGGGCGGCCGGGTGGCGACCGACAGGGTCCACGGCTTCACGGCGGACCGTGGGTTCCAGGTGCTGAACACCGCCTACCCCCAGGTCAAACGCCGTTTCGATCTGCGTGCCCTGCGGTTGAGGCCTTTCACCCCGGGCGTGCTGGTCCACACGGGCGGCGAGCTGCGCCGGTTCACCGATCCCACCCGCAGGTTGCGGGACAGCCGCGACCTCCTGCCGGGCCGCCTCGCCGGGCCGCGCGACCTCGTGGCGTTGGGCGTGCTCTCGGCCCGCGACATGCTGGCGCCCGCCGCGCGCCTGCGGGCCCGGCCGGACGGCACCACGCTGACCGCGCTCGCAGACGCCGGTTTCTCGCCCGCCTTCGTGGAAAGCTTCTTCCGGCCCTTCCTGTCCGGTGTCTTCCTCGAGGACGAGCTTGAGACCTCCGCGCGCTTCTTCCATCTCGTGTGGCGTACGTTGCTGCGCGGTACCGCCTGCCTGCCGGCGGACGGCATGGGCGCCCTCCCAGCTCAACTCGCCGCTGGCCTGCCCCGCTCCGTGCTGCGAACGGGGACACCGGTCCTCTCCCTGACGCCGGACGGCGTTGTGCTGGCTGACGGGTCCGAGCTGACCGCCGCCGCGACCGTCGTCGCCACCGGGCAGAGCGCCGCCGTGCGGCTTCTTCCCGGTCTCGCCGTACCGTCCGGCCGCACGGTCACGACCCTCTACCACGCTGTCGGGCGTTCACCGCTGGCCGAGCCCACGCTCATCGTCGACGGCCGCCGCCGGTTCCTGAACACCTGCGTGCTCACCGAGGTCCATCCCGGCTACTCCAGCGACGGGCGGGCCCTGGTTTCCACCTCCGTCCTCGGCACGCCGGGACCGGCTGACGAGGCGACCGTGCGCGCGGCCCTCGGCGAGGTGTACGGCACCGACACCGGGACCTGGGAGACCGTTCACCGGGTCACCGTCCAGGACGCCCTCCCGGCCATGCCCCCGCCCTGGCCGCTGTCGCGGAGCACGCGTTTCGCTCCGGGGCGCTACGTCTGCGGCGACCACCGTGCGACGGGCTCGTTGCAGGGCGCCCTGGCCTCCGGGACCCGCGCGGCCCGAGAGGTCCTCACGGACCTGCGGACGAGTGTCCCGGCCCCGCCTCGTGACGGCGGATGACCACCGGCTCTCCGCTCAGCGTCGGCGAGCGGGCCCCGCGGTCCTCACGCGCGCGGCTGCATCCGTCTCCGCTGCGAGGGCGGAACATCGGGTGACCGTCGACCACGGCAGGGCCGGTAGGCCACGGCCCACCCGGGCGCTGGAGTGGCCTCCCGTGCCGACACATCACCCACCCCAAGGCTGACAAGAAGGCTCAGCGGGTCAGCAGGTCCCGGATCGCGGCCGTGATCTCGCCGGGTGCCTACTCGGCCATGAAGTGCCCCGCTCGGGTGAGCCGGTGGTCGAGGTCCGGCGCCCACGCCTGCCACACCGCCGCGGCGTCGTAGCCCAGCTGCGCGCCCCAGTCCTGCTGGACGACCGTCACGGGCATGGCCAGCTGCGACCCTGCGTCCAGGTCCGCTTGGTCGTGCAGGACGTCGATCCCCGCCGAGGCCTCCGCCGAGAGCGCCCTCCAGACGGCCGGAATGCCGGGCGTGCACCGCGGCCTGTTGCCGCTCGCCCTCTTGGGGCTGCGTCTGCTGCACGACCGGCCCGCGCCCACCGATCCGCACCTCGACTGGGGTCCCTACCGGCCGTGGGCGCGACCCCACGTGCTGCTCGCCCAGGACCGGGTCGAGGAGGCCCGTACCGCGCTCGCCGCGGTGCCCGAGCCGGCACCTGACCACATGCAGGAAGCCATGTGGTGCCTGACCGCCCGCGCCGCCGTACGCCTCGGCGAGTGCGCAGTGGCCGCACTCGCCGAGGCGGCCTTGCGCGATGCCCGCGGGGAACACGCCGGTGCCGCCAGTGGAATGCTGACCCTGGGCCCGGTGGCGCTGTATCTGGCAGAGGCGGAGACCTGCGCCGGAGGCGCTCAGCGCGCACCGTGAGAGGCCGGGTGCGGCGAGCCGGACCGAGTCCGTACGCGAACCTGGATCCCCTCACCGGCCCCACTTGGATTCGATCCTCCAAGGAACCGGTAGGCGCTCTACCGGCGGACCGCCGAGATCAGTCCGCCGGGCCGCTCCTCGCGCCGCGGCGGGGTGCTGATCGGGCGGCCGTAGGCGGCAGCGCGCTCGCGCAGGGTGTGGCTGTCGGCCTCCCAGCCGTGCCCGGCCAGCCAGCCCACCGGGTCGTCGGGCGTCTCCGAGATCCACATGGACGCCGCCGATCCCGGCGCGGCGTCCGCGCCGAAGCGCTCGATCACCCCGCGCGAGCCCAATGTCAGCCCCATCCGGCTGCCTGCCGCCGACCGCGCGCTGATCCGGGCCAGCAGCAGCTCCACCGCGTCCTCGGGCAGATAGATCAGTAGTCCTTCGGCGATCCAGGCGGTCGGCGCGGCCGGGTCGTGCCCTGCGGCGGCCAGCGCGCCTGGCCAGTCCGCACGCAGATCCACCGCGACGGTGGTCCGCTCGCAGCGCGCGACGGCCCGCTCCTGGCGCAGCACCGAAGCCTTGAAGTCGAGTGGCGCGGCGGTGTCGACCTCGAACAGCCGCGTGCCCTCGGGCCAGTTCATGCGGAAGGCCCGGCTGTCCATGCCGGCGCCGAGCAGCACGACCTGCCGGACCCCGGACGCTGAGGCCTGCCGCAACAGGTCGTCGAGGAACCTCGTCCTGATGACGATGGAGAACGACACGGCCAGCCGGCGGCGTCGCGCGGCCTCGTCATCGGGCTGCGGCGACGAGGACGGCCACAGGCCGCCGGCAGCGGCGAAGGCCCGTGCCAGCGGGTCGCGGAACAGCGCGTTCTCCCGCTCGGTCTCCAGCGCCCGCACCCTGGCCACCCCGACCGCCGTGGCCCACACTCCCGACGGCTGCACCCGCTCCCGCTCATCAGTCACCGCGCCAGCCTAGAGGGTCGATCCCCAGGGGCCTGGTGAAGGGAGCCGGCTTCATGCGCAGCCGGCCAGTCATGCGCGCACTGACCGTCCGCGCCCACCGTCCGGCGCAAGTCGGTGCCTGCGGTCGTGGAGGGGGTGTTGTGGGGCGGAGAGGGCAGGATTCGAACCTGCGTGGTCCCCCGTGAGGGGGTCCGACCTTGAGGCGTGCTCGCTGGTCCCCGATCAGCCACTCCGGGCACCTCTCCCTGCTCCCGGCCCGCCGGTTGGTGTGCGGGCCGTTCACGTGAACAAGAGTGACAGGGCCGGCTGACGCGATGCTGACGTGCCCTGGGGCCGGATTTCAGAAGGGACTTCAGAAGGGTGCCAGGCGCTTGATCCCGTGCCCTTCGGCGTCCTCCCAGCCTGTTCATCTCACCAGGTCCGGACCGAGCCGCGCGGTCACTGGCCGGTCTTCACACTCAGACGGTGGAAGGCGCCCCGGTAGGCGGCCGGGGTCATGCCGATCTGGCGGCTGAGGTGCTGGCGGAGCGACTCGCCGGAGCCGAGGCCACTGCGGCCGGCCACCTGGTCGACGGTGAGGTCGGTGGTCTCCAGCAGCTCGCGGGCCCGCAGCAGCCGCTGCTGGAGCAGCCACTGGAACGGGGTCACACCAGTCTCGGCGGTGAAACGGCGGGTCAGGGTCCGCACGCTGACCCTGGCTTGACCGGCCAGGTCGCGCAGGGCGATCGGCTGGTCCAGGTGCTGGAGCGCCCAGATGCGGGCCGCGTCCAAGGAGGAGTCGGTCTCGGCCGGCAGCGGGGTCTGTACGAACTGCGCCTGCCCGCCGTGGCGGACAGGAGTGACGACGGCGGCACGGGCCGCCGCATTGGCCACGGCCGCGCCGTAGTCGGAACTGATCAGGTGCAGGCACAGATCGATTCCGGCGGCCGAGCCCGCACCGGTGATGATCGGCCCGTCCTCGGCGAACAGCCGGCCGGCGTCCACGTGCACCGAGGGGAAGGCGCGCTGCAGTTCCTCGGCCAGGGCCCAGTGGGTAGTGGCGACACGGCCGTCGAGGAGTCCGGCCTGGGCGAGGACGAAGGCGCCGCTGCAGATCGAGGCGACGCGCTTGCCCGCGGCGGCTGCCTCGCGCAAGGCGTCCAGGGCGGCGGGCTCGGCGTCGTGCCGGCTGGCGGTCGAGGGGACGATCACCGTGTCCGCCGCCGCGACCGCCTGAAGGCCGTGCCGGATCACCACGTCGATGCCGCCGGAGGCGGCGGTCACGCCGGGCGTGGCGGTGCACACCGTCACCTCATAGCCGGGGCTTCCGTCGAGTCCGGCGGCACCGAGCAGCACGGACGGCATGGACAGGTCGAAGGGCTTGACCGCGGGAACGGCCAGGACGGCGACACGATGCATGGCTAGATCCTTGGAGGTCATGGCTTTCAGGCCACTAACCTACTCTGCGTCCGCGCGACAGAGTTGGGCGTGCGGACGGGCCCTCCGTGAACCACGTTTCCCTCGGGAAACGTTCCATTTTCGAGGTGAACGGAGACAGGACCATGGGTGGATCAGTCGTCATCGGGGCAGGTGCGACCGGGGTCGCGACCGCCAGGCAACTGGCCGAAAGCGGCGAGCGGGTCCGCCTCATCACCCGCAGCGGCAGTGGCCCCGACCACCCTGCAGTCGAACGGGTCGCCCTGGACGCGGGCCGCACCGACGAACTGGCCGAGGCCCTGGCCGGAGCGGCCACGGTCTTCAACGCCGCCATGACCGCCTACCAGACCTGGCCGGAGACCATGCCACCGCTGTTCGCGTCGATTCTCGCCGCGACCGAGCGGGCCGGGGGCGACTACGTGATGCTCGGCAATCACTACGGCTATCAGCAGACCAGAGGGCCGGTCACCGAGCGCACCCCCCTGGCCCCGCACACCCGAAAGGGCCGGGTGAGAGCCGAACTGTGGCAGCGGGCCAAGAACGCGCACGACGAAGGGCGGCTGCGGGCCACCGAAGTGCGAGCCGGCCAATTCCTGGGGACAGGCGCGGTCTCCGCGTTCACGCTGCTGGTCGCTCCCCGGGTCCGCGAGGGCGAACTGGCTCTCGTCCACGGCAACCCCGATGCGGCACATTCGTTCTCCTACACCGAGGACGTCGCAGCGGCGCTGGTGGCGGTCAGCAGCGACGAGAGGGCCTGGGGACGGCCCTGGCACGCCCCGGTCATCACCACCACCGTGCGTCACGCGGCAACCGACCTCGCCGAACTCCACGGAGCGCCCGAACCGCGGTTGGAGCCGCTCACCGAACGGGACATGGCACTGCTGTCCTTCACCGATCCGCTGTGGCGGGAGTTCGCCGAGATGAGCTACATGTCCGAGCGTCCGTTCATCGTGGACGACAGCGACATCCGCGACACCTTCGGGCTCAAGCCTTCAACGCTCCGCGAAGCGCTGGCGGCCTGACGCGGCGGTGGGCGGACCGGCGCTCCAGGCCCGCCCACACCGGGACATGAGCTGTGCGAGGTGCTCGGCACTCGACAATCGGCACACGGTCCCGCACCGCGTAGGCGCGCATCAGGCCGGCCGTCCGCGCCGCGGCCACGTGCATCCGAGACCGGTCAGGTCCGGCAGGTCCGGCAGGT
This sequence comes from Streptomyces sp. NPDC015171, assembly GCF_043079545.1. Lineage (NCBI taxonomy): Bacteria > Bacillati > Actinomycetota > Actinomycetes > Kitasatosporales > Streptomycetaceae > Streptomyces > Streptomyces sp. NPDC015171. The sequence continues at coordinate 58,193 of NZ_JBIBUO010000019.1, forward strand.
CCGGTAGATCCGGTAGGTCCGGTAGATCCGGTAGGTCAGGTAAGTCCGGGAGGTCCTTCACCGCTTCCCTGTCCGCGAGCGGTCGGCGCCATACGCCGGGCTGCGGGGTCGGGACACGGCGGCGGCCCGGCCGGTCCCAGGTCGAGGGCTTGCCCGTGCGCCCCAGTGCTTCGCGGGCCCGCCGGGCGGGGTCTCGTCGGGGCGGCGCTGCCGCGGCCTCGCCCTTGCCGACCCCCATCAGCCGACCGGGCCGACGAGGTCCGCGTCAGCGTGAACCGCTCGCACAATCCGGACGCAGCTCATGAAGCGACCACTCGCGATCCGTCAGACCCCCAGGCCCGTACGAGCCGGCCGGAGGGCACATGGAGTACGACCCTGATCACCATGGGTAGCGGCGACAGAGGTAAATGGCGAGGCTCACCGCGTCCACGCGCACCCGCCGCCTCCCGTCCGTCGGACGCGTGCCCGATCACACGGCGGTCATCCACGCCGCCGGCCTCACAGGGGCCGCGTTCCAGGCGCAGAAGAGCCGGGCATCCGCGCAGTTTCCCCGGGCAGTGACCGGGAACCTGGATTGTGCCTCCCGTTTCGCGGGGAGGTGAGGACAGTGCACCGGCAACCCGGTGCTCTGCCGGTCGCAGCCGCAGCCTGCTACCGCCTGCCGGCCGGGGCTCTCAAGGAGCACATGGCTCTCCAGCCGCTGATCGCGGGGCGATCGTGCGGATCCTGGAGGACCGGCTCGCCCGATCGAGTCCGCCCACCAACAGCCTCACGGCATGACCCGCCAGCTCGGCAAGCCCACAGGCGCCGGCCTGCCTGCCGGGGAGGAGAGCCGAGAGGAGCAAGCACATGACCAGCTCTGGCCCCGAACCGACACGACCTCCGGGGGCCCGACGGGGCAGCGACATACCCCCCGGTGAGACCCCTCCCGGTGAGGGGAGTACCACCTCTGCCATCTCCTACCCCGAGCCCGAACTGCGCAGGGGGTGGGGGCCCGTGCCGCTCGCTCTGATCCTGCTGGTGGTGGCTCTGGTCGCGGTCGGGCTGATAGCGATGGCTGTGGCCCTGATGGTCTAGATCCGCGGACCGCTGCGGGCTCCTGCGCCGGATGCCGCGTTCGCCGACGCCCCGCAGGGCGCTGGCTCCCGCGTCGCGCTCGCCGAGTGAGCCGCATCCAGTCCGCAGCCGCGCCGCGTACAGGACGACCACACGGTCTTGGGATCATGCACAGGTATGACAGCGCGGGCCCGGGGTAGCAGGGGCGGTGGACAGCCCATGTGACTCTTGAAACGAGGGGGACACCCGCGATGCTCATGGCACACCCCGCCGTCCTGCGGAACCTGATCGAGCAGTACGAGACGCTGCGCGTCCTGCACGCCGAGGCCGGCAGCCCGCAGGCCCGCCGGCGCATGGACGACATCGCCTACACCCTCTGTGTGTCGACCGGTACCCGCGACATCGACGCCGCCCTCATCGCAGCTCGGCACCAGCTGCCCGGCGCCCGCCCGCAGGACGATTCCCTCCTCGCCGCTTGAACCTTCCTCGCACCCCTGCGTACGGATGACGGGGCCGAGTGGGAGTCCGGGCTCGGCCCCGGAATTACGCGTTCATGGCTGCTGGCCGGTCGCCTTCGGGGGCGAGGTGCGTCGCGCCGGTTGCGGTGCGGTCATGTCGAGCAGGAGCGGAGCATCGCGGTAGGGGCTGCCGGGTTCGGCGGTGCAGACGCCGATGCGCTGGCCGGCGGTGCCTTCCGCTGGCTCGACCCGCCGCGTCGGACTCACCGTGCGCAGAGGCGGTCCAACGCCGCCCGGCTCTTGTCGTCCGCGCCGCGGTAGATCACCAACCGCTGGTCCGGATCCTGAATCGGCATCAGTACTTCGAAATGCAGGGCGATCTCACCGGCGGCAGGATGCCGTATCGCCTTGTGCCCGCGGCCGCTGACCGTGATGTCCCGCTCGGCCCACAGGCGCGCGAACTCCTCGTCACGAGTGATGAATTCGGCGATGAGGTCGGCCAACGCCTGATCCTCCGGATGCGTGGCCCACGCGGCGCGCAGATGGGCGACTCCCTCCCGCACGACACGTTCGCGGTCGACATAGAATTCGCGGATCTCCGGATGCATCAGGCACAGCCACATCGCATTGCGCTGCGCCGGCGGCAGAGTACCGAAGTCCAATAACAGCCCGGCCATTTCACCGTTCCAGGCAAGGATGTCGTAGCGGTGGTTCATCAGCATGGCCGGAAGCGGCGACAGATCGGTGACCAGACGCGTCAGCGGCTGCGCTGCGGTGGTCGCGGGCTCATCGGCGATGCGAGGGCGCTGCCGGGTCAGATCGAAGAGGTAGGCGCGTTCGTGGGGGGCCAGGCGCAGCGCCCTGGCCAGGGCCTCCACCACGTCCGCTGAGGGCCTCAGCCCGCGTCCCTGTTCCAGGCGCACGATGTAGTCGGTGCTGACCCCGGCCAGTTCGGCGACCTCTTCGCGGCGCAGTCCCGGGGTCCGCCGGGTCCGGCGGCGGGACGGCAGGTCGAAGTCGTACGGGTCCAGGCGTTCGCGCCGGGTCCGCAGGAACGCGGCCAACTCCTGAACCGCATGCACGGTGCTGGTCGTCACGACCGGTCCAACAGCGAGGGTAGGACCGGCATTCCCAGGAACTTCCTTCCCTTACCCCCGGAGCGCGGGGGTCACAGGCTTGTCCTCGGCAACGGATCACCAGCACAGGAGGACACAATGCCGCTCACCCTCGACACATACCGGCTCCTTGGCCGCTCCGGCCTGCGGGTCTCACCGCTGGCACTGGGCACGGCTACCTTCGGTACCGACTGGGGCTGGGGCGCCGAGCGGGACGAGGCGCGCAAGCTGTTCGACCTCTACGTCGGGCGCGGCGGAAACTTCATCGACACCGCCGTCACCTACACCAATGGCAGCTCCGAGCGCCTGCTGGGCGAATTCGCCCGCGACAACCGCGAAAGCCTGGTCCTGGCAACGAAATACACGACGCATCGCCGTCCCGGCGATCCGAATTCCGGGGGCCCGCACCGCAAGAACCTGTTCGCTTCGGTGGAATCCAGTCTGCGGCGGCTGAACACGGACTACATCGACCTGCTCTACCTGCACGTGTGGGATTTCACGACGCCGGTCGAGGAGATCCTGCGCGGCATGGACGACCTGGTCCGGCAGGGCAAGGTCTTGTACGCGGCGATCTCCAACGCCCCGGCCTGGCAGGCGTCGCGCATGCAGGCCATCGCCGACCTGCGCGGCTGGACGCCGCTGGTCGCTCTGCAGATCGAGTACAGCCTGATCCAGCGTGCCGGCGAACGTGATCTGATCCCCATGGCGCGGGAGATGGGCCTTGGAGTGGTCCCGTATTCACCGATGGGCGGCGGGGTGCTCACCGGCAAGTACCGCCGTGACGACCTGACCGGTACGAACACCGGATCCGGGGAAAGCACGCGCAAGACCTTCAACCACGCACTGGGCTTGATCACCGAACGCACTCTCGCCGTGGCTGACGTGGTGAAGGAGATCGCCGCGGAGCTGGACCGCACACCCGCCCAGGTCGCTCTGGCCTGGACCCTGCGGAACCCGGATGTGACGGCACCGATCATCGGTGCCCGTACCCCCGCGCAACTGGAGGACAACCTGGGTGCCTTGCAGGTCGACTTCACCGCTTCCCACCTGGCCCGCCTCGACGAGGCCGGCGCGATCGACCTCGGCTACCCGCACACCCTTCTCGCCGGCGACGTCGCCCGCACGCACACCCGGGGCGACCTGAAGATCGAAGCCCGCCGCTGATACCAGGCCGAGCACCGGGGGCAGCACAGCACTGCGGCTGCCCTCGGCGCGACGCGGTCGCCCGCCGTCGGCAAGCTGCGCGAAGGTCGCCGAGCCGGTGACGGGGGTGGTGGCGCGCACGAGGCTAGGGGTGTTCGTAGAGCTGGAGGAGGCCGCCGAGCGAGAAGCACAGGGCGCCGATGAGAGTGCCCCAGTTGGCGATGCCGGCGGCGATCAGGGTATCGGTGGCGGGACGGGTGAAGGCGGCGAGCGCCGCGACCATGAACAGGACGGAGCCGAGCTGGTTCACGGCGACGATCCACCAGCCGAGGCTGTGCGGGTGGACGCAGAGCTCGCCGTGGCAGATCTCGACGAAGCCCAGGTGCCCGGAGACCAGGAAGAGCAGGCAGCCGACCATGTCGGGCGCCCAGATCAGCCGGTTGACCTGCTGGACGCTCAGGCCCCTCAGGAACGAGTCCAGCAGGGACACGGCGAAGACGAGCGTGCCCGCGAAGAGGACGAAGGTGCTCAGCCAGTCCACTCGCATCGGCTCGTAGCTCCACCACCGCCAGCCGCGGGTGACCAGACGGCCTTGGCCTCCGGCGACGTGACGGGGCGAGTTGATCACCTGGAGCAAGGAGATGTAGCCGCCGGTGTTGAAGAACAGACCGCCCACGAAGTAGATCGAGGCGCACTCGGTGGCGTCGCCGGAGCCGAACTGGGCGATGGCCGCGCCTGCGGCGAAGAGGGCTCCGCCGACGATGAAGGCGACCGCTGCGATGACATTGAGTCTGCGCAGCCGGCCGATGGCAACGGCATCCGCACGGACGGTCCGGCTGTCCGCCGCACCGGGAGCCCGGACGGCGACCACTCCGCGCCGGCGCGCGATCCGTGACTCCCACAGCGCGCTGCCGCCGTCGGGAAGGTGCCAGGTGAGCCTGGTGGTGAACGGTCCCGCGCCTTCGGCGCGCTGCTCGGGCTGCCCCACGGGCCGAGCCTAAACCCAGGTCGGGACCGGATGGCGTGGGAAACGCCGTCCCTGCCGAACCGTAGGCAAGCCCGCTGTGACGTGATGCGCCGGAGACCGGCGGCATGACGAGCGGGGACAGCAACTGGCGTCAGATCACTGTGGGCTGTCCGTGCGGCGTGGTGACCGGCGACCACGGTCTTGCCTCCTCCGAGGTCTGGCTCCTCCTGTCGGACGTGTGACCGAATGCCGCCATCGGCCTGTCCAGGCGAACCACCGCCCCTCCCAAGTGATCGACGCCTTGGGGCGGCCCAACAGGTGTGCGGCGAGGCAGGCCGCGGTCGACCGTTCGAGAGCGGCTCCTACCTGAACGCCGCTTCTGTTGGCGGCGCATCGCACGGGACCGGCTGGTTGTTCGTTCAGGGGGGGCATGCTGCTCGCCGGTCCGAGATGTGATCTCCTCGCCCTCGGACGACAAGTCCGTTCCGTAAGGACGACAAGTTCGTTCCGTGAGAGGGCGGGCGCGACGCCGTTGTTGTGACCGCTTCCGACCGCTGAGAGTCCCACGGCGCCCCGGCCGCCCCGGCCGCCGCGGAGTTCGGAGTTCCGGCAGTGCTTTTTGACGTCACCCGCGGCGAACTCGCCGACATCTTCGGCGAGGACCGGCTCGCGATCCTGCCCGCCACCGCCTTCCCGCCCTCCGCCGCGGACACCGAGGGCGCCCGCCTTCTGCAGACCGTCGGCGTCCCCACCGGGACGCTCCTGCTGCGCGAGCCCGAAGAGGACTCCGGCCGGCTGCCACTCGTCCGGGACGTTGTCCATGCCGAGGACTGCGAGGACGCCCCGGAGGACGCGGGTGAATGGCCGGTCATCGGCTGGCTGCTCAACGCCCACCTCGCCCTCGACCCCGGGTCCGGCACAGTGCAGGCCTTCGACGCCGACGAGGACACGGTGCAGGAACTCCACACGGACGTCTCCTCCCTCGTCCAGGTCACCCTCCGGTTTCAGCGCCTGCTGGAGGAGTTCGCCTTCAGCGGCGACGACGGCGACGAGGAAGCCGACTTCGAACGCCTGGAGCGTGAGGTCGAGCGTATCCGCCAGGAGACGAGCAGCATCGATCCGCTCCCGTTCCAGGACGACGAGACCGTCTGGTCGGTGGTCGGCGAGGAGATCGCCATGGGGCAGCGCTTCAGGGGCAACAGTCCCGGTGCCCGCTCGCTCTACGGGTGATCGCAGGCCGCCTCCCCGCGCACCGGCCCCCGCATCGACCTGCTCGACCAGCTCCCCGCTCTGTCTGGCCCCGGTCGGCCTGCCACCTGTCTGGTGTCACGCGTTCCAGGTGCGCGTGCACAGGACGAGGTGGTAGCCGTCCGGGTCGGCGATCGTGACGCCGTGCTGGTCCCAGTACGGGTTGTGTGCGGTGACCCTGGTTCCCCCCGCGGCCAGCAGGCGTTCGGTCTGTTCGTCAGTGACGGGGGTGCCGAGGTAGACGACGAAGAGGTCGTCCACGGTGGGGGTGGGCTCCAGCGGGTCGTCCGGGTCGCGGGTGATCTCGAAGTGCCATGTCCCGGCGGCCGGGCCGACCATGAGCAGGTCGTGTTCGCCGGGAACTCGCTCCGTGGTCCGCCACAGGACGTCGAGGCCGAGTCCTTCGACGTAGAAGCGTTCGGCGGCGGCGAGGTCCCGGGACGGGCGGGCGATCCGGACCCGGGTGGATGAGTCGATCATGCGGAGTTCTCCTGTACGGCTCCGCGAGCGGAGCCTGTTGCAGAGTGGTGGCCGACCGGGCCGGCAGGGTTCGGGTAGTTGTCGTCAGCCACCTCTGTTTCCCCGTGCCGGATGGTGGGTTCAGCGTCGGGCGAGTTCCTGCTGCCAGACCGGGCTCTCGAAGTAGTGGTTGTCGAACTGCTCGGAGCTGTCGCGGATGTCCTGTACCGAGGCTTCGCCCTGGTAGACCCGCTCCAGCAGCCGGTAGTAGTCGAACCGGTCCATGCCCGGAGTGAAGACGACGAGCATCTCGGCCTCGCTGTCCGGGGCCGGCGCGAAGGCGTGCGGGACGGTCGGCGGGACGGTCAGGAAGTCGCCCTGGCCGAGGGTGAGGATCTGGTCGTCGAGGAGGATCCGCATGGATCCGTTCAGGACGTAGAACATCTCGGTGGCACGCGTGTGGAAGTGTGCGGGGGCGCCGGGCGAGCCCTTGTGCAGCGTCGCGCGGTTGGCGGTCAGCGCACCGCCGGTGGCGTTCGCGTCGGCGAGCAGCGTGATCAGGCTGGTCGCTCCGTCCTGCAGCGTCTCGGCCTTGTCGGCGCGGACGAGGACGGGCTTGGAGGGGCTGGTGAACGTCATGGTCACTCCTGGGTCTCAACGGTTGCGCCGGCCGGTGTTCCCGGCGACACCACTGAATCTATGCTCCAGAATGACCTTGGTGATAGTGCATTTAGAGTGCTGAATCATGGGTCAATTCGGTGGCTGCTCCGTGCGCCCGGGCCGTCCCCGGGCAGGGTGCGCCGCGCACGACTTACCGCCTGTTACGGCAGAGGGGTCGGCGGAAGTGCTCGAGCCCGGGGTTGAGTTGACGCTGATCAGCGGGTCGGGAACGCAGCCAGGGCAAGGTCCCATTGGTCGGCCGCGTGAAGCAGGGCGTCTGTGGCTACCTGGATTTCGACGAAGTACTGGTAGATGTCTGCTCCGCCGTCATCCCGCGGTCGTGGGGGTGCCGCCTCCAGGGACAGGTGTACGCGGATCAGCGCACCGTCCGCACTCCGGTCGACGAGGCTGAAGGCCAAGACCGGCTCGATGAACCATGTGTCCGGGGACAGCCAGCCGTCGCCATCCGGTCCGGTCACCGCCACCGCGCCCGTAGCCACCGCGCGCAGCCACGCGGACACCTGAAGGGCTTCGCCGGTCAGCAGGCAAGGGTCGGTGAAGGACCAGGTGGCCCCCTGAATCGTCACCGTGCCGCCGATGACCAGCCAGTTGTCATCGTAGGAGTCGCCGCTGACGGCAGAGAACTGGTAGCGGAGCGGGCAGAGTTGGACACTTCTTGTCTGATCACTCAAGAGCACTGGCCAAGGGTGTCACGGCTGCTTTCGATGTCGCACAGCGTTTATGAGGCGGGTGCGTGCCGATCGTTGTGGTGGCGAGGTGGCCGTCGGGAAGGGTAGCGACGGCGTCTTCGCCATGTCGCCGATCAGGGGCGGGAGTTGGGAGCGGTTGGGTTCCCGGGCGGCTTCGAGGCCGTCGCTTCGGACGCGTGCGGCGAAGGCGTCCAGGAAGCGGATCGCCGCCGTGGTCCGGAGCGTGATGGGGGAGCCGAAGCACGCTAGGGCGAGGACGGCGTGAGGCAGGTCCGGCGGTCCAGGGGTCGGACGAGGCCGTCGGCGTAACGGTCCCAGGTGCAGCGGGCCGTGGTCGTGCAGGCCGAGCGGCGCGCAGGACGCAGTCGTTTCCCCGCCCGGCAGCTGATCTCCGTCATGGGGCCCACCTTCCCGCGGCACCGTCGGCGGGCGGTCCAGACGGGCCGTGGGAGCCGGGTTCGGGTATGCCGCCGGGAGTGCGCTCTCAGGTCTGACGGGACGCGACCACTAAGCGGATAACTCATCCGGATGCGTGCTACCGTCCTCTCGTTAACCGGATTAACTATCCGGATGTTGTCGGTGTGGAGGGGTGCATGAAAAAGACAGCGGTAGTCACGGCAGGTACGGCCGGTATCGGATTGGAGACGGCGCTGGGGCTGGCTGCCAGAGGGTTCGCGGTCACCGTGGTCGGACGTGACCCAGGCCGCGGCGCCAGGGCGGTGGACCGGATCAACGCGGCGAACCCGGCCCACCCGGGCCGGTTCCTGCCCGCCGACCTCGCCTCGCTCGACGAGGTGCGCGCGCTCGCCGAGCGAATCGCCTGCGACCACGCGGCCTCGGGAGAACCGTTGAGCGTGCTGGTCAACAACGTCGGGGCGATGTTCGCCGACCGGCGCGACGTGAAGGGCGTCGAGGCGTCGTTCGTCGTCAATCATCTCTCGCCGTATCTGCTGACCGAGTCGCTGCTGCCCACCCTCACGGCAGGTGCGCCGAGCAGGATCGTGAACGTGACCTCAGGGGCGGTCGGGGTCGCGAAGCGCGTGTTCGACGCCGTCGAACCGCCCGGCGGCTACTACGGGTTCCACTGGTACGGCCGCGCCAAGCTCGCCAACCTCGCCTACACGCTCGACCTGGCCACGCGCCTCGACGGCACCGGCGTATCGGTCTTCGCCGCCGACCCCGGCGGCGCCGCGACCGACATGACCAACGGCACCCTGACCGACCCGAAGATCGTCTCGCCCGCCCTGCGGCTGCTGTGGCCGCTGGTGCGCCGCAAGTTCGAACGCTCGACCTCCGGTCCGGCATCGACGGCGGCCAGGCCCTCGATCGTCGCCGCCGCCGACGAGGCCCTGACCGGCCGGACCGGCCTGGTCATCGGCGCCCAGGCGGAACCGGTGGCACCGTTCCGCGCGGCGGCGGACCCGTCCGTGGCCCGGGCCGTGCGCCGGCTCAGCGAACGGCACGCACCTCTCACGGCCGCCTGACCCGGCCCCTCGGGACCGGCGCGGACGGAGGGGACCATCCGGATGGGTCATCCGATTAGCATGTTCCGCATGACGACGCCACTGCGCAAGGACGCGGCCCGCAACTGGGACCGGATCGTCGCGGTCGCCCGCGACCTGGTCGACCAGGGCACGCCCTTGCAGCTCAACGACGTCGCCCGCCGCGCCGGACTGGGAGTCGGCACCGTCTACCGGCACTTCGCCACCCCGGAGGCGCTGCTGGAGACCGTCGCCACCTCGTGCCTGGAAGCGCTGGCCGCCCACGGCGAGCAGGCACTGGCCGACCCCGACCCCTGGCGCTCGCTGGAGGGCTTCTTGACCCGGACCGTCGAAGCGCAGGTCACCGACGCCTCCCTGGCACCGGTCACTGCCGCATCCGCCGACACCCTGCCACGCACCACCGAACTCAAGGCCGTGCTGCGGTCGACCGGTAACACACTCCTCGACCGCGCCCGCGAAGCCGGCGCGGTGCGCCCCGACCTGGCCTCCGCTGACCTCGTCCCGCTCATGTGCGGCATCGCCCACGCCGTCACCGTCCTCGGCGGCACGCCGGCCGACCGCATCGGCACCGCGCATCGATACCTGTCCACCCTGCTGGAGGGCCTGCGAGCCGTACCGCGTACCGCGTGAGTTGACCGCACGACCACCGCCCAGGTGGTCACAGGTGCTCCTCGCCCCCCGCCGGACTCGGCTGGCAGGGGTCCGCTTTCGTGGTTCCGCCTGCTGGACAGTGCCTTGACGGTATGAGAGGGCTCCTGGCACCGTCCTGTGCTCATGAGGCCCGCCATGGAACACGGACGCGCGCACGTCGCGCTCGTGGAGCGGCGTCACGTCGATCTGTGCCGGCAGTCAAGCGCGATCTGTCGCTGAGCCGGCTGCCTCTCCCTCTTCTCGTCCCCGTTTCCCGTAGTCGTGTCCCGTTCCGCGGCACGACCGATCCGAGGATCCCGCATGCCCGAAATCTCACGCCGTGGCTTCGGCGGTCTGCTGGGCGGTGGCGCGGTCACCGCCCTGTCCGGTGCCGCGACCACCGCCGAAGCCGCGCCCACCGCGACCGCCGCACCGGCCGAACGGCCGTTCCGGGCCCGTACGCCCGCCGCCCACGCGTCTCGCCCGAATCTGCTCGTCATCCTCGGCGACGACCTCGGCTGGGCCGACCTGTCCTGCTACGGCGCCCCGCACATCAGGACCCCGAACCTGGACCGGCTGGCCCGTCAGGGGGTCCGCTTCACCGACGCCTATGCCGGGTCGGCGACCTGCTCGCCGACCCGCTTCAGCCTCTACACCGGCCGCTACCCGGGCCGTACCAAGGGCGGTCTCGCCGAACCCGTGGCCGACAAGTCCCAGGGCCTCGACCCCGCCCACCCCACCCTCGCCTCCCTGCTGCGGAAGGCGGGCTACTCCACGGCCCTCATCGGCAAGTGGCACTGCGGCTGGCTGCCCGACTACAGCCCGACCAAGTCCGGGTGGGACGAGTTCTTCGGCAACTTCGGCGGTGTCCTGGAGTACTTCTCCAAGCTGGGCCAGCTGGGCACCTACGACCTGTACGAGGGTGACGCCGAGTACAAGGACCTGCGCTACTACACGACCGTCCTGACCGAGCGTGCCGTGGAGTACGTGAGCCGCAGACACGCCGATCCCTGGCTGCTGAACCTCAACTTCACGACCCCGCACTGGCCCTGGCTCGCCGAGGGCGACGAGGAGACCGGCGCCGAGATCGCCGCACGTGTCCGGGCCGCCACTTCACCGGCGCAGGTCACCGAGGCGCTCAACCACTACGACGGCGGCTCGGTCGCCAAATACACGCAGATGGTGCAGGGCCTGGACGCGGCCGTCGGCGAGGTGCTCGACGCCCTGCGCCGCTCCGGCCAGGAGCACAACACGGTGGTGGTGTTCGCGAGTGACAACGGCGGCGAGCGCTACTCCTATCAGTGGCCGCTCAGCGGCGCGAAGTTCGTCCTCCAGGAGGGCGGCATCAGGGTGCCCACGATCGTGCGCTGGCCGGCCCGTATCGACGGCCACCAGGTCAGCCACGAGCCCGTTTTCTCCCCGGACTGGACCGCGACGCTGCTCGAACTGGGCGGCGCCCGCCCGGATCCGGCGTACCCCCTGGACGGCACCAGTCTCACCGGCTATCTCCTGCGCGGTGAGGACCTGCCAGAGCGGGATCTGTTCTGGCGGGTTCGCGCCAATCGTGCTCTGCGGCGCGGCGACTGGAAGTACTACCGCGACGCCGGCGGCACGGACCATCTCTACCATCTCGCCGAAGACGCGCGTGAACAGGCGGACCTGGCCCGGGACCGGCCCGAGCTCCTGGCCGAGTTGAGGAGGGCGTGGGAGAAGACCGCGAGCGGCCTGCTGCCCTACCCGCGTTGACCGATCAAGACCGCTGTGCGCGCCGCTGGCAGTGGCCGGGCCCGGTCCAACCGCCGCTCGGTGAGGGGCGGTTGGACCGGGCCCAGGTGGCGGGCGGCGCGGTTCAGCGGACCGTGATGTTGAAGACCGGCGAGGCGGTCCTGCCGTTGACGATGCGCAGGTCGTTCTTGCCCTTGAGGCCGAGCTTGACGCCCAGCGAGTAGGAGCCGTCGCGAGAGACGGGTGCGGACGCGGGCAGGGAGACCCACGTACCGTGCTGCTTCTGCTGCAGGGTCACCTTGCTGCCGGCCGTGATGCCGGTGGTCTTGCCGGTGGCCCGGAACAGCTGCCAGGCCCGGACCGAGGTCGTCGACGGCGTGGCGGTGATGCCGGTCTGGGCGGCCGGGGCCTTGTGTGCGACGGCAGCGGGAGACGCGGGGTGCGAGGCCGTGTCGGCGGCGGCCGTCGCGGTGCCCGCGAGGGCGAGGGAGGCGGCGCCCAGGGCACCGAGGACGGCAGTACGCACAGAACGACGCTTCGAGATCATCACGGAACCTGTCCTTTTCTGTGGCGAGAACGGCTTTTCACGCTAGAAGCGAGCTACATGCCATTCGGTGTGGTCAGCCATGAAGACGGCGCGAGGGAGGCGGGCGTTCACCGACGTTATGTCCCCATTGCGTAACAGCCGGACGGAACCGGATCGCCTGTCCACCCGGGAGGCCCGCTCCTCCCGCTTCCGGAGCCCGACTGATGACGCGGCGCGGCTCGTCCGATCTGTGTGATGGCGACAGCGGCGTACGTGTGGCGGCGCCCGACGCGGCCGGGAGATTGTTTCCCGCTCCAGGAGGCGCGGCGCTGTCCGTCGCCGGCGCCGTCACCCACCTCGGTGCGCGGGCCCTGATCCGTCACCCTCCGCCGCCACGGCGGCCCGCACCCGCTGCTCCTCGCGAGCAGAGCCGACGTCCCGTTCCAGGGGGGTACGGCTCACGGCTGTCGCGAGGTCCTCCAAGGCCCGTTTCTGCAGTTCCGCCTCGCGCCGCAGGACCGGGTTCCCGTTGCCGGCGGCGCGCTCCCACGCGTGGAGCGCCTCCTCCACGCGTCCCCAGTCCGGATTCCTGTGTTCGCGCACGTCGACCGCCGCCTGCTCGGTGTCCGCCTCCAGCGCCTCGGCGAACCGCTCCGCCTCGGGGGCGAAACGGCCGTCAGCCCGCGGGACGTGGCTCTCCATGAGCATCGCCGCCCGGCCGAATTGCCTGAGCGCTTCCTGCGCCTCCTCCGCCTCGCGCGACGTCAGACCCCTGGGGCGGACCGGTTCCTGCCTGGCGCGGTCGAAAGCCTCCTCCCAGGCGGCACGTGCCTCCCTGCTCGCCAGCAGGGCCCTGCGCAGGTCGGCGCGATGCTCCCGGGACGGCTCGGCGTAGCTGCGGAGCACCGCGGCCGCGTAGCGGCCGTTGGCGGTGAGCCAGTCCGCGAGCCGGCCCGGCAGTCGGGGTGTCTCCCATGCGGGGAACACCACGTAGGCCAGCATTGCCAGGATCCCGCCGAGCAGGGTGAGTACCACCCGCTCCGGGACCGTCTGCTCCCACGCCTGGCCGCCCATGCCGAGCAGGAAGACGACGTATGCGGCGGTGAAGCACTGGGAGTAGGCGTAGCCGGTACGGTTCAGCGTGTATGACAGCCCCGCCGAGACCACCGCCAGCGCGCCGGCCGCATGGGCGTCCGGGCCCAGGGCCCGCACCGTCCCGGTGGCGAGCGCGACCCCCGCCAGGGTCCCTGCGAGACGGGCCACCGCACGCGCGTACGTCCGGTGGAAGTCCGGCCGCAGCACCATCACCGAGGCGATGGGCGCCCAGTAGCCGTGGCCCAGGGGCAGCCGGGAGGCGATCAGATAGCCGAGCGTGGCCACCGCCGCCAGGCGGACGGCGTGCCGGAACACGGGCGAGTCCCGGCGGAGTTCACGGCGCACGGCCCGGACGATGACCGGGACCAGCCGGAGCATTGTCGGGCGCACCAGGAACGGGGCGCCGGCGAGGCCGGCCGGCGTGGGCGCCCTTCCGCGCACGCAGCCGCTCGCGGCGATCTCCAACGCCTCGCCGAGCAGTTCCACGAGCTGCTCGGCGGCCTGCCGCGCGGGGCCCTCCAGCACCTCGTGCTCCTCGTCGACGCGCAGGACGTCTGTGCTCTCGGGCCGCACTTCGGCGGGAGTGCCGCGGCGGACCGAACGGGCGGCCGCGTCCAGGACGTCGGCGGCCGCGTCCAGCAACTCCCGCGCGCGGTCCCGCCCGGGTCCCTCCGCCGGGGCCCCGACGTCCGGGTCGGCGAGCGCCGCGACCACCGGCCGGATGCGCTCGGCCAGTCCCCGGGGGCCGTGGAGGACGGGGGGACGGGTGCGGGCCTGTGACGGCGTCACGGCGGCCGCGTCCCGGGCCGTCATCAATGGCTCCGGGTCGAACGGTGCGGTCGGGTCGTGCCGCAGCCGGCGGGCGTAGTCCGCCACGGCGGCCAGGGCGTCGGCGAGCGCGTCACGATGCGCTCCCCAACGCCGGATCGGGAACAGCAAGATCAGCACGGCCTGTGTCACGCCTCCGAGTGCGATGATCCCGGCGTGCTCCAGGGCTCGCCCGACGCTCGTGGGCAAGGTGATGGTCACGAGCATGCTGCCCACGGTCGTCGCCGCGACGATCCCGGCGGTCGTTCCGACGGCCCACGCCATTCCCGCGGCAAAGGCCCATACGGCCAGCAGCGGAAGGAACGTCACGAGTCGCCCCGCCGCCAGGTACCCCACGAAGGTGCTGAGCGCCAGACCCGCGCCCGCGCCGAGCGCGACCACCTTGCGTGGACGCCAGCTGCGCTGGAAGGTGGCCCCGCCCGCGGAGTAGGCGCCGAGGGCGGCGGACGCGGCATACGCGGGGGAGACCAGCCACAGCGTCGGCCCGACGACGATCGCGACCCCGGCGGCCGTGCGCAGCGCGAGCAAGGGCTCCAGCCGCGTCTCCTCGACCGTGAGTCCGGATCGCACGACCTCCCCGAAGGCCCGCAGCCACGTCACGTGTGTCCGCCTGGCCGGAACGCCCTGCCGGGCCACCCGTTCCCCGGCCGATCTGAGGGGAGACAGGTGGCCCGGCGGCCCCGGGTCTCTTACCGCTTGTGGCCGTTGCCGTGGCCGTTGGGATGCAGGACCACCTTGGTCCAGCCCTCGTCACGGGCGTCGAAGTGCTCGTAGGCGGTGGGGGCCTCGTCCAGGCTGAGCTCGTGGGAGACGACGAAACTCGGCTTGGCCTTCCCGCCGGCGATCAGATCCCGCAGCGCCCGGTTGTACTTCTTCACCGGCGCCTGCCCGGTGCCCATCTGCTGGCCCTTGAACCACATCATGCCGAAGTCGATCGGGACCTTGCCCTGAGCTTCCAGCTCCCCCTGGGCCTCCGCGCCGCCGGGGTCCTGGGGCAGGAACACGCCCACCACGCCGATGTCGCCCGTGAACCTGACCGAGTCGATCAGACCGTTGAGCGTGAGGCTGGCGTCCTCGTGGCCTTCCGGGTCGTGCGCCTGGTAGCCGACGCATTCGCAGCCGTTGTCGGCGCCCAGACCGAGGGTGGCCTCCTTGACGACCTCCGCCGGGTTCTGCTCGGCGGTGTTGATCGGGATGGCCCCGATCTCCTCCGCCTTGCGGAGCCGGTCGGGCTGGTGGTCGGCCGTCCAGACGCGCCCGGCGCCCTTGAGGAGGGCGGAATAGGTCGCCATCAGCCCCACCGGACCGGCCCCGAAAACGATGGTCTGGTCACCCGGTTTGACATGCGCCATCTCGGTGGCGTGATAGCCGGTGGGGAAGATGTCGGCGAGCATCACGTAGTCGGTCTGCCGGTCGGCGGCGTCCTCACCCAGGCGCAGCGCGTTGAAGTCGCCGTAGGGCACGCGTAGCAGTTCCGCCTGGCCGCCCTGGTAGGGGCCCATGTCGGCGAATCCGTAGGCGGCTCCGGCGAGGGCCGGTTCCGGCTGCATGGTCAGGCAGTAGTTGGTCAGACCCCGCTCGCACTGCTTGCAGAAGCCGCAGGCGATGTTGAAGGGCAGGACCACGTACTCGCCGACCTGGACCTTGCGGACGGCCGAGCCGACCTCCACGACCTGGCCCATGTTCTCGTGGCCCAGGGTGCGGCCGGACTCGAACGAGGTGCGGCCCTCGTACATGTGCAGGTCCGAACCGCAGATGTTGGTGGTGGTGATCTTGACGATGATGTCGCAGGGGTGTTCGATCTTCGCGTCCGGCACGTCCTTCACTGTGACCGTTCGCGGTCCTTCGTATACCGCTGCTTTCATGGTGACTTCCCTTGATGTCGCGGCATGGCGGTAAGGGAAAGGGCGCAGAGAGCCTGACTCTCGGAAGTGCTGCGAGGGGGTCCGGGGCTCCGGCACGTCTCTCGGGGCCGTTCACCTGGGTCAGGTGGAACGGTCGTCTGCCGCCGGTCCGCCATGCGGAGCTTCGGCGGTGTTTCATCCGGGTCCCCGTCGGCCCCCGAGGCGAAACAATCAGGCACCGACCGATCAGCGGAATCTCCGGACCGGGACGACCACCGACTGATGGCACATCTCCGGCTGAGGTCACTGGCTAGTCTCCGTGGTCGTCCTGGAGCGCGCTGCGACGTTCCTGTTCGCGCTTGGAGTAGGCGGCTGCCCGGATCGCCTCGTCGCTCTCCAAGCCCGATCCCAGTGCGCCGCCCACCGTGGCGACCGAAGCGACGAACCATGACAACGTCCAGTAGTCCGTGGCATGCAGCGGGGTTCGTGTCATGGTGGCGAACACTCGGTCGTTGAGGATGAACAGAGCCCACACGAAGTTGATGACCATCAAACCCACGTAACAGACGAGCACCCCGATACCCACGGTCACGACCGTCGAGGCATTGTAGAGAGCAGCCCTCTTCCTGGCCTCCGGCGAAACCTCATCCGCGCGATGCCACAGTTCCGCGTCCACGATCAGCCAGCCGATCATGAGCGCGACAGACCCGACCGTGGCGATGACGAGGCGTGGCGTGCTCAGGGACGCGGCCAGGGTCCAGATGGTGGAGTTCACCGTGGCGACCGCTCCCGTGGCGAGTGCGGCTGCCAGGGCTTTCGACAAGCCCGGCACCAAGCGCCATGGCCGGTTGGCGCGGACCATACCGAGGAGCACCCTCAGGTAACCGTGCGGCCCGCTGACGACGTACCGAAGATCGGAGATCTCCTCCTCACCCACCTGGTCCGGACGGATGGGCGTGAGACGACCGATGAAGGGCCCCCGCAGCGGCTGACTTCCCGAAGGCCCCTCACCCCCAGGGGGATACGGGCCCGCCAAGCTGAGCACGGCTTCTTCCACGGCCTGCCGGGCCCTTGTCTGCAGCCGGAAGCCCCCCAGCGGGGGAAGAGACAGCAGAGCCAAGCCGTGTTCGTGACTCAGCTCCACGACGAGCTTGTGCCCGTGTGAGTGCAGGGGAAGGTCGGTGAGGGCCACCACGATGTCCCAATTCTCCGCACTTCCGCGGTCCATGATCCGACGCATCAAGGTGGGCGGGTCTTCGGTCCCCGCGGTGAAGGGTTCGCTCACCACCTCGATGTCGAACCGTCGGCTGTGGCCTGACGTGTCGGCGAGCCGATCGGGAAGTATCCGGGCCATACGCTGTGCGATCTCCGTCGGAGCGTCCGGATCCGCCAGGAGAGCCACGACCGTTACGCCCTGAGACGACACCCGCATGACTCCTTCTCGTCGGCTGCCCCTCCCGCGATCGCACGTGCCCACAGATTGCCCCCGAGGGGAGGTCGGCGCCACGTGACAGGTCGGCCCCCCCGGCCGGCACGTGCAGGCGGTACGGTCCGACATCCTCGCCCTCCCCGTGCAGGGTGTGCTCCACCACCAGGCCACACTGTTGCGTGCGCCGCCGCGCACACTGACTGCGTGCCACCCCGGGCCGGCACCGCACACCGCGCCACCGGACACCCCGCTTCGGTGTCCAGCCCAGCTCTTTCCCGGTGCTCGCGCGTGAGGCCGATCGCCCTGGCCCCGTCACCGACCGCCGAGGCCACCCGTTCGGCCTACCATGTGTCCGCATAGACAGGTGCCGGACATAGACCCCGACCGGTTCGGGGGATCCCCGTCCGGGGCCGGTCGAGAGTGGGCGCGAAGGGCGGTCGCCTCGCGGCGGGGGCTCCATGAGGCTTCAGCCGAACGATCGTCCTCATGGGCGAAGGGTGAGGCCCGGGGACACAGTTCCCTTCACGCCCACATACGGGCCAACGGTGAAGCACTCTCGAATGTTCCCTGGGAGCGTCTCGTACCGGGGTTTCGTCGAGCGCTCATGTGAGCGAGGCCCGGGGACGACGCCTGTCGCGCGGTTCCCGGCGTGATCAGGTAACCAGTAACAGTGAACAGGGACGCGACCGACCCCTTCGTGCATGTCCGGGGCGCCGGTGAGAACAACCTGCGGAACATCGACGTCGACGTTCCGCGGGACGCGATGGTCGCCTTCACCGGCGTCTCCGGTTCGGGCAAGTCCTCGCTCGCGTTCGGCACGCTCTACGCGGAGGCCCAGCGGCGCTACTTCGAGTCCGTGGCACCGTATGCCCGAAGGCTGTTGCAACAGGTCGGCGCACCGCACGTGCAGGAAATCACCGGACTGCCGCCGGCCGTGGCCCTGCAGCAGCGACGCGGATCGCCCAGCTCGCGCTCGACGGTCGGCACCATCACCACACTGTCCAATCTGCTGCGCATGCTCTACTCCCGCGCCGGCACCTATCCGCCCCGGGCCGCACGGCTGGAAGCCGAGTCGTTCTCACCCAATACCGCGGCCGGCGCCTGCCCGGAGTGCCACGGACTGGGCGTCGTGCACGACGTCGCCGAGGGCCTGCTCGTCCCGGACCCCTCGCTGAGCATCCGCGAGGGGGCGATCGCCGCCTGGCCGGGCGCCTGGCAGGGCGCCAACCTGCGCAGTGTCGTGAACGGCCTGGGGATCGACATCGACCGACCGTGGCGCAGGCTCAGGAAGAAGGACCGGGACTGGCTGCTGTACACGGACGAGCAGCCCCTCGTGTACATCGAGCCGGAGGAGGACCGCGTCGACTACGGCTACCAGGGCAAGTTCTGGAGCGCCCGCAAGCACGTCATGCACGTTCTCGCCGACTCCAAGAGCGAGAAGATGCGCGAACGGGCGCTCCGGTTCGTCAGGAGTGTGCCCTGCCCCGCCTGTCACGGCAGCGGACTGCGGCCCGAGGCGCTCGCCGTGACCTTCGCCGGACGTTCCATCGCCGAGATCAACGCGATGCCGCTCACCGAGGTCGTGGCGCTGCTGCGGCCCGTCGCGGGGCGGTCCGAGGCCGACGCCACCACGTCGACCGCACGATCCGGGGAGACGACCGAGGTCGCGGTCCGGATCTGCGGCGATCTGGTCGCACGGGTCGACGTGCTGCTCGACCTGGGCCTCGGATACCTCAGCCTCGGGCGCCGCTCGACGACCCTGTCGCCCGGCGAGGCGCAGCGCCTGCGGATCGCCACCCAGCTGCGCTCGGGGCTGTTCGGCGTCGTCTACGTCCTCGACGAACCCTCAGCGGGCTTGCACCCGGCTGACGCGGAACCGCTGCTGGACGTGCTGGACCGCCTCAAGGCCGCAGGCAACTCGCTGTTCGTCGTGGAGCACGACATGGACGTCGTACGGCGGGCGGACTGGGTGGTCGACATCGGCCCCGGCGCGGGCGAGGGCGGCGGACGCGTGCTGTACAGCGGCCCGGTCGCCGGTCTCGAGCGGATCGGGGAGTCGGCCACGAGCCAGTACCTGTTCGGGCGGGCCCGGCCACTCGATCACCGCCCGCGCACCCCGCACGGCTGGCTGCACCTGCGCGGCGTCTCCCGCCACAATCTGCGCGACGTGTCCGTCGAGATACCGCTCTGCGTGCTGACGGCGGTGACGGGCGTCTCCGGCTCCGGAAAGTCGACGCTGGTCACGCAGGTGCTCGCCGAGGTCGTCCGCGGCCACCTCGGACTCGTACCCGAGGAGCCCGACGAGGCGCGGCTGGAGGTCGACGTCCAGGACGCGTCGGGGGTCGAGTCGTTCGACCGGCTGGTCCTGGTCGACCAACGGCCCATCGGCCGGACTCCCCGGTCCAACCTGGCCACGTACACCGGGATGTTCGACGCGGTGCGCAAGCTGTACGCGGCGACGGACGAGGCCAGGGCGCGCGGCTACTCGGCGGGGCGGTTCTCCTTCAACGTGCCCGAAGGCCGGTGCGAGACCTGCCAGGGCGAAGGCTTTGTCGCGGTGGAACTGCTGTTCCTGCCCGGCACCTACGCGCCGTGCCCGACCTGCGAAGGCGCCCGGTACAACGCCGAAACGCTGGAAGTCACCTACCGCGGCAAGAACATCGCGGAAGTACTGGCGCTGTCCGTCGACGCCGCCGCCGAGTTCCTGTCCACAGTCCCGGCCGCCTCCCGCAGTCTGGAGACGTTGCGCGAGGTGGGACTGGGCTACCTGCGGCTGGGCCAGCCCGCGACGGAACTCAGCGGCGGTGAGGCGCAACGCATCAAACTTGCCACCGAACTGCAGCGAGCCCGCCGCGGGCACGCGCTCTACCTGCTCGACGAGCCGACAGCGGGGCTGCACCCCTCGGACATCGCGCTGCTGCTGCGACAACTGCACCGGCTCGTCGACGCAGGCAACACGGTCGTCCTCGTCGAACACGACCTGGACACGATCGCCACCGCCGACTGGGTCATCGACCTCGGCCCGGGCGGCGGCGACGCGGGCGGCCGGGTGGTCGCGGCGGGACCGCCGGCCAAGGTGGCGAAGGCCCGCCGCAGCGCCACCGCGCCCTATCTCGCGGCCCGGCTCGCGCGCTCCTGACGACAGCGCGAGGGGCTGAGCACCGGCCGGCCTGGTTCGGGTGGCGCAGAGTCGCGCGCGTCGCCACGCCGGGTGCCGGCTTGTGGCGGACATCGCTCGTGAGGTGTCCCGTCTGGCCCGTTCCACGATTGAGTTCGGCGACGAGGCGCATCGGGACACCCGGCAGGGCCTGTCCGCATCCCTCTTTCCGGACCGGACTGCCCGGGACGATCGAGCAGGCCACCCCAAGCTGCGCCAGGGCAGTTACTTCGCGCACCGGCTGCCGGAGAGGCGCCAATGGCCCGAACAGGCCCTCATCTCGGTGGCCGCACGGACGGCACCGAGGTCGCCACCGCCTGCCTGCTCGGCGTCAGCACGCGCGCCTGCTCGGCGTCAGCACGCGCGACGGTGCGCGGCGAACCCCCAGTTTGACGACGAGCCGGGGTGCGCCACCCCGTCCACTTCTTCAGAGCATCTCCAGGGGCGTGGGCCCGCTGGGCGGCGGGAACGACTCGTCGAGAGCATCGAGCACCTCGGTAGGAAGGCGGAGGTCCACCGCGCCGCGGTTCTCCCGAACGTGGTCGGGTGATCCGGAACGCGGGATCGCGGCCACCCCCTGTTCCAGCACCCAGGCGAGTGCCACCTGGGCCGGCGTGGCTCCGAGGGCCCGGCCCGCGGCACGCAAAGCCCCGGCCTCCAGCAGCCGCCCCTGCTCGATCGGGGAGTAGGCCATGACCGGCACCCCGGCCTCGCGGCACCAGGGGAGCAGATCCCATTCGATGCCGCGCCGGGAGAAGTTGTACAGCACCTGGTCGACGGCCACGGCGTCGCCGCCGGGAAGGGTGGTCAGCTCGACCATGTCGGCGACGTCCAGATTGCTCACGCCCCAGTAGCGGATCTTTCCCGCCTCCATCAGGTCGGTGAATCCCGCAAGGGTCTCCTCGAGTGGCCACCGTCCCCGCCAGTGCAGCAGGCAGAGGTCCAGCCGATCCGTACGGAGCCGCCGCAGGCTGCCCTCGCAGGCGGCCACGGTGCCTTTCCGGGTTGCGTGGCCGGGCAGCACCTTGCTGACGAGGAAGACCTCTTCCCGGCGTCCCCGGAGGGCCTCCCCGACGAGTTCCTCGGATGCGCCGTCGCCGTACATCTCCGCCGTGTCGACGACGGTCATGCCCAGGTCAACGCCCAGCCGCAGCGCGGCGATCTCCTGTTCACGCCGGGCCGGGTCCTCGCCCAGGTACCAGGTGCCCTGCCCGAGCGCCGCGATCTCCTCACCGGAGGGGAGCGCGATCGTTCTGGCCGATTCCGCAGACATCTCGAACCTCCCGTCCGCCGCGGATCCGCGTCACGCGCGCCCGCACCGGGTGCCCAGGTCCGCGCCTCCCAGACAACGGCTGTTGCATGCGCCGCAGGGAGGTCAGCAGGGGCGGGCGGGCTGCGCCGAGAGCTCGCCGGGATCGGGTGCGCGCTCGCGCAACGCGACGGCCACCGACACGACGGCGCCGCAGGAGAGGACCGCCGCGAAGCCGATCATCGCGGTCTGCACGGCGAAGTGCCGCAGGGCGATGCTGAACAGGACGGAGGGCAGGCCCATGCCCAGGTACGCGATGACGAAGAACACGGCGAGGACCCCCGCGCGTGAGGCGGGCTCGGCCACTGAAACGGCGCGTTCGACGCCTCCCTTGAACAGCAGCCCGGAGCCGGCACCCGACAGGGACACGGCGACCAGGTAGAGCCAGAGCACTGGGTGGTAGAGGGCGACGGCGCACAGCACCAGGCCGACCGGGAATACCACTGCCCCCACGGCCAGGACCCGGGGCAGCGGGAGGCGGCCCAGCACCAGCTGGGCGGCCGCCGCGGAACCGAACATCAGGAAGGCCGCCAGGCCGACCACGAGGTGCGAGTCGGTGTGCAGGGTGCCGTGGAGCACGTTCGCCCCGAGGGAGGAGATCAGGCCGAGGATCGCGAAGGCGAAGGCGCCCAGCGCGCCGGCCGCGCCGAACGTCCGCCGGCCGCCGGGGCGCAGGACGAACCTGCTGGGCGGTTCGGCGGCGGGCAGTTCCAGGTCCACGGTCTCCGGGGTGGACAGCACCAGCGCCAGGCACACCGCCATGGCGAGCGTGAAGATCGCCTGGGTGGTGATCAGGGGCGTGGGAAGCCACTCGGCGGCGGCTCCGGCGACCAGGGGCCCTGAGGCCAGGCCGCCGAGGTTGGCGGCGGTGGCCACGATGCCGGGCAGTACCGCACCCGTCCGTTCCGGACGGGCCTCGTGGTGCAGGTCGTGCAGGTACGTCGTCGCGGTCGAGGCCATCAGCCCCAGTGCGACACCGTTCAGGATCCTGCCCGCGATCAGACCCGGCAGGTCCCGCCACAGGATCAGTACGACCGACGCGATGATGCCGACCAGCAGCGCCGGGACGATGATGCGTCGCCGGCCGAGCCGGTCCGACAGGTGGCCCAGTCCGAGGAAGGCGGCCGCCGCGCCCACGACCATCGAGGCGTACGCCACCGTGACCGTGGTCGCGCCGAAGTGGTCCCGGGCCTCGTACAGCGGCCACAGCGGGGTCGGCGCGGTGCCGAAGGCCATCAGCACGGTGAAGGCCACCGCCACGAACCAGAAGCCGGTCGTGTGCGAGGCACGGCGCCGGGCGGGGGCGCGGGGCGGCAGGCCGGCGGGAGCGGGTGCTGGGATCCGGTGGGTCGGGACGTCGGGAGCGTCGGCTGCGGGACGGCTCAGCGGCGTGGGAACGGCAGGCAGGGGTACCCCTCCTCGGGCGGAAGTGAATGGCGTCTTCCATCCTCCTCACCAGCAGAGATCAATGCCAACGAATGTTTTTGCTGGGATCGAGCAATGCGAGTGATACTTCTCGTGTGGAGCTACGTCAGCTGGAACACTTCATCGCGGTCGCCGAGGAGCTGAGTTTCACGCGTGCCGCACGTCGGCTCCACGTGGTGCAGTCGGGGGTGTCCGCCGCGATCCGCTCCTTGGAGCGCGAGCTCGGCTGCGCGCTGTTCGAGCGCACGTCGCAGCAGGTCCGGCTCACCGGGGCGGGCGCGGCACTGCTGCCGGAGGCTCGGGCCACCCTGCACGCCGCCCAGACGGCCCAGGACGCCGTGCGCGCCGCACAGGACACGCTGCGCGGCACGGTGAATGTGGGCGCCATGGCCTCGGTCGAGGTGGTGGACCTGCCCGCGCTTCTCGGGCAGCTGCACGCACGGCATCCGGCGATCGACGTCCGGCTGCGGCTGGCGACGACCGGATCGGCGGGACTGGCGCACGCGCTGCTCAGCGGCGACCTGGACGTGGCCTTCCTGTCGCTGCCCGAACGCAAGCCCGCCGGGATCGACGCACGGGAGCTGGCCACCGTGCCGCTCGTCCTGGTGGTGAGTGCCGGCCATTCGCTCGCCCAGCGGGGAAAGGTGGCACTCGCGGACCTCGCGACGGAACCCTTCGTGGACTTCCCGCCGGGCTACGGCAACCGCGAGGTGGTCGACCGGGCGTTCGCGGCGGCGGGCGTCGTACGCCGGGTGGCACTGGAAGTGCCCGACATCGACATGGGGGCGGCACTGGTCCGGCACGGTCTGGGCATCGCCTTCCTGCCCGCTTTCGCCGCTGCCCGCACCCCCGGCCTGCACGTCCTCGACGTCCTGGACGTGCACGACACCACGCTCCGCTGGAGCATGCATCTCGGCACGTCGTCGACCCGGCGGCCCAGCTCGGCTCTGCGGGCGCTGCTCGACCTGGTCGACCGCCACGTCATCGCCCTGTGACGCCCGGACCCCGGACCGGATGCCACCCGTCGGTGGTGTCCGGCCCCTGCGTCCGCCTCGCTCCGGCCGGCCGCGACACCTGCCGCAGCATCCGCTGACGCTCCCGGCTGCCAAAGTTCCAGTGAGGCATCAGCCCGGTCCGCCCAGCACGATCTTCCACACCCGGGTCGCCACCTGGAGGTTCAGCCGGTCCTCGACGTTCGCGAGGTCGTTGCCGCTGATGTCGCGGATGCGCTGGAGCCGATAGCGCAGCGTGCTGCGGTGGATCGCGAGGGATTCGGCGGTCTCGTCGTAGTTGCCGCCGCAGTCGAAGTACCGGGACAGGGTCTCCACCATGGCCGCGTGGTGCCGGGAGTCGTAGTCGATGAGCTGCCCGAGCCACTCGTCGACGAACGTCTCCAGCTCCCGGTAATCGTTGCCGGGTCCCAGGATGCGGTAGAGGCCGAGCTCGTCGAAGAACGTCGTGCCGTAGTGCTCGCGGGAGTGGCGGCGCACGTCCATGGCGCGCTGCGCCTCCTGGTAGTGGTGGGGGATGTCGTTCAGGGAGTCGGAAGGGGCGCTCACCCCGATCGTCCCGGACCGTGTTCCGGTCTCCCGGGCGAGCGCCTCGTACAGCGCGCGGGCGTGCGGCCTCTCGT
This sequence comes from Streptomyces sp. NPDC015171, assembly GCF_043079545.1. Taxonomy (NCBI): domain Bacteria; kingdom Bacillati; phylum Actinomycetota; class Actinomycetes; order Kitasatosporales; family Streptomycetaceae; genus Streptomyces; species Streptomyces sp. NPDC015171. The sequence goes on from NZ_JBIBUO010000019.1 coordinate 83,112, forward strand.
CGGCTATGAGGACGACGTGGTCGGAGCGGCGGGTCAGCAGCGAGCGCATGCCCACGGCAGAGGCCGCCCGCCCCACGGTCTGCGCGAAGGAATCGTCGGGGGTCCGGTTCGACCACTGCACCACGACGATGTAGTGGCTGCGGTGCAGGTCGTGTCCGACAGCCTCCGACCGGGCGTAGGCGCTCGGCTCGTCCGTCCCCGCCAGGAGGTCGTCGGCCAGCTCGCGGTGCAGCCTCAGCTCCGTTTCGGCCAGATTGCGCAGGTGCGTCATTTCCAGGGCGAGCGACGCGGCGGCGTGTTCCAGCGCGAACACGGTGTGCTCGTCGGCCTCGTCCCGGGCATCGACCAGGGCCAGCACGCCCAGGATCTCGCCGCGCGGGCGGATCAGGGTGATCAGCCGGTCCCTTATCCGCACCGGCCCGGTCTCTGTGGCGACGGCGTGCAGCATTTCGTCCTGGCGCACGGGGTCCGGTTCGGGATAGGGGATGGGGCGGCTGGGGCCGGTCCAGGACCTCAGCCGGCCGAAGCGGTCCTCGACCAGCGCGGGAAGTCCAGTGAGCCCGTGCAGTGCGCGGGTGACGGCTTCGTCGCCGCCGCCCGAGGCAGCGACGTCGGCCATGAGAGCGTGAACGGCTCGCTCGTAGCCCAGCTCAGCCACCACAGAGATCAGCCGCCGCTGGAGGGCTGTGCGTTCCTCCCTGAGCCGGCGCAGCTCCAGCGCGTCCTCGCGCTGGCGGCGGTGTGCGAAGGCGACCGACAGAGCAGCAGCGGTGAGCCGGACGAGCAGGGCGAGAAGGGATCGCTCGGCCTCGGTGGGCCGGGAGCGGGACGTGACCACGAGGTAGCCGTGGAGTCCCCCAGGTCCGCGTAGCCCCAGGGCCCGGCCCCAGGTCCTGCCGGCCACGGTCACGCTGCCGTCCTGCCCGGCCAGCTCCCGCACCCTCCGGCCCACGGCCAAGGCATGCGGCTGCCTGTTCCTAGGGCTCGGGACCAGGTCGCCGCCCACCTTGAGGTATCCGGCCTCGGCACGGTATGGCCCCGCGGCGACCATGTGGTCCATGGCCAGGCGCAGGATCCCGTCTTCGTCCGGGGTGTCGAGCAGGGCGCGGGAGAGCGCCATCAAGCCGCGGGGGCCACGGTCGGCTGGGGCGCGAACGGGCGGGCGGGGCTGCCTGCGCGCGGCCATGGGGTGCCGCCGGGCGCTGCCCCGCGAAAGGCGGCCCGCCCGGTCGGGGCAGCGGTGGTACGGGCTGTGCGTCCGACTGCCGGACATGGGATCACTCCGTTTTCCCCGAGCCTTCAGGGAAGCGAGCGGTACTCGTGTACCCGCTCCGGGCCGGCCTATCCGAGATGTCCGGATGCTTTCTCTCGTCCTCGTGGGGCGACCGGACCCGTGCATTCCTGACTCGCCAGGCGCAGGCGTGGAGCCACCTGGTTCGTCACCCTGGGGAGTGCTCGAGACCCTCCGTGCGCACCGGTGGGAAACCGGCGGAGTCCCACCTCTACCTGAGCGGAAGTGATCCGGAGAGTCGACGCAGGCGCTGCACCGGGAGGAGTTCCTCATGGCCAAGGCAGTGGGCATCGACCTGGGCACCACCAACTCGGTGATCGCCGTGTGGGAGGGCGGCGAGCCGTCCGTCGTGCCCAACAGCGAGGGCAACCGCACGACACCGTCCGTGGTGGCCTTCACCGACACCGGGGAACGTCTGGTGGGCCAGCTGGCCCGGCGCCAGGCGATCCTCAACCCCAAGGGCACCATCTACTCGGCCAAGCGGTTCATCGGCCGGCATTTCGACGAGATCTCCGACGAGGCCAAGGCGGTGGCGTACGACGTCGTCGAGGGCGAAGGCGGGGCGGCCCGCTTCAAGGTGCGCGACAAGCTCTACGCACCTGAGGAGATCAGCGCACAGGTGCTGCGCAAACTCGCCGACGACGCGTCCAAGCAGCTGGGGGAGCGGGTCACGGAGGCGGTCATCACGGTGCCCGCCTACTTCAACGACGCTCAGCGCACCGCCACCAAGGACGCCGGAAGGATCGCCGGACTGGAGGTGCTGCGGATCATCAACGAGCCGACGGCCGCCGCCCTCGCGTACGGCATGGACAAGAAGGAGCACGAGACCGTCCTCGTCTTCGACCTGGGCGGCGGCACCTTCGACGTGAGCATCCTCGACGTCGGCGACGGCGTGGTGGAGGTGCGCTCCACCGCCGGTGACAGCCACCTCGGCGGCGACGACTTCGACCGGCGGCTGGTGGACTACCTGGCGGACGACTTCCAGAAGGAGAACGGCATCGACCTGCGCAAGGACCCGCAGGCGCTGCAACGACTGTTCGAGGCGGCGGAGAAGGCCAAGACCGAGCTCAGTTCGGTGACGCAGACGCAGGTCAGCCTGCCGTTCATCACCGCTGACGCCTCGGGCCCCAAGCACCTCACCGACTCGATCATGCGGTCCACGTTCGAGCAGATCACCGGCGACCTGGTGGAGCGTTGCCTGGGACCGGTCCAGCAGGCCATGGCCGACGCCAAGGTCGGCGAGAGCGACATCGACGAGGTCATCCTCGTCGGCGGTTCCACCCGCATCCCCGCCGTCCAGGCTCTGGTCCGCCGGCTGACCGGCGGCAAGGATCCCAATATGAGCGTCAACCCCGACGAGGTCGTGGCCCTGGGCGCCGCGATCCAGGCCGGGGTGCTCAAGGGCGAGGTCAAGGACGTCCTGCTGCTCGACGTCACACCCTTGTCGCTGGGCGTGGAGACGCGCGGCGGAGTGATGACGAAGATCATCGAGCGGAACACCACCATCCCCGTTCGCCGCAGCGAGACCTTCTCCACCGCCGAGGACAACCAGCCGGCCGTCGATGTGGTGGTCCTCCAGGGCGAGCGCGAGCGGGCAGCCGACAACCGGGTGCTGGTCCGGTTCCAGCTCACCGACATCCGGCCGGCACCGCGGGGCGAACCACAGGTCGAGGTCACCTTCGACATCGACGCCAACGGCATCCTCAACGTCAAGGCCCGCGACCGGGACACCGGCAAGGAACAGGGCATCACCATCAGCGAGAGCTCCAACCTGGACCGCGGTGAGGTCGAACGCATGGTCCAGGAGGCCGAGCACAACCGGGGCCAGGACCAGGAACTCCGCGAGGCCGTCGACGCCCGCAACGAACTCGATGCCGTCGCGTACCAGGTCGAGAAGCGCCTCGCGGAACTGGGTGACGCGGCGCCCGCGCACGAGAAGGCACGCGCCGAAATGCTCGTGTCCGACGCCCGGGCCGCGGTCAAGGAAGAAGCGGGCGTGGAGCGCGTGCGGCCTCTGACCTCCGAACTCCAGCAGATACTCGCCGGACTGGCGGCCCATCAGGGCGCCGCCGCCACAGAGGGCGGTACCGGCCAGGACGCCGCCACCGGCGGTCCCGCGAGCGGCGGTGGCAGTGACGATGATGTCATCGACGCCGAGTTCGACAAGGGCTGAGGCGCGTCATGCCCACCCACCCCCAGGAACCCGACCGGGCCGCGTCGGATCCGGGCGTACGGGTCCCGGAAGGCGCCGGACCTCCTCCTCGCGGGGACTTGCCCCAACCGGGCCCGGCCCGGCCCGAAGCGGCGAACGGCGAACCGGGACCCGATGCGGCCGGCCCCGCGCCCGCCGAGGACGAATACACGACCGCGATCCAGGAACTGGAGGACCGCTGGCGGCGTGCACTCGCCGACCTCGACAACCTTCGCAAGCGCCACGCCAGGGAACTGGAGCGCGAACGGGCGGTCGAGCGGTCCCGCACGGCGGCCGCCTTCCTCCCCGTCCTCGACAACCTCGAACTCGCCCTGACCCACGCCGGCGCCGATCCGGGCGCGATCATGGAGGGCATCCGGGCCGTACGCGACCAGGCGGTGAACGTCCTCGAACTGCTCGGCTACCCGCGGCACGCGGAGACCGGCGTCGCCTTCGACCCGGCCCGGCACGAGGTGGTCGGTGTCGTCCAGGACCCCGACGCCCCACCGGGCACCGTCGTCGAGGTACTGCGCCCCGGCTACGGGGACGGCGAACGGCAGCTCAGGCCCGCCGCCGTGACGGTCGCGAAGCGGGAGTGACCGGTCATGGCACGGGACTTCTACGAGGTGCTGGGCGTGTCGCGGACCGCGAGCCAGGACGAGATCCAGCAGGCATATCGCAGACTCGCCCGCAGGTACCACCCGGACGTCAACAAGGACCCCGAGGCGGAGGAGCGTTTCAAGGACCTCAACGAGGCATACAGCGCCCTGTCCGATCCCAAGACCCGGGCCCGCTACGACCGCTTCGGCGAGGATTTCCGGAATATCCCGGAGGACTTCGACGAACGGGTCGCGGCGGGAGCGGGCGGCGGCTTCCGCGGCCGCAGGACCGCAGGCGGTGGCGGCCCTCGCGTCCGGTACGCCACCGGCTTCGGAGACGACTTCGGCGCGGAGGGCATCGACATCGAGGACCTGCTCGGCTCCATGTTCGGAGCCGGCGCCGCCCGGGGCGGCGTCCCTGGAGCGGACCAGGAGGCGGAACTGCCGCTCACCGTCGAGGAGGCGTACCGAGGCGGCCGTCGCACCGTCACACTCGCCGGCCCCACCGGGCAGCCGCGGCGGTACGAGGTCGAAGTGCCGCCGGGCGTCACCGACGGGCAGCGCATCCGGCTGGCCGGCGAGGGCGGCCAGGGCAGTGGTGACGCCGCCGCGGGCGACCTGTACCTGCGGGCGCGTATCCAGCCCCACCCCCGGTTCCGGCTGGACGGCCGTGACGTGCACGTCCAGGTCCCGGTCGCCCCGTGGGAGGCGGCTCTGGGCGCGACCGTGCCGGTGCCCACGCCCGGCGGCGGCACGGCGAAGGTCACGGTACCCGCGGGCTCGTCCAGCGGCCGGCGGCTGCGGCTGCGCGGCGAGGGCATGCCGAACCCGCGGGGCGCGAACGGCGACCTGTACGCCGAACTCCGCGTCATGGTGCCGCCCGCCCTCGGCGACCGGGAGCGCGAACTGTTCGAGGAACTCGCCGCCACTTCCTCGTTCGACCCCAGGAGGACGCGATGAACGACCGACCCGCGGGAGCGGGAGGCACCGGCCGGGCCGGCGCGGGCGCCCGTCCGGTACGAACGGGCGCCGGCATCACCGCCTCGACGGCCCTCCGGTACGCGCTCGTCCCCGTCCCCAGGCTCTCCCTGGCCGCCGTGGCCCTTCGCTCGGGCCTCCACCCCGATCTGATCCGCCGGTTCGTCGCCCTCGGCCTGGTCGACGCCGAACGCGACTCCGCGGGGCGACTGGTGTTCGACCCCACGGCCCCGGCGGTTCTCGCCCGTGTCCAGCGGCTGCGCACCGGACTCTGCCTCAACTACGCATCCATCGGCCTGGTGCTCGACCTGCTCGACCGCATCAGCCTGCTCGAAGCCGCCCTGCGCGGCCGCGGCACGAGGAGTGAAACACCCCCATGGACATGAACCGTCTCACCCAGAAGTCCCAGGAAGCCCTACAGGAGGCCCAGAGCGCGGCCGTCCGCATGGGGCAGACCGAGGTCGACGGGGAACACCTGCTGCTCGCGCTTGTCGATCAGGAGGACGGTCTGATCCCACGGTTGCTGCGACAGGCCGGCACCGAGCCGAAGGAGCTGCGCGCCGCCGTGCGCGAGGAACTCTCCCGCCGCCCGAAGGTCACCGGCCCCGGCGCGGCACCCGGCCAGGTCTTCGTCACCCAGCGCCTGTCCCGCCTGCTCGACACGGCCGAGCGGGAGGCCAGACGCCTCAAGGACGAGTACGTGTCCGTGGAGCACCTCCTGCTCGCCCTGGCCGAGGAGGGCTCGGCGACCGCCGCCGGGCGCCTGCTCAAGGAGCACGGCGTGACCCGGGATTCCTTCCTCAGCGCGCTCACCCAGGTCCGCGGCAACCAGCGCGTCACCTCCGCCAACCCCGAAGTGGCCTATGAGGCCCTGGAGAAGTACGGCCGCGACCTGGTCCTCGAGGCCCGGTCCGGGCGGCTGGACCCGGTCATCGGCCGTGACGCGGAGATCCGCCGCGTCACCCAGATCCTCAGCCGCAAGACCAAGAACAACCCCGTCCTCATCGGCGATCCCGGCGTCGGCAAGACCGCCATCGTCGAGGGCCTGGCCCAGCGCATCGTTCGCGGCGACGTACCCGAGGGCCTGCGCGACAAGACGGTGTTCGCTCTCGACATGGGCTCCCTGGTCGCCGGCGCCAAGTACCGCGGCGAGTTCGAGGAACGCCTCAAGGCCGTGCTGTCCGAGGTGAAGGCCGCTCAGGGGCGCATCCTGCTCTTCGTCGACGAACTGCACACCGTCGTGGGGGCGGGCGCCGCGGAAGGGGCCATGGACGCGGGCAACATGCTCAAGCCGATGCTCGCCCGCGGGGAACTCCACATGATCGGCGCCACCACCCTCGACGAGTACCGCCAGCACATCGAGAAGGACGCCGCCCTCGAACGCCGCTTCCAGCAGGTAGTGGTCGACGAGCCGAGCGTGGAGGACACCATCTCCATCCTGCGCGGACTGCGCGAACGCCTGGAGGTCTTCCACGGGGTGAAGATCCAGGACACCGCGCTGGTCGCCGCGGCCACCCTCAGCCACCGCTACATCACCGACCGGTTCCTGCCCGACAAGGCCATCGACCTCGTCGACGAGGCATGCGCCCGGCTGCGTACCGAGATCGACTCGATGCCCGCCGAACTCGACGAGATCACCCGCCGCGTCACCCGCCTGGAGATCGAGGAGGCGGCCCTGTCCAAGGAGACCGACCCCGCCAGCAAGGCCCGCCTGGAGGAGCTGCGCAAGGAACTGGCCGACCTGCGCGGCGATGCCGACGCCAAACGCGCCCAGTGGGAGGCCGAACGGCAGGCGATCCGGCGCGTGCAGGAACTGCGCCAGGAACTGGAGCAGGTCCGCCACGAGGCGGAGGAGGCCGAACGCGCCTACGACCTCAACCGAGCCGCCGAACTCCGCTACGGCCGCCTCCAGGACCTGGAGCGCCGACTCGCCGCGGAGGAGGAGCAGCTGGCCGCCAAACAAGGGCAGGACCGGCTGCTGCGGGAGGTCGTCACCGAAGAGGAGATCTCCGAGATCGTCGCCGCCTGGACCGGCATCCCCGTCGCCCGTCTCCAGGAAGGCGAACGCGAGAAGCTGCTGCGCCTCGACGAGATCCTGCGCGAGCGGGTCATCGGCCAGGACGAGGCCGTCAAGCTCGTCGCCGATGCCATCATCCGCGCCCGTTCCGGCATCCGCGACCCGCGCCGGCCCATCGGCTCGTTCATCTTCCTCGGCCCTACCGGCGTCGGGAAGACCGAGCTGGCCAAGACCCTCGCGGCGGCCCTGTTCGACTCCGAGGAGAACATGGTCCGGCTCGACATGAGTGAATACCAGGAGCGTCACACCGTCAGCCGGCTCATGGGCGCACCGCCCGGATACATCGGCTACGAGGAGGGCGGCCAGCTCACCGAGGCCGTGCGCCGCAAGCCGTACTCGGTCGTTCTGTTCGACGAGATCGAGAAGGCGCACACCGATGTCTTCAACACCCTGCTGCAGGTCCTCGACGACGGCCGTATCACCGACTCCCAGGGCCGCACCGTCGACTTCCGCAACACCGTGATCATCATGACGTCCAACATCGGCTCCGAGCACCTCCTCGACGGCGCCACCGCCGAGGGCGAGATCAAGCCGGACGCCCGTGCCCTGGTGATGGGCGAGCTGCGCGGGCACTTCCGCCCGGAGTTCCTCAACCGCGTCGACGACATCGTGCTGTTCAAGCCGCTCGGCGAGCGGCAGATCGAGCGGATCGTGGAGCTGCAGTTCGACGAACTGCGCCGCCGCCTCGCCGAACGCCGCATCGCCGTCGAACTCACCGAAGCCGCACGCGAGTTGATAGCCCACCAGGGCTACGACCCGGTGTACGGGGCCCGGCCGCTGCGCCGCTACATCTCCCACGAGGTCGAGACGATGGTCGGGCGTGCCCTGCTGCGCGGTGACGTCCAGGACGGCGCGACGGTCCGCGTCGACGCCGAGGCGGGGGAACTGGTGGTCACCTACGACCAGCCCGAGGACGTGAAGGGAGCGCGGGCGGCATGAGCACGATGCGGGCGACGAACGTCAGTTGTCCCCACTGCGGGCGCACCAACCGGGTGCCCGTGGCCGCGGAGGGCCGCCCCAAGTGCGGCCACTGCAAGCAGCCCCTACCGTGGATGGTGGACGCGGGCGACGACGACTTCACCGAGGTCGCCGAGCGGGCCGATGTCCCTGTCTTGGTCGACCTGTGGGCCACCTGGTGCGGCCCCTGCCGCATGGTCAGCCCCGCACTGGAGAAGGTCGCCACCGATCTCGCCGGCCGGATCAAACTCGTCAAGGTCGACGTCGACAAGAACCCGCGACTGTCGCAACGTTTCGAGGTCCAGGCCGTACCGACACTGCTGATCCTCGACCAGGGCGAGACGGTCGCCCGGCAGGCGGGGGCGGCGCCCGCCCCCGCTCTTCGCCGGTGGGTGGAACAGTCGATCACCGCCCGGAAAGGGTGATCCGGATGACCCTGCACGCAGACCCCCACCTTGCGCTCGTCCGGCCGGTCCAGCCGCTGACCCCAGAAGGGTGTCAGGAGTGTCTGATGCTCGGCTCCCCGTGGGTTCACCTGAGGCTCTGCCTGACCTGCGGGCACGTCGGCTGCTGCGACTCCTCGCCGAACAAGCACGCGCGCAAGCACGCGGCTGCCGTCGCCCATCCGATCGTGCAGTCGTTCCAGCCCGGCGAGGAATGGCGCTGGTGCTACGTTCACGAGGCGTTCGTCTGATGGCCGGCGACCAGCCGCTGCCGGGCGAAGAACCGGTACCGGAGAAAGCGGACGAGGCCGCCGTCTGGGAGACGCCGGACATCTACGGCGCGTATCCGCGCCTCACGGAGGACCAGACAGCACGTCTGGCGGAGCACGGGCAACGCCGGACCATGGCTCCGAACGACGTGCTGATCCGCGAGGGGGAGCGCTGCGAGACGTTCTTCGTCGTCCTCAGCGGTACCGTCGCCGTCGTCGAGGACTACGGCACTCCCGAGGAGCACGTGCTGCGCGTGCACGGCCCCGGTCGCTTCATCGGTGAACTGGGCCTGCTGTACGGACAAGTGGCCTTCTACACCGCTGTCGCCAGGGAGCCCGGCGAGGTCCTCGTCGTCGCCTTGGACCGGTTGCGCCACCTGGTGTCCCAGGACCCCACCATCGGGGACATCGTGCTGCGCGCCTGTCTGTGCCGTCGCGCCCAGCTCGTCGGACAGGGCGCCGGGTTCCGCATCATCGGGTCGCGCTACTCGCCCGACACCAGGCGGCTGCGCGAGTTCGCCGTCCGCAACCGGCTGCCGCACCGCTGGATCGACCTGGAGACCGACGACGAGGCCGAGGAGCTGCTGCGCCGCTTCGGTGTCGGCCCGGCGGAGACACCACTCGTCATCTGGCGGGACACCACACTGTTGCGCAACCCCAGCAACGCGGAACTGGCCCGGCTCATCGGCCTGCCGTCACTACCCGCCGGAAATCGTCACGGCGACCTCCTCATCGTAGGCTCCGGGCCCGCCGGCCTGGCCGCCGCGGTCTACGCCGCCTCCGAGGGCCTGAGCACCACGGTGGTGGAGGCGATGGCCAGCGGCGGCCAGGCCGGCACGACGTCCCGCATCGAGAATCTGCTCGGCTTCCCGTCCGGTATCTCCGGCGCCGAACTCACCGAACGCGCCGTGCTCCAGGCCGACAAGTTCGGCGCCAGGATCAGCCTTCCCCTGGAGGCGACCGGTCTCCATCCCAAGGACGAGGACCACTACGTGGTGGCGTTCGCCGACGGCAGCGAGATCGCCGCCCGCGCCGTCGTCCTGGCCATGGGTGCCCGCTACCGCCGGCTCCAGGTGCCCGGCATCGAACGCCTGGAGGGAACGAGCGTGCACTACTCGGCGACCGTCTACGAGGCCCAGCAGTGCCGCACCGACCCGGTGGCCGTCGTCGGCGGAGGCAACTCGGCGGGCCAGGCGGTGCTCTTCCTCGCCGGGTACGCGCCGAAGGTGCAGCTGCTGGTCCGAGGAGCCAGCCTCGAGGCCAACATGTCCCGCTACCTGGTCGACCAGGTAGCGGGACATCCGCGGGTGGAGGTCATGCTGCACACCGAGGTCACCGAGGTCATCGGCCAGAAAGTGCTGGAGGAGCTGGACGTGGTCGACAACCGCACAGGCGAGCACCGCCGGCTCGCGGTACGGAGCCTGTTCGTCTTCACCGGCGCCGACCCCCACACCGAGTGGCTCGCCGGCAGCATCGCCCTCGACTCCCGCGGCTTCGTCCTCACCGGGCCGGAGGCCCAGGAAGCCTGCGCCTACCCCGAGGCGTGGCACGGCCGCGGGCGCTCGTGCATGACCCTGGAGACCAGCCTGCCCGGGGTCTTCGCGGTAGGGGACGTCCGAAGCGGCTCGGTGAAGCGGGTGGCCTCCGCGGCCGGTGAGGGCGCGATGGCCATCCACTTCGTGCACCGGCACCTGGGGCACTCGGCCGCACCCGGCACCACGGGCACGTCAGCTGTCGCGGGCCACTCGGACGTCTCCCCACGCATACGTCACAAGGAGTCCGCATGGCTCGCATGACGAATGACGGACGATGAGATTCCGAGAAGGAAGCTGGGGAGGGGGGCGCCCAGACGGGCCTTTCCCGTCCGCCGCCACCGCGGTGGCGGCGGACGGGAACGACCAGATACGGCGTGTCCCGTACGCGCATTCGCCTACGTGTCATCGCCTTCCCCCCACATGATGCTGCCGGCGGGAGCAGCACCGTATGGCGATGACCTGAGCGACCCGGGTCCGGCTCATGACCCGGGTCGCCCAGGTCCGGGAGATCGAGAATCTCCGGCGGCTCATGGAGACCCTCCGGAAGCCGGCAGCCCGGTCGGCCGCCCGCGCGGCCGTCCCCGACCTCACCCGGCGACGGGCGGCCGCGACGCCGGAGGCCCCAGCGCCTGACCCGGGAGTCTCCAGCGGGCCCCGCCGCTGTGCCGACCGGTCTGTCAGCCCGGCCCTACTTCAGGTGCCGGTCGAAGAACCGGTCCCCGGCGTCCACCTCGAACCACGGCGTACCGGCGTGCCCGCCCATGTTGGCGTGCAGCGTCTTCTCCTTGCTGCCGAAGGCGTCGAAGAGGTCCAGGGCCCGCTGCCGGGGGTTGCCTTCGTCGTCCCACTGCAGCAGGAACTGCAGTGGGATGGTGACCTGCCGGGCCTCCTCGCGCTGAGCGCGGGGCACGTACCCCCCGGCGAAGAATCCGGCGGCCGCGATGCGCGGCTCGACCACCGCCAGCCGAATGCCGATGGCCGTCATCCCCGAGTACCCGACCGGGCCGCCGATCTCGGGCAGCGTAAGCAGGGCATCCAGGGTGGCCCGCCATTCCGGGACCGCCTTGTCGACCAGTGGGCCGACGAAGGACTCGAAGATCTCGTCGACCGGCTCGCCGGCCTGCATCGCCCGGCGGAGGTCGGCGCGGGCCTGCTCGTCGACGGCGGAACGGGGCCGGTCACCGTGCCCGGGGTGGTCGATGGCGGCCACCGCGTAGCCGTACCGCCCTGCGGAGTGCCGGGCGCGGGCCATCAGCCGGGCCTCCCGCTTGTGCAAGCCGCCGTTGTGGCCCATCAGGATCAGCGGGGCCGGCGCGGATCCAGGCGTCCACAGGACACCGGGGATCTCACCGAGGGTGAATTCGCGTTCGAGGACGCCGTCGTCGAGGCGCTGTTCGGAAGTGAAGTGCACGGTGGTGCCTTTCGGGAGTGCTCTTGAACGGCGCTCCCGGACGACCTATCGCCCGACCGTGACCCCGGAGGGGAGCACCCATGTCGATACTGCGTTCACGGGTACCACCTCCTCGTTCTCTCGCACGGCCTCCGGAAAGCTAGCAGCGGTCGCCCTGGTCCGCCAAGCGGGTTTTCGCGGAGGCTGGTGGCCGGCTGCGACGGGGTCGGAACGCTGCCCACAGCTGCTCGGGGTGCTCAGAGCTGCTCGGTGGCCGACGACGCTCTGTCCGCGCTGCTGAGCCTGAAGCCGGACCTGGCCGGCTCTATGGCCAGCTCTATGGCGAGCCCCCCGCCGAAGCCGTCACCGCCGCGCAGGCTGGCGCCCGACGCCCCGTCCGGGCGGGCACCATCGTCTCCTACGCGACCGAGGCGCCGCTGCCCGCGGCGGCCACCTGGCCAACCCCCGGCACGGGCGGCCCGGCTTGGTGGCTGCGGCCGGGCCGGACCTGCTCATCCGTGCGACGGCGTCATGATCTCTGAGGCCGTCATGATCTCTCGCGTGCTGCGTTGCGTTTGACGCATGCCTTCGTGGCTCGCTCCCAGGCTCGTAGGAGGGGCTGCCGGAAGGATCGCGGCCGTGGGTGACAGGCACAGTGAATATTCCCGGCTGCTGACGGCGGCGGAGACGGCGGCGCCGGTCGATGCCGTCGACGTGGTCGCGGAGGATCTGCGGCGACGTTTCGACGCCACGAAGGTGTCGTTCCTCATTGTGGATCTCACGGGAAAGGCAGTGGCGCGGCTGTCCACCGCGGGGGCAGGGGAGGACGGGCCCGAGGTCGAGCGGATCCCTCTGTTCGGCAGCGTCTATGAAGGTGTGATTCGTACCCAGCGGCTGTATCAGGAGACGACGGGCAAGGGGCAGCGGGTGATCGTGCCGGTCACCAACCGCGGGGACGCCATCGGGCTGCTGGAACTGCTCCTGCCGGCCGCGCCCGCTGCGAGCGTCCTGGAAGCGGCCGGGGATGCCGCGCACCTGCTGGCCTACGTCGTGATCGCCAACGGGCGCTTCACCGATTTCTACTCCTGGGGCAAACGCTCGCGGCCCCCCACTCTGGCAGCGGAGATCCAGTACCAGCTGTTGCCTCAGTCACTGTCGTGCGAGGCCGCACAGTTCACGCTGTGCGGGAGCCTTGAGCCCTCCGAAGCCCTCAGCGGCGACACCTTCGACTACGCCCTGGACCGAGACGTCCTGCATGTGTCGGTGACCGATCCCATGGGCCACGACATCGCCGCCGCCCTGGCCGCCACCGTGCTGGTCGGCGCCCTGCGGGGCGCCCGCCGCGCAGGGGCCGGCCTCGCCGAGCAGGCCCACCTGGCCGACCAGGCCCTGGCCGGTCACAACCGCGGTCACGCCACCGGCCAGCTGCTGCGCATCAACCTCCACACCGGCCGGGCCCAGCTCGTTGACGCAGGTCACCCCTGGCCCCTGCGCATGCGCGAAGGGACCGCACAGACGATCACCTGCGAGGTGGACCATCCCTTCGGGCTGCCCGTGCGTGTCCCCCACCCCTACCGCGTCCAGGAGATCGATCTGCGCCCGGGGGACCGTCTGCTCATGCTGACCGACGGCATGCTCGAACACCATGGGGAGAAGCCCGACCTGGCCGTCCTGCTGGAGGTGACCCGGACGCTGCATCCACGGGAGACCGCGCTGATACTGACCTCCGCGGTCCTGGAAGCGGCCGGCGGCAGACTCGAAGACGATGCCACCGTGATCTGCCTGGACTGGCACGGCCCTCAGCAGACCCAGCGACACGTCAGTTCTGGCGCGGATACGCGGCAGGCCTCGGCCGCCCGTACGAAGCGGCAGAACCACCAAGGAGGCAACCCGGCACACCACCCGCGCGGTGGGTGAGCGGGCTTATGGGTCAGGCCGGCGGGTCATGAATGAGGCGCCTCGGCACGGACTGCCGGAACTCACTCTTTTTGGTAGTGAAGAGGGGCTTGTCGTCACATCCCTCCGCGCGGCGCGGTTTCGTGGAAGCACGCAGGAAACCAGGCCCGGGACGGCCGGGCCACGGAAGACAGGTGACGGACATGCGAACTGAGGCCGCCCGGCGGGTCGAGCTGGTCTTCTCCCTCTTCGACGCCAACGGCAACGGGGTCATCGACTCCGACGACTTCGACCTCATGACGAGCCGAGTGGTGGAGGCGGCAAGCGCCTCGGACGACGCCGACAAGGCGGCCATCCGGGCCGCTTTCCGGCGCTACTGGACGACACTGGCCACCGAACTGGACGCCAACGGCGACGGCGTGATCACCGTCGAGGAATTCCGCCCCTTCGTGCTCGACCCCGGGCGCTTCGGCCCCACCATCACCGAATTCGCCCAGGCGCTCTCCGCGCTCGGCGACCCCGACAAGGACGGCCTGATCGAACGCCCGCTGTTCGTGTCGCTGATGACGGCGATCGGCTTCGAGGAGGCGAACATCCACGCGCTGTTCGACGCCTTCGCCCCGGACGCGGAGGACCGTATCACCGTGGCCACCTGGGCCGTAGGCATCGAGGACTACTACGCGCCGGACATGGCCGGCATCCCCGGCGACAGGCTGGTCTCCGCGCAGGCCGTCTGACACGCACCCCACACCGCGAAAGCGGCGGCGGCGTGCCCGAGGCGGGGGCCGGGTGGGGTCGGATGCCCCGCCTGACCCGCTTCCGTGCGTGGGGCGTCGCTGTCAGGGCCCGCGCGGACAGGCGTCACGGCCGCCGCTTGTGCGCGAACACCCATCGGTTGCCCTCGAGCGCGTCGTTCGGCTCGGGGAGGGGACCGCGGCCGTGCCGGCGGGTGAAATCGAACGGCGTGTGCGTCGAGGTCGACCAGCCCTTCGCCGCCAGGCCGCCAGCCGAGTCGGGCCGCGGACCCTTGGCGAAGAGATCGAGCAGGTCGATGCCGATCCGCTCCCGCGTCGCCACGTAGATCGCGCTGTCGCGGTACTCCATCAGGTCCTTCTCCAGCTTGGCCTCGAAAGCCAGCGCGCTGCCGGCGACGGACAGCCGGTCCACCGTGTCGACGAGATACGTCTCGGCCGGACCCGGCAGATAGAAGAGCAGCCCCTCGGCCAGCCAGACACTCGGTGCCGCCTCGTCGAATCCGCCGGCGGTCAGCGCGCTCACCCAGTCCGAGCGCAGATCGACCGGCACCGGCACGCGCTTCGCCTTCGGGCAGGCCGCGAGGTCCGCGAGCACCCGGTGCTTGAACTCCAGCACACCCGCCCTGTCGACCTCGAAGACCACACAGCCCGGCGAAGCCCAGTCCAGCCGGAAAGCACGGGTGTCCAACCCCGCCCCCAGCAGCACCACTTGGCGCGCACCCGCCCCGACCGACCCGAGGACGAAGTCGTCCAGGACTCTGGTCCGCAGCCCGAAGTAGCGGGCGAACCGCCCCCACAGCGGATCGCCGTCCCCCTCCACCACCTGCTGGATCCGCACCGGCCAGTCGGCGCACGCCGCCGCGGCGCGTACGAAGTGCTCCGCGTAGGGGTCCTGGGCCAGGCTGTCGGGGCGATGGGTCTCGATCGCCCGCGCCGCCGCGACCAGAAGGGCGGTCAGCCCCACGCCCCCGTCCACCCCTCCCGGATCCGCTCGTCCCGTATCCGTTTCTCCCGGATCGGCCTCTGCCGTATCCGCCCCTGCCGCTTCCCGGCCTTCCGCGACCGTGCCCGTATCCGTGACCGTGTCCGTGTCCGTCTGCTGTGGTGCCGGGCCGCTCATGTGTCCTCCGTGGGCGGGAGCGGGCACCGAGAGGTACCCGTCTGTCGGATGCGGATCGGGAAGAGCACTGGGTGCCCGGCTCATCGGCTTCGTCTCTCCGGGAGCAGGACGGGTTTGACCACGCTGCCCTGCGTACAGTCGCGTTCGGCCTCGTCGATGTCGGCCAGCGGGTAGGTGCGGATGAGCTGGTCGAAGGGGAATCGTCCGGCCTGCCACAGCCTGGTCAGCCGGGGTATCAGCAGCCCGGGCACGGCGTCCCCCTCGCAGATGTGCCGGATGCCGCGGCCCCCGTCCAGCGTGCCCGGTTCGAGCGGCAGCGCGGTGTGGAGCCGGGCCACCAGCCCGAGGCTGCCGGTGGGGCGCAGTGCCCGGAGCGCGTCGTTGACGAGCGCGGGTGAGGCCGTGGTGTCCAGCGCGTACTGCGCACCGCCGTCGGTCAGCCGCCGGATCCGCTCCGGCAGCCCGGCCGGCCCGACGGGCAGCGGGACCGCGCCGAAACGTTCGGCCAGGGCCAGTCGCCCGGGATGCCTGTCCACGGCCACGCTCAGCGCCCCGGAAGCGGTGGCCGCCATCACCGCGGCCAGGCCCACCGCTCCCGCGCCGAGGACCACGAGGGTGTCGCCCGGGCCGGCGCCGAAGGTGTTCACAACGGCTCCCGCGCCGGTGAGGAAGCCGCAGCCGAGCGGCCCGAGCAGCTCGACAGGCAGGGCCGGGTCGACCCGGACGGCGTTGCGGGCGGGGACGAGCGCGTACTGGGCGAACGAGGACTGCCCGAACCACCGGGGCGCCAGTGCCCGCCCGGCCGCGTCGGTGAGCCGCGGTGGGTCCTCCTCCCGGCCGCCGAAGAGATTGAGGGAGGCGAAGGAGTCGCAGTAGGCGGGGGCCGCGGCGCGGCAGTTGGGGCAGTGGCCGCAGGAGTCGAAGCTGAGCACGACGTGGTCACCGACGCCGACCGCGGTGTCCGGCCCGCCGCCCGTGGCCACGACCACCCCGGAACCCTCGTGGCCGAGGACAGCGGGCAGCGGGCTGCGGCCGGCGGAGTGCCGTACCGCGAGATCCGTACGGCACATTCCGCAGCCCGCGATCTCGACCAGGATCTCCCCGGCGGCGGGCGCCGCGCGCAGGGTCACCTCCTCGACCGTGAACGGATCCTCGTACGAGCGCAGTACGGCCGCCTGGAACCTCACCGGCGAACCTCCTGGTCCAGCTGGTGTTCTCGCGGGCGGTGGACGACGAACGGCCGCAGGTTGCCGTACAGCCCCCACGGTCCGCCGGCGACGCCGACTCCGCTGTCCTTGATGCCCGCGAAGGGCTGGGCGAGGGAGAGTTCGGCGTGATGGTTGATCCAGGCGGTGCCGCATTCGAGCCGATCGGCCACCGCCTCGGCCCGGTCCAGGTCGGTGCCCCAGACGGAGCCGCCCAGTCCGAAGCCGGTGCTGTTGGCCGCGTCGACGGCCTCGTCGAGGCTGCGGTAGGGCAGCACGGGCAGGACGGGGCCGAATTGTTCGCCGGTCACCACCGGGCTGTCGGGCGGGACGTCGGTGAGAACGGTGGGGGCGAAGAAATAGCCCGGCCGCTCCAGTCGCCGGCCGCCGGCCGCCGCCCGGGCTCCGCCGGCCAGGGCCTGCCGGGTGACGTCCTCGACCCGGGCGAGCTGGGGGGCGTTGCTGACCGGGCCGAGACGGGTGTCCGGGTCGAGACCGGGCCCGAGGGGTACGGTCCTCGCGCGGTGGGCGAGGGCTTCGACCACGTCGGCGTGGAGCCGGGCCGGGACGTAGACGCGTTTCACGGCCATGCACACCTGCCCGCAGTTACGGAAAGCGGCCCAGAACAGCCGGTCCGCGATCCGGTCCACCTCGACGTCCTCCAGCAGGACGGCCGCGTCGTTGCCGCCCAGTTCGAGGGTGACCCGGGCCAGGGAGGTGGCCGCCGACGCGGCGACGGCCCGCCCGGTGGGCACTGAGCCGGTGAAGGTGACGTGGCGGATGCCCGGGTGGGAGGCCAGGCGGGCGCCGAGGGGTTCGCGGCCGGTGACGACGGTCAGGACGTCCTCCGGCAGCGCGACGGAGAGGACGGAGCCGAGGAGGCGGGTGGCCAGGGGGGTGAACGGGGACGGTTTCAGGACCATGGTGTTGCCGGCCGCGAGCGCGGGCGCGAACTTGGCGGCCGCGAGCTGGAGGGGAAAATTCCACGGCACGATCGCCGCGACCGGCCCGAGGGACCGCCACCGGACCTCGCTGGACACCGGCCGCCCGTCGCTGATCGGTCTGGTGCGGGGGTCGGTCAGGCCGGCGAAGTAGCGCAGTCGGGCCGCCGTACGGGCGATCTCCGCGTGCGACTCGGCCAGCGGCTTGCCCTGTTCCCGGGTGAGCAGCCGGGCGAGGCCGTCACCGGCCGCCTCGACGGCATCGGCGGCGGCACACAACGCGGCGGAACGGGCGCCGGGGTCGGCCCGCCAGCCCGCCCAGGCCCGGTGCGCCCGGCCGACGACACCGTCCAGCTCGTCCGGCCGCTGATCGGGAGCCTCGTCGAAGACCTCGCCGGTGGCCGGATCGAGGACGGCGAAGCTCGGGGCGGGGGGCCTGGGGGAGGGAGGTCTGGGGGAGCGGGCGGACA
Source organism: Streptomyces sp. NPDC015171 (assembly GCF_043079545.1). Taxonomy (NCBI): domain Bacteria; kingdom Bacillati; phylum Actinomycetota; class Actinomycetes; order Kitasatosporales; family Streptomycetaceae; genus Streptomyces; species Streptomyces sp. NPDC015171. The sequence continues at coordinate 101,229 of NZ_JBIBUO010000019.1, forward strand.
CGGAGACGGGGGGTACGGGGACCGACGCGGGCTGGTGCCGGGGCGTCGGCCGGGGTACGGGGGTGGGTGCGAGCCGGCACCCGGCCTCTTGCGCGCCCCCGGGTACGGGCCGGAGCCCGTCCCCGAGGCCGTGTCGGGGTTCAGGTCCGGGTCCGTGCCCCTGTCCGGGTTCGGGTTCGTGCCCCTGTCCTGGCTCAGGTCCGGGTGCGGGTTTGCGCCCCTGTTCCGGCTCAGGTCCGGGTTCGGGTTCGGGTGTCGGCATGCCGGGATCAGCTCACGGCGGGAACGCCGACGGCATGCTCCCGGGCCTGCCGGTCCATCTCCGCCCGGAAGGCGGCCACCAGGTCCGGCCGGATCCGTCCGGCGTTGCGGTCACCGCCCTCGCAGACGGCTCCGCGCACGCCCACGATGTCGGTACCCATACGGGTCAGCGCACCGAGGTCGGCCTGTCGGACGCTGCCGGCGAGGGCGGCGAGCAGCCCGGCGGTGTGGGCACGGCGGACGAACTCGGCGCAGACGTCCGGAGGGACGTGGTCGAACAGCCGGGTCCCGTCCTTGACGGCGGTGTCGAGCATGGCGGCGTCGGCACCGGAACGGGCGGCGATGTCGGGCAGGGCGAGCGGATTGACGCAGCCGATGCGGGGGGCGTCGGCGTAGCCGGAGGCGACGACGAGGGCGTCGGGGCGATGGTCCTTGACCGCTCGGACGACCCCGCGCATGACCTCGATGCCCTGGTCGGGCGTGGTGCACCCGTAGAGGCCGACCTTGATGTAGGTGGCACCGGAGACGACGGCGCCGAGCGCGGCCTGCGCCACCGTACCGGGCTTGTACGGGACGTCTCCCACGGTGGCGGACACCGGTTTGTCCGCCGGGACCGCGTCGCGGATCTCTCTGATCACCCATGGGAAGTTGGCACCTAGCGAGCCCTCGTCGGGCTTCTTGACGTCGACGATGTCGAGGTGCTCCGCCGCCTTCGCACAGTCGAGGGCCTCCTCGACGCTGTCCGGGGAGATGAGAAGCAACACCACCGGTCTCCTTCCGCCGCACCGTCCGCCCGGCCCGGGGACCAGGAGGCGCGGGTCATCTGGGGTCAGACGGTGTGTTCATCATTTCCGCCGCCGAGCGGCCCCCGGTAGAGCGCACGGAGTTCCCCCGGGGGGCGCCCGCCCTCCCGACAGTGCGCCGTCCAGATCCCCCAACAGCACCCTCTCGCCCCATCTGGCAGCCCCCCGGCGGCGCGGCCCCGGCGCGGAAGGCCGTCGGCGGCGCGGCGGTAGCCCGCAGGAAGCGGTCGGGGTCCCCTGAGCGGGTCCCCGGCCTGACTGCCCGGCCGGTAGGTGGCGGAACCACAGGCGATCGCCAGTAGGCTGCGGCGGTGCGCACGGTCGAGCTTCTGTTGGACGAGGCGGCGGACCTCGCGGTCCGGGAGGCCTGGTGGCGGCTCGCGGACGCGGGGCTGCCCAGTCAGGCACGTCACCGCTCACCGACCAACAGCCCGCACGTCACCCTGGCCGCCTGCCCGGAATTGACCGCGCCGATCCGCTGGGAACTCGCCGAGGTGGCCGCCGCCCTGCCGCTGCCGGTGCGGTTCAGCGGCGTGGTCCGCTTCGAGCGGCCGACCTCGGTGCTCGCCTGGGCACTGGACCTCGACTCCACGCTGGCCGACCTGCACCGCCGGGTGTGGGAGGCGGTGGCATCGGACAGCCCGCCCGAGACCCTCAACCCGTTCCACGCCCCCGCACGCTGGAGCCCGCACGTCACCCTCGGCCGCACCCGGCGGGCCGGCGCCTTCGCCGACCGGCGCGTCCCCGACCTACTGCCGGCGCCACCGCTGTCGGTCCGGCTCATCACCCTGCGCAGCTACGACACCGAGACCGGCGCCCTGGAGGTGCTGGAACCCCGCCCCTGAAACACCCCGACACCGACAGGTCGGCGCTCCGCCGAAGCGACAGCCCGCAACGCCGCCGAGCCCTGCCCCGACGGCGAGACAGCCAGGAAGCCTGGCTCCCGAGGACGCCATAGTGGCAGTCGCCCGAGCGGATGGCCGGCCGCGAAGGCGGCGACCACGGTGATGACAACGAGCAGGACAGGCGATAACCACATGATCGGGCGGATGGGTCCTAGGAGTGGTCGATCAGGTGGGTGACGCCGTCGAGGATGCGTTCGAGGCCGTAGTCGAGCGGGCCGTTGCCGTGCGGGGCGAAGGCGCCGTCGGCGATGGCGGCGGCGAGCGCGGGGAAACGGTGCCCGTGGCGCTCCAGTACCTCGCCGGCGAGCCGGTTCCACTCCTCACTGCTTACCTCGTCCGCGTGGACGAGCTGCTGCGCGAGGCTTCGGATGTGGCCGATGATCAGCAACACGGTGTCGTGCTGCTGCGCGGCCGTCAGCCCGGTCGGGGCGAGGGCGGCCAGCGCCGCGTCGAGCCAGGCGAGCTGGTTGGGGCCCATGAGCTGGCGACGCGTCGCCACCCGCCGAAGAGACATGGACACAAGACCGGAACGGAACACCGGAACGGTCGCCGACCAGGAAAGACGCCATCATGAGCACCAACGCGTCGAAGGCCGCCTTGACCCGCGCCGCCCAGGCCGAGACCACCAGTGACCCGAGCAGCACGATGACCCTGCTCGCCGACTGCGGCACCGACGGCAGCCCGATCACCAGCTACCGCCCCACCTTCGCCGAGGGAGCGGTCGGCGCCCCGGCCCATTTCCACACCCGCGCCTCCGAGCTGTTCTTCGTCATCGACGGCGCGCTCCAGGTGCTGGTGGACGACGAGGTGACGACGCTGAACGAGGGCGACTTCCTGCTCGTCCCCCCCCCCCCCCCGCACACCCCCCACGCCTTCGCCCCGGCCCCCGGCTCCAGGGCCGACGTGCTGTTCACCTTCACGCCCGGCATGCCGCGCTTCGACTATCTGCGCCTGCTCGGCCGGGTCATGCGCGGCGCGGCAAGCCCGCAGGAGATCAAGGACTCCTCCCAGCTCTACGACAACCACTACGTCGACAGTCCGCTCTGGAACGCCACCCTGGACAGGGCTGCCAAGTAGACGTCACCCCGCCTGCCGGGGCCCCGTAAGCGGGCGCGGACGCGGACCGTGCCGACCAGATCGGATCCTGGCCTGACAGCCCGCCACCTCTACTCGGCTCTCCTGCTTGTCGGTGTGCTGGTCGGATCCGTCTCGGGATCCGGCCCCACCGGGGGCCATTGGCGGTGGTGAGCGCCTGGCGGCGCCGGCCGCACCCGCTCACGGCTGCGCAACCGGGCGTGTCCGGGCGATCCATGATCGCCCGGACAAGTCCTTATAGCGCTACGCTTGTTGTGGCTGTCTGTGGCTGTCTGTGGCTGCTCCAAGGGCGGGGCAGCGGGCGTCCGCAGGTAGTGCATGTGCCGGGGGCGGGTGCGGTGGCGAAGCGCTGCCGCGCGAATCGCATGAAGGCCGGCCATGCAGCCCGCGTGGTCAACTCGGTCTTCGTCGATCGCTCGACCTCCAGCTCGGCACGCAGCACATCGAGGGCTTCCTCCACCCGCGGTCTGTCGTGCACGTCAGTTCTCCTCGGTTCGCAAAGCCGCACCCTGACCTCGCAGGGCCGGATCACATCCCGTCCTGACCAGCGAGGCAGCCGCCTCCCGGCCCGCAACACTCGGTCACTGCTGCACGGCACTCCTGCAGAGGTCTGACGCGCCGGAGTCTCGACCGAGCGAAGGCTCATCGCGCTGCCCGTCATGGGTGAGAGGTCGCGGTCTGCGGCGGCCCGCCGAAGGCCGGTTCGGCGTGCCCTCTCCCTCACCCGGCGCTAGCCTGAAGAAGGACACATTCATGGCACAGAGCGAACCAGGAAAGAGCCCGTCGCGCGGGTGGAACGAGCGCGGCGTGGACCGGGCGCCCTGGTCGCCCTCCCCGCCAGCTCGCCACAGGACGCAGCGACTACGAGCCGCGCACTCCACCGGGATCCTGGTTCGTCCTCACCAGCAGCGCCTTCCCGGCAAGGAGGGAAACTTATGAACCGGCACCTTCGCTACCCACTCCTTACGCCCCTAGTGGTGGCCTCGGTGGCCCTGCCCCCGGCCCTGGCCGCCCAGGCCGCCCCGGCCGAACGGGCCCCCGGCGCACCGGCAGCGGCCCCGCTGGCTCCGGCCTGCAAGTTGGAGAACGGCTCGAGCACCAATGAGTACGACATCACCCTCACCGGGTTCAGGCCGAACCAGAACGTGAGGATCAGGGGCCCGGAGAGCTTCAGGACCACTGTCGACCAGCAGGGCGCGTTCACCGAACAGGACGTCAAGAGGGGCACCTACCAGGTGGAGTTCGGCGGAGGCCGCAACAACAGGAACGCGCAGTCGGTCAACTGCACCAAGCCGGCCCGTGTCACACCCATCAGCATTTCGGATGTGGACATCACGAGTGCGTCGACCACGCCCGCCGCGGACGTCGACTGCACCGTGGCGCAGAGCGTCACGTTCAAGGCCACGCTCACCGGGACCGGAACCGGGGACGCAAAGATCAAGTGGGAGTCCGACACCAAGGTGAGCACCCCCGTGGTGAAGTTCACGGCCCCCACCACCGAAACGACATTCGTGGTGAAGGCCGCCCCGCGCGGGGCGGCCAACGAGCCCCCTCCGAAGGTGACGGCGCGCGTGACTGCGGGCGATGCCTCGGACACCACGACGTTCACACTCAAGTGCAAGCCCTGACCGGTATTCGTTCGGCTCTACCGCCGCTGTACCTTGTGCCTGACGGGGTGTCAGGCACAAGGTGCAGCGGCGTGGGGCGGCACTGACTACCGCCGCTTTCCGCGCGATTTCGCACGCCGCTTGGGAACGCTTGGCCGTCACTCACGCTGCCACTGGGCGAGCGTGTCCAGCAGGCCGAGCGCGAGACGCCACTTCTCCCGGTGCACCACGTCGTCGGGGATCCGCCCTGCGGCATCGGTCCGGCTCGTCCGCCCACGCGCGCGGCAGATACAACGGCCACTGCAGGGGGGCACGACGGTGTCGGTGGCGGCGTGGACATTGATCCCGACCTGGCAGTTCGCCCGTTTCCCGACCGCTCCGCAGTACTGGCGGGCCACTCCGGCCGACGGCCATCGGCTGGACCGCCTTGCGCCGGAGGTCGAGCATCAGGCCCCGCAGATAACATTCGCCCTGCCGCCGCTGATCCCGCCGCGACACCGAGGCGAACACATCAAGCGAAGTCGCGCGGTGTGCCGAATCTCAACAGTGCCCGTGCCGGCACTGACAGCGGCCCGCTAGGGTGGCTCTCCACGCCCCGCCTGCCACGCCACTACGGCTCTGTGCGCCTTGGGAGCGGTGTTGTGCCGGCTGCTCGGCGAGCTGTGCTCCACCATCCCGGGGTCGTACGTCTGAGCCGGTCGGGCCAGTGCGCCGAGTGTGGCGCCGGAAACCCGTCGGTGCAGGCATTCACTCCGATGGCTGCCCTACGTGACCCGAGTGGCGCGCACGACCGCTCCTGCCGGTGCGGACGGGTGAAAACTCAAGTGCCGTAGCTCCCACTACCTCAAGCCCGACAGGCTCCACCAGGTCTTCGTCGCCGACCTGCCGGAGAGCACCACGAGAATCATGACGGTGACCCAACGGCCCGCGGCGACAACCGCGTTCTCGGAGAAGGCCAAGGCAGCCGCCTGGAAAGACATCCCGTCCTGGTTCCTCGTCGCGAACCAGGACAAGACCATCAACCCAGACCAGGAACGCTTCCAGGCGAAGCGTGCGGGTTCCCACACGGTGGAGATCGACTCCTCCCATGTGGCCATGATCGCCCACCCTGAAGCGGTCACCGACCTCATCCTCCAAGCCGCCATGGCGACCGATCCCGTCCGGCCTGCGCTGGCGGCCACGGGGTCCACCCATGCAGCCGGAGCCGAGACCGCACTCACCGGCATCGCCGCCGCCTCCTTGATCGCGGGCGCAGGCGCTGTCGTCCTGAGCCGTCGGCTGGGACGCCCCGCGTCCTGAGGGCGCTCCAGGACGGCGTCTCCTTCCCTTCCCGTGCGGCCCGGCGCAGCACCTCGCCACAGAGACCCCGCTGCGCGTCCGAGCCTGGCGCGAGGCGAACGGGCTGCCGGGCAGGGAGCTGATGCGCGACGATCGGCCGCCTCCCGGCGACTGAATCCGGTGGCCCGGGATATCCGCAGGGGAACGGAGAACACCGGAGGAGACATGGCACTGGTGAAAGCGGGCGTCGTGGTGCTGGACTGCGCCGAGCCCGAGAAACTCGCCGAGTTCTACATAGGGTTTCTGGAGGGCGAGCAGTCGTCGGCCTCCGCAAACCTCGTGGAGATCCAGGGCGCCGACGGCGTCAGGCTGGCGTTCCGCAGGGACGTCAACGCCACCCCGCCCAGCTGGCCCCGCCCGGAAAACTCCCTCCAGGCCCATCTGGAGTTCCTGGTCGAGGACTTGGACGAGGCCGAACGACGGGTGGTGGGGCTGGGCGGCCGGCCGATCGAGACGCGGGACGCGGCGGGCCCGTACGAGGAACGCGGTTACGCCGACCCCGCCGGGCACTCCTTCACTCTGCGCCTGCAGCCAACCAAGGCTCCCAAGCAGGGCTAGAGCGTGTTTTAGAAATCGCTGCCCTGTTTGGTTGGCCGTCGGGGGAAGTCGCGGGCGGCCAACCAGATGGTGAGGTCGCGGGCGATGTCGT
>NZ_JBIBUO010000020.1:0-106685 GCF_043079545.1 Streptomyces sp. NPDC015171
GGCCGGACGAACTCCCACTCGGCATCCGACAGTTCATGACGACGTATCACGCCACCATGATCCACCAGGCAAGATCATTTGAAGACACTGCCTAGTGGTCCTTCCGGCTGCGCCTGCAGGACCATGACGGCCCGCTGCCGCGGGCCTGGCTGGCTGCAGAAGGGGGTGGCGGGGGCTGTGGTCTCCGGTGACGGACTGTCACCGGAGACCGGTACGGGGGTCAGCGTCTGCGGGCCCAGCCGGAACCGATTCCGGCCACATGCAAGGCCAGAGCCGTCAACCCCAGCAACATGACGTTCGTCGAAGAAAACACATCGTTGGTACTGATATCAGCCGCGTTGATCAAAAACGCAAAGAAGAACAGCACCGCCGCGACTATGCCAAGCACGACAAGCTCCTCTCACAAGGGGGTGACACCCGTATGCCCGCCTATCGCTCCCGCAGACACCGGGACGCCCCAGGCCGTGCCCAGCGGTGAATCAGGCATGCGCGTGGTGCCGTCCGGCCGCCCGCCGCGGTGCGGCATGATGCGCAGGGACGGCCGAACCTGCGCCCTGAAGGCGCTGAAGCCACAGGGAAACCGTGAGCAGAAGACCGGTGAAGACGGCCAGGAGGAGAACGGAGACCCACATCTGCCGGCTCCCGGGAGACTGCCAGCCTGTCCAGACGGTCAATACCGCCCACATCAGGGCGCCCACAGCGTAGAAGGCGCGGACCCGGCCCAGCTGCCGCACGGCCCGCAGGGACATGATGCGATCAGTGATGGATGCCATGCCGGCCCGTGTACCCCGCTGCAGGCAGTTCAGCAGACCAGGTTTGCTTCTGCGGACTCGTTCACTTTTGCTCTTGCTGCTGGGTGCGCCCCTCGAAGTCGCGGCGCACTGCTGCGCCTTGGTCTTCTATCAGTCCTGCACCGTCGGGGAGGTCCAGGACGGCGCCGCAGTGGCCGCACAGTTTCCCGTCTTCGGCAGGCGTGCCGCAGGCCTTGCAGAACCGGTTGCCTTTGTTGTTCTCGGTCTTCGATGTCATGACTCTCCCTGGACGGGTGGACTGGTGATGGGTGCGGAGTACCCCGTGGCTTCCGTGTCGATCCTCAAGGAGGCCTGCTTCATATTGAAGCTGCGATAGACTCTGGACTTGAATGGCTCCAGAGCTGTGGGGTGTGCGGTCCGCTTGAGGGTGGTGCGCTGTCTCCCGTGCCGGGGCGTGGATCCGGCGTTACAGCGGGAAGGCTGTGGCTCAACTCCCGCTGTGTGCAGGCTGGTTGATTGAGTGCCGGTGTGGGAGAGCTGTCATCGGAGCGTGGGAGAGGATGGACCGAAATGGCTGTGAAGGCACTCCGTCCTCACCAGCGAGAAGCCGTGGACGCGGTACTCCGGGCACTCGAATCGCCTGCAAGATCTACCGTGCCCGAGCGGAGTCTGCGGACCCAGGTGGTCATGGCGACCGGATCAGGCAAGACCCTCGTCGCCGTGCGCAGCGCGGAGGAGCTCCGTGCAGGCCGTGTCCTGGTGCTCGTGCCCTCGCTTGACCTGCTGGCCCAGACCGAGGCCGCATGGCGTGAGGGCGGGCGCACGGGGCCGATGATCGGGGTGTCGTCCCTGCGGGGTGCGGAGGCGGACTTCCCGAACACCACGGACGTGGACGAGCTGATCGCCTGGATGCAACCGCTCGACAAGGTCACTGTGTTCGCCACGTACGCCTCGCTCGGGCTCGGCACCCTGGAACGCGCGCACGCCGCCGGCCTTCCGGGGTGGTCGCTGATCGTCGTGGACGAGGCGCACAGGGTTTCGGGCAGGATCGGAAAGCCGTGGGCGGTCGTCCACGACAACACCCGTATCCCCTCCCTGCGCCGGCTCTACATGACCGCCACCCCACGGCTGTGGCAGCCGGACGAGGACTCCGGGCCGGGCGTGCCGGGCGAACTGGTCGCGTCGATGGAGGACGACCCGGCTTCACCGTTCGGCACCAGGTGTTTCACCCTGACACTTTCGGAGGCCGTGGACAGGGGGATCTGTGCCCCCTACCAGGTGGTGTGCGTAGACATCACCGACACGCAACTCCAGGCCGCCATGCTGCTCGGTGCCGAGGGGCGGTCGGATCAGGTGCGCGGGGCCCGGCTCGCCGCGCTCCAGACCGCGCTGGTGAAGGCGGCCTCGGAGGAGGGCTTCCGCCGTACGCTCTCGTTCCACCACGTGGTCAAGGAAGCCGAGGCTTTCGCGGCCGGCCTTCCCGTCATCGCCGCGCAGCTGCATGACGCGGATCCGGAGCTGTACCCGCGTGCGGTCTGGGCGGACTGGCTGTGCGGCGACCACAAGCCCAATCACCGGCGGCGGGTTCTCGGGGAGTTCGCCGACGGGATCGCCACGGACGGCACCGTAGTGGAGAAGGGCTTCCTGAGCTCGGTGAAGGTTCTGGGCGAGGGGGTGGACACCCGAAATTGTGACTCCGTGTACTTCGCCGACGTCCGCGGCTCCATGCCCGACCTCGTCCAAGCCGTCGGCCGCGCCCTACGCATCCGCCCCGGTGAGGGAAAGATCGCCTCCCTGGTCGTCCCCGTTCTGCTCGGGCCCGGAGAGACAGCCGACAACATGCTCACCTCCCGCGCCTACGGCGGGCTCGCCAAGCTCCTGGAAGCCCTGCGTGCCCACGACGCCCGCGTCGTGGAAGCACTCGCCGAGCCACAGGCACAAAGCCGCGTCAGGGGCGTACAGACCCGCTCCGGCGGCGATGAGGGCGAAGGGGAGGCCAGCGACCGAAGCGACCGAAGCGACCGACTCTCGGTACCGGCCCGGGAACTGCTGAAGTTCAGCACGCCCCGTGACCCTGCCCAGCTGGCAACGTTCATCAACCTGCGGGTGCTCCACCCTGAGCATCAGCACTGGCGGCGCGGCATCGAAACCGCCACCCTCTACCAACGGCTCCACGGCGACCTGAAGGTGCCGTTCACCTACCGCGTCCCCGCCGCAGGCGACCAAGAGGCGGAAGCCGAAGGGTGGCCGACCACGCTCACCGGGTTCCCCCTCGGGCAATGGATCGCCGACAACCGGCGCTTCTACGCCCGCGGCGACATGGACACCGACCGCATCGCCCAGCTGGAGAAGCTCGGCATGATCTGGTCACACTACGACGTCGCATGGGAAGAAGGCCTCGCCGCCGCCCGTGGGTGGACGGCTGAGACGGGCCACCTCCTGGCCCCGACGGACGCCACCCACCAGGGATACCGCGTAGGGCTGTTTCTGAAGAACGCGCGAGCGGCCGCCCGGCGAGCGGCCGTGAACGAGCAGCGGCGAGCCGAAGGACTGCCCGTTCAATCCACGGCTGGCGCACTGCCGGAGGAACGGCGCGAGCAGTTGGAAGAGATCGACCCCTCGTGGTGCCCCGCCTGGCCCGTGGAATGGCAGCGATGCTTCCACCTCACGCGACAGCACCTGGAAGCCGGCGGGACGCTGCCAATGGAGCCGGGTGCCGTCGTGCACCAGGGCGAGGATCTGGGGCGGTGGGTCAAGGCCGTGCGCTTCGGCTGGGACAAGCTCACCGGCGTCCAGCAGTGGATGTGCGAACACATCCTCGCGATCGAGCCCGCAGCCGACGACGAGAAACCCAAGCCGCGCCGTTCGCAGGCCGACAAATGGGCCATGAACTATGAGGCCGCCCGGCAGTACTACGAGCGCGAAGGCCACCTCCGAGTACCACGCAAGCATCTCGAGACGCTTGTCGGCGACGACGGCAGGAACGGCGCAGGCCAGGGGCCACGGGAGATCAAGCTCGGGGCATGGATCGGCAACCAGCGCTCCCGGGCTGCGACGCTGACGCCAGAGCGGATGGAGCAGCTCACAAGGATCGGCATGCGCTGGTCCTGATGGTGGGCGTCGTCGTCACCGCGGCCGCCGCGCTCGCAGCCGGCTATCTGCTCGGACGGCGGCCGGAACTACTGGGCATGAGGTTATGGAGAAAGGGGTGGGAGTTTCCCTCGATCGACACGGTCCTGCCAGGTGTCGAGCACGAACTCCGTCACGGCCACCGTGCTGTTCAGCGCCAGCCGGGCATGGCGGGTCAGGGCCGGACTCGGTGCGGCACGCCCGTGGCCGAGTCCGAGCTGGTTGCGTAGCTCAGCCAGGCCCTGCACTGTCGTGGTGAGTGTGCGCAGGACCTTGACCACCGTGGCGCTGGCCTTGGCGTGGTCGGCCACGGCGTCGGCGTTCAGGCCCAGCAGCGTCGTGACGCGCTTGAACAACGGAGGCAGGTCTTCCCCCGGCGGGAACTCGATGCCTTGACGCTCCAAGATGATCTTGCACAGGCTCTCGACGAGTTCTTTGCACGAAGCGATCGCCGCGGCCGGGTCGCGTTCCAGACCGGCCCTGATGCGCTCCTGATGCTCGTGGAGTACACGGGGGTCGGTCAGGAGCGGTCGTGATTCGAACTTCCAGTCCGGCCGGGCGCCATGGAACGTCGCGCGCGACCCGCCCGCGTAGACCGGCAACCCGCTGATGTACTCGGCCGGGTAGAGCTCGAAGCCGTCGACCGCGAGAAGCTCGTTCAGCTTCCCCGCCAGACGCTGGACCTCTGCCGGGTCGCGCCGCACCACTGGGTGAAGCATCTCGGCAAGGAACCTGAGCAGCGGTTGCGGGGAGTCGCCGTTGAGGCCGAAGCGGTCGTCGGTGAAAACCCATTCCGGCGGCCAGTCGTCATTGCTCAAGCAGTGCTGGATGATGTCCTCCCTGGCCGTCAAGCGCCGGAAGCCATCGCCTTCGAGGGCATTCAGGTCGTACAGGCGCTCCAGGAACCTCACCTCGTCCAGAGCGCCCCACCACCAGACCTTCTCGACAACCAGAAGGTCGAGAAGGCGCTGGCGGGTGACCACGGTGAGCTGCTGCGGTGCCACGGAGCTACTCCTTCCTGTCAGGGTCGCCGGCTCACGCGGGCTCATGTGGAGGTTGTGGGGTGCCACCCGCGGGCAGGGTCGTCGCGGATGCCCTGCGCCAGGGGGCGTCGGGGTCGGCGAGGGTGTCGAGCATCAGCTCGCACCATGTGGCGGCCGTGCCAACGGCGAAGCGGGCATGCCGGGGCCCCAATCCGGTGGGTGCGGTCAGCCGCCCGTGGCCGGTTCCATACCGGTCGCGCAGTTCCGCGACGCCGATGGCAGCCGAAGTCAGGGCACCCAGGATCCGCTTGATGCTGTCGGCGTTGTCGGGGCTGCTGGCGTTGCGTGCCGGCGGTACAGCCGCGGGGTGGAGGTGAAGTGCCTGTTGCGCCTGTTTGATCAGGGCAGGCAGATCCTGGCGTTCGTCGACCGGAAGCTTCCGCTTGAGCATCACGAGCTTGGCGGTAGCCTCGATCAGCTGTTTGGCCGCGCCGATGGCGTCGTCGGGATAGTCGGCTCCGAACCTGCGGACCCGCTCCAGCTCGGCGTGGATGCCCGATGCCTCAGTCAGACCGTCGACGTGGACGGTCAGGCGGGCGACGCGTGCCGTGTGCAGGCGCAGCTCGTCGTCCAGGCGGCAGCCGTCCTGCGCGAAAGCCTCCCGCAGGTCCGCCACCGTTTCGGCAGGCAGGCCGTTTCCCTCGAACTTCCGGTTGTCACGGTCGAGACGGCGCAGCATGCTCTCGAACACCCGCAGGGCCCGGGTCACGTGGTCTTCGTCAGTCCAGTCAACGGATGAGGCGTAGGAGTCGAAGAGCTGTTTACGGACGCCGCCCTCGCCGGGAGTAGCGTCAGGGTTTTGCGCGAAGTGTTCGTTCTCCCAGTACTCGCCGATCGCCCCTGCCACGAGATCGCTCATCAGTGCCCGGACGGCGTTTCGGGCGGTCCGGGAGAGAAGTTCACGATCAGGGGTGGTCATATAGGCAGATTACGGGGCCGGCGAATGAAGCACCCCCGCATTTTCTCCTTTCACCGAAGCCCGGCTGAAGGGCGGGAGCGGCCCGGGCGGTGCTGCGTCCAGTCCCAACGTGCCCCGGGTGCGAACCGGGATCCGGCTGCGGGCGCGGTCCCATCCGTGCGTGTACATGGTTGCGGTCTTCCCAGTCCTCGACGAGCTTCGGCAGCGCATTCGGGTGACGCTCCGGGTCTCCGTATCACTGAGCGCACCGTGTGAAGCTGCTGAAAGTGCATCAATAGAGAAGCCGCCCGCGCAGTACCGGGGGAATCAGCGGGAGATCAGAGTGACGGTTAGTTGGATCGTGTCATGGGCCGCTACTGAGCTTGAATGCGTGATGTCGGCCAGTCGTCCATGATCAAACCGGTTGTGGTCATCCCGCCTGAGATCGAGCCGGTGCGGTCCGTAGACGGGTGACCTGGGCGCGGTTGCGGGCGCGCGAGGCCCGACGCTCCCCGGCCTCGACGAGCACCGCGGCTCTGGCTTCCTCTCCGGCATCGAACGCCGCCGGAGTGAAGCGGTCGCTGGCTCTGACGTGCCGTTCCCAGTCGTCCTGCCAGAACTCCACCGTCCAGCCCGGCCACAAGTCTGGTATCTGGTAAGCCTGTGGCGCGGAGTAGAGGGACCACCAGCCCAGATGACGGCGTTCCGGGTCGAGGTGGATGCCGGAGTTAACGTGCAGGCGGCAGACTCCGTGCCCGGGGGTGTCTGCCAGGCGGTCGAGCAGGGCGGCGCCCTCGCGGACAGGGTGGTCGAAGGCGTCTGAGGCGACGTGGCAGCGGCCGGTGCTGACCGTGATCACCACACCGCCTGGGTCGGGCCCGACCAAGTCCTCGTCGTCGGGGGCGAGGAGCGGGGCCAAGGAGGGTTCCGAATCGCGGCAGCGGACGTATTCCGGGTCCAGCCCGACGTACTCACGCAGTTCGGCCGAGCCGTCGTATAGCCAGCGGACCTCCCAGCCGGGCCACGCTGCTCGGATCAGCTCGAGCATGGCCGCGCGGTGGCGGAGCTCAGTACTGGGCCCTTCCCAGGCGAAGAACAGGAGCACCTTCCGACCGAGGTCGAGCAGTATCCCGCCCTGGGCCATGGTGTCATCCAACCACCAGCCGTCTTGGCGGAGTCCGGGAAGCATGGCGAGAACCGGCGTCGGCCCTTCCAGCAGGTCGAGGTCGATTCCGACCGCCCAGCCGGTCCGGTACAGCTCATGTGTCCCGTTCTCGCGGACCACGATGATGTTGGCTCTGTCTCCCATTGGGCCAGGATGACCGGGCGGGAGGCTATCGGCCATCCGGTTTCGGCGGCTTCGGGGCTCCGGTGTCCAGAAAGTGAAGGCGTGCCGACAGGGTGGGGGTGTGGTCATGCCCCCCAGGAGCGGTGTAGCGATCATGTTCCGACGGCCATGCGGTGGGCAGTGCTGACTCAGTCGTCCATTCTCAGACCGGTGCTGGTCAAGCAGCCGTCGACCAGGTCCGGACGGTACTGGATCTGCTTGAGCCTGCGCTTGACGGCGCGAGTGATCTGGCCGAGGTCGGCTGCGGCGAGGTTGCCGATGTCGCGCTTGATCAGCGACCAGATGCCCTCTTGCGGGTTCAGGTGCGGTGAGTAACTCGGAAGTTGGAAGACGGTGAGCCAGTCCGCGTGGTCGGCGATGAATCGACGCATCGCCTCGACCAGATGCATGCGCAGGTTGTCCCAAACCAGCACGATCGGGCCGCCGAGCTGGATGTGCGCTCTGACCAGCAGATCGCGCAGGTCGCGCCAACCGATGCCCTTCGGTTCGCCTTTGCGGCCCCGGTACTCGCGGACCGAGTAGAACATCCTGGACCGCTCCCCTGCTTGTAGCAGGTCAGCCCGGCTATGGACACCCGGCCCGAGCCCCGGCCACGGACCCGGAGCCGGACCACCGGCGTTGAGCCCTTGCGTCCCCAGCTCCTCGCGCGCGGCGTCGTCGTCGACTGTCCGGCTTCGTCCTCGAAAACGATCCAGCCGTCATACGCCGCCGCGGTGCTCTTACCCGCGGCCAGGTCTCCTTCGTCCAGACCTCGACCGCCGCGTCGTCACGCTCGATCGCCCGCCGGGCGGGCTGCTGCCAGGACCAGCCGTACCGCTTCAACAGCAGCCACGTGCCCTCCACCATGTAGCTCACGTGGAACAGCCGGCCAATCAGCGTCCTGATCCGTGCAAGTGTCCACCGCTGATCGGCCCAGCCGTGGACCAGCGGCCCGCGGTCCAGCTCCCGCGTTCGCCCAGGAGCGGGATGCACGCCGTCAGCATGCCCTGGGCGACGCAGGAGACGATGGAAGTGAGGGTCGCCCGAGCCAGAGGCGGCCTTCCGACGATGATCCGCATCCCGGCAACGAGGTCGCTGATCACCGAGGTCGTCCGAGCGCCCCGCGCCCGACCAGGAGGGGCAGGCAGCAACCATGCGGCGGGCAGTGCCAAGGCGATGAGCACCACGGAGACCACCACGGCCGAAGGGGCTCCCAACGCCTCCGCCACGCCGCCGGCGAGAGCAGGACCAGCCAGACTCGCCACGCTGAACGTCATGGCGTCGAACGCGTTCGCCCGCTGAAGGCGGTCGCCGAGCACCACACGGGGCAGCTGGGCCGTCCAGCCGCCCGACAGGGCAGGCCCCGGCAGCCCCGTCACCACGGCGATCACCATGGTGACAGCGAACGGCAACCGGCCGAGTCCCACGAGAATCACACCCAGCCCCGCCGCATACATGACGAGGGCCCCGGCCAGCAGGCGTCCCGGCCGTCCGGCTCTGTCGAGGAGCGCCCCGAGCACCGGCCCGCCTACGGCGGCAGAGATCGTAATGCCCGCAAGCAGCGACGACGCTTCGACGGTCGATCCGGCCAGGGCAAATCCTGCCAGCATCAGCGCCGGTCCTGACATCTCGTCTCCGGCACGAGCTGCCACTGCTCCGGCGAGATACAAGCGGAGTGAGTAACGCCTTCTCATCACCAAGACGTTACGGAAGTAACTCAAAACTCAGCAAGATGCGTTACATTCCACAGGTGCTCTCCCACAGCGACGACTGGTCCACCCGGCACTCCGTGCTGACCACGGCTCGACGGACCGCCGCACTGCTCAACGCTCTCGCTGACGACCGCCCCGATCCGGCCGGAGTTGCCGACGTGCTCCGCGACTACGGCGAGACTGACCCCATCGACCTCACCACTCGTGATGTCGCCGGGATGCGCGCAGCCGCCGCACTGCTGCGGCAAGTCTTCGCCGCCGAGCACGCCGACGGCGCCGCAGCCACCCTCAACCGCCTCCTGCAGGAGCACACGGGACCGCTCCGCCTGACCTCGCACGGCGGCAGCACCCCCTGGCATCCCCACCTCGACCACGACGATAACGCTCCCTGGGACGAGTGGCTCCTCGCCTCCTCCTGCATGGCCCTGACCGTCCTCGTCTGGGACCGCCAACGCCCGCCCGGCAGGATCTGCGCCTCACCCAGCTGCCACACCGTCTTCATCACCCAGGGCAGCGGCCCCGAACGCCGCTACTGCTCCCGCCGATGCGCGACCCGCGAACGAGTCGCAGCCCACCGACGCTCCCACTCCATCGAACAACCAAACGAAATCAAGTAGGCACCCAGCGCCCCACCCGGCATCGCTCAACGAGCTGCTCGTCGACACAGCATCGGGTTGGAAAACACCTACCAACGATCTCCCACGGGCGACCTCGCGTATTCGGCTGTCGCGCATTTCTCTCCGCATGAGGTTCCCTGGTGACCGTCTGTGGTCGTGCCGACCAGTTGGCAGCAGAGGGAGGGGCTGTCACCGCAGCTGTACCGGCCCGGGCAGGCGTTGAGCGCGGCAGCCCCCGGTCTGAGTCTGGGACGCGCGGCTGTACCGCTCCAGCTGCTTGACGCGGATGTCATGCAGCGGGCGGAGGCGCGACAGCTGGCGGGTTGAGGCGGGCGAAGCCTTCCTGTCGCTGGTAAGGGAGGTACGGGTAGGGCGCTGTCCTGCCGCTCGCCGCATCGAGTTTCGCCATCTGCTCGGGCGTGAGAGTCCAGCCGACGGCACCGAGGTTCTGGCGAAGCCGGTTCTCGTCGCGGGCGCCGATGATGACGGAGGAGACGGTCGGTCGCTGCAGCGCCCAGTTGATGGCGATCTGCGGAATGCTTTTGCCGGTGCGCAACCTCGAACGCAGCCCCGGTCGTAACCTCGTGGTCCTGGTCGGCCGAGGCGGCCGGTCGCGCGGCCCGTACGGGCTTGCAGGGTGCGGGCCGGCTGGCGCAGCTCGCAGGCGCCGCCGGAGCCGACGGGACGGTCTGCCAGTCGGGGTGCCACCACAGTCGTACGGACTGGAGCAGCAGGCGGTGGCACAGGTCGGGGGCGGGGGGCGGTTCGCGCTGCATGACGTGGCGATGATGAGCCAGGTCCACAGGTCGGCGGTGTCTGCGTGACAGATCTTCGGGGCGGTCCATCCGAGCGTCTGCTTCATCAGCCTGAATGTGTGCTCCAGGTCGAAGCGGCGGAGGAACGACTACCACCGGCGGTCGATATCCGTCGGCGTGGCGCTGGCGGACCGAGGAGCACAGCCAGACGGGTTTCGGGTCGCGATCGCCCGGCAGACGCTCGTCCTTCGGACGCATCAATGTGCCGTGCAGGATGAGTAGTTCCTCGTCCACGTGCTCCAGCCAGGGGCCAGTGTGGGTGAGTCTGGGATGCATCCGGTCCCAGGCCGTCGGCTCGGCGGTGCCATAGCGGGTGGTATCCGTGAAGGTGGTGACGTCGGGCTGGTGCCATGTGTCGGGCTTGGCGAGGGTGAGGCGCCGCCGTGCCTGCGGGGCCGGCCGCCTTCCGGCCCGGAGCGGGTGGGACCGGCGTCGCGGAGCATGACGCGGTCCGAGCGCAGACGTCCGACCAGCACAACTGGCAGGTCCGCCAGGGCGTGGGAGAGATAGGCGACCTCGTAGCCGCTGTCCATGACGATCAGGATCTCGGGGTCGCCCGGCCGCCAGTGCCCGGCCATTGTCAACCGGTCGACCATATAGCGGAGTTTGCGGGCACATCGACGGGCAGACTCATGGGCAGCGGCCGTCCTTCAGCTTCGTGCTCGACGCCCCGAAGCATCAAGGACGGCCCTATCCCGTATGTCGCTGATCGATACAATTCAGCAGATCGGGTGACCTGCGACGTTGCGCGTCAAGCTTGGCCACGCGACCCGCTTGCGGCTGACAAGCCATCTCATTTGGTGAGTCGGCGGTAGCTGATGAGAATACAGGCGAGGTTGGTGAAGGCGAGGAAGTGCTCGGCTTTGCGTTCGTAGCGGCGGTGGAGTCGGCGGCAGCCGGCGAGCCAGGCCATGGTCCGTTCGACGGTCCAGCGGTGTCGCCCGATTCGTCGTGAGGTCTCGACGCCCTTGCGGGCAATGTGGTGCTGGATGCCTCGCTACGACAGCCATTGCCGCAGGTGGCGGTAGTCGTAGCCCTTGTCGGCGTGGCGCTTGCCGGGCTTGCGCCGAGGGGGTCCACGACGGGACCGGATCGGGGGTATGCCCTTCACCAGCGGTATCAGGGCCTGGCTGTCGTGGACGTTGGCGCCGGAAATGCCGACGGGCAGGGGCAGACCTGTCCGCTCGGTGATCACATGGATCTTCGAGCTGTACTTGCCCCGGTCGACAGGATTCGGACCTGTCAGGTCCCCCTTTTCAGGGCTCGCATGTTCACCGAGTCGATCGCGCACCGCGACCAGTCCAGGTCGCCGCGGGCACCGAGTTCGTCGAGGACCAGGCGGTGGAGCTTGGCCCACACACGGGCCTTCGTCCATTCGGCGAACCGGCGGTGGGCCGTCGCGCCGGACGGGCCGAAAGAGGCTGTCGGCAGCTGCTGCCACGTGCAGCCCGAGATCGCCACGAACACGACAATCCCCACGCTGAGAGGCTACCGACCATAGAGGAAAGGCCCGTGGTCAGCGCCCCATGCGGCGCTGCTTGTCGAACCGAAGCAACGCCCCTAAAAGACGCCACACCCCGGCCACCGCTCCGAGAAAAGCGCCTGCCGCCAACACGCGTCTCTCTGCCGAACCAGGGAGGTCAAGGGCCAGGGCAAGAGTCCAGGCGACCGCGAAAACCAACCCAGCCAGCACGACGGCAGTCACCAGGGCGAAGACGATCTCCACCGTCATTGCGTCCTTCTCCCATCGCGACTCACGCCCCATGCCCATGGGGCAAGTCTCTCATCGCAGTCAACTCACCCCGCCAGCTCTGACCGCTGACTCACACGGGCAGCTCGACCACCAATTGAGATGACTTCAAAAGGGCCTCGCCGAGGGACCGGGCACTGCTCAAGTCCAGCTCGGCGAGGGCCCGTGTGATGGCTTGTACGGAATCGGCCGGCCGGTGTGCGCGTCGAGTAGAACGCGGTCGCCCAGGGGGCGCGCCAGCTTCACAGTCACGCGTCGCAACCTCGCCCGCTTGGTGCAGTTGCCGCTGTCGTTCTTCCCGTGATTGACGGAGCCTGAGAGCACCACGCTGCCACGTGTTTCCAGCACAGCCACCGAAGGGCCATCATCGCAGGCACCGTGAAGGGCAACCACGGTCACCGAACGCCCGTCTGCGGCAATGTCGACCAGTTGGTCGAGCGGATAGCCCGGGACGCCGTGTGCCCGCTCAATCGGGGGCCGGGGCAGTGGCGACGGGATGACGGCGGCCTGCTTGAGAGCCGAGGCATACCCGTCGAGGGTGAACAGCCAGGCTGGGACGGCCGCCGGCCCCCGGCTGGTGGCCACACTCATCTGACCCAGCTTCGTCCCAGTGACAATCAGGTGCGGCTTTCCGCCGGTGCGGCCGTGCGCCAGGGTCTTGTACGACTCAATTGCCCCCACCAGCGGCCGTGTGAGCGATCCGCCCCCGGCCCAAGTCACCCGGCCGTCCTTCGGTCGGGTATCGGGCAACGTGCCCCGCAGAACGAAGTTGTGGTCTTGATAGGCCCGCTTGTCGGCCTGGCTCCGCAGGCCGCCACGCGGCAGCTGGACCACCTCACCCATGGGGTGGTAGCCAGCTCGCCACGCGGCGGCAGCGGTTGATCCGTCCCAGGCGCTCGCGACCTTGCGGGCACGGTGCGCCAGCGTCTCCGTATCGCTGCCAGCACCCTTCTGGCTGCCGCAACCGGAGACGGCCCCTAAGCCGGCGGCGGACAAGGCCGCCGCGGCGAGCAGGCTCAGTGAGCGCGATGCCCTCATGAGCATATGGACCTCCGAAAAGATGGCAACGGCGGGCTGTCCCGTCTTTGAGACGGCGCAGGGCCAGGGCAGGTTCCCCGGTTGTGGCGGCCCGCTGTCAGTAGACGTGGAGACCGCGGTCGTTCAGCACTCTCTGCACCGGCGTGAAATAGTTCCGGTAGCTGCCGGTGGAGGAGGAGTTGCACACCGACTCGTCGGTGCCGCCGGAGAGAAGGCCCAGTGCTGTTTTCCCGTGGAGCGCGGGTCCGCCGCTGTCGCCAGGCAAAGCGCAGACGTTCGCCTCGTACATGCCGTAAAGGGTCTTGCCTTCTATGTGGACGGTCGTACTCGTCTTGGTGATGTTGCCCGTCATGTCCTTACTGGAGTCTCCGAGGCGGTCTATCTCTTCGTCTTCCATCGCGTAGCGGGAGTTCGTGATCTGACGGTAGTCGCCAGTCGCGTAGCGGACCATCCCGAGGGGATTGATGTCGGGTCCATCCGCCTTGACGGTGGCCCAGTCGCAGCCGAGAGTCTCGCCGTCACAGTGGCCCCCGGTGCCGGTTCCGAAGTTGTACGCGGTCTGGGTGCCGATCCTGGTGTTGTTCCAGGCGGTGTACCAAACGCTTCCGGTACCCGGCACGCAGTGGCCAGCGGTGAGCATGTACTTCGTCCCCGACGAGTTCACGACATTGAAGCCGGCGGTGCACCGCCAACCCTCGGAGGTAATGCCATTGCCACCTCGGAGGTCGGTGGCCTTGAAGGTGAGCTTGCCCCTGATTCGATCGATGCGAATCGCTCCCGGGTGAGCCGCCGCGACCTTCTCGATGCGGGCCCGGTGGGCGGCGGACACCCCGTCGAAGATCTCGACGTTCACCTGGTTGGTTCTGGCCTCGATCCCCCATGCCGTATTGGGTATGTTCCCCAGCTTGTTGAGCTTGCCGTGGATGGACGCAAGTTCGGCCGCACTGTGAGTCACCAGCTTCGGGACCCCGCCGGCATCCCGGACGGTCTGCGCAGCGTCCTGGTCGGTAACCGCGACTACTGGACGCCCTTTCTCTAAGTACACGCCGCCCGTTCGGTCGTCGCCGAGCTTGTGCGCCAGCGCCGCCGCATGGATGGGGTCAGTGAGTGGTGTGGGGTTGTTCGCAGCGGATGCTCGCGGTGAGACGAGACCGAAGGCTGCAAGCGCAGCAGCCGTTGTAGCGATGCAGAGTGCGGGTTTGCGGGTGGCAGGCATGCGAGGATTTCCCTCCCTGGTCTAAGTTTTCGGATCTGGCACGGGCAATCTCGGACAGTGGGTACGGCACGCTCCCGGTCGAGGGGCTCGGCCGGATCGCCCTAGTCGCCGGCTCGCCGTACCGGGCTCAGGGATGTAGCGCCGGTTCGTGCGACGGACAGCGCACAGGCTAAATTGCGTGGTGCATGTGGAACGCCCCTCTGGCAGCGCCGTTGCGAAGTTGCTGTCGGCGTGCCTGAATCAGCAAGCGCAGGAGTCACAGTAGGCACACAGTTCACGATTCTTGCACCGCACGGAGAATGGTTGGCCAAAAGCGCGACGCACAGCGGAACCATCGAGCACAATGGAGAATGCGGCGGGTGATCTGCAATTTTTCTGAGCTCAACCTGTGAAAGTGGAGCTGAATCGCACCTTCCGTCAGGCAAGCGATAGGCAAGATCTGATCGCTGGCTGCAATGCCCTGTCCTCGTATAGCTACGATGAAAGGACATGCAGCGCTGCTCGACCGCAGCTTCACACGACGGAACCGGCACCCATCCCTTTGCGCCGTCTCCTGGCCCGCCATGGGCGGCTTCCGGCCAGAGGAGGGCACGGCCTCGTCCCCACCCGACTCAACCTTCTGCACACCAGTCGGTGAAACCGGGCAAGAATGGGGAATTGGTGCGGCTCCGTGCTCCGGGTCTGTCGACTCCGGACATCTCCCCGTCGCTCGTGCCTGCCCCCACGGGATGTAGCCGAGGTTCAAGTGCTTGAGTCCGGACAGGCACTGCACCTGGTCCACCAGGCGGCTGGTGAACAGTCTCCTTGCAGACGTCTCGCCGTACCGGTCGATGTGGGCGAACACCAGCTGCGGGTATTTCAGCGAGCGGACCCGCCAATCGCGGATCCGCTCGCCATTCAGGTTATCGAGGACAAGCTCCTGCTCCCGGTCGATGTCGTCAACGGCCGGGGCGGGCGCGACGACCGGACGCGGTGCTGGCACGACGACCGGCGGCACGGGCGCGGCCGGGGCAGCGGCCTGCGGCTTCGGCTTCGGCTTCGGCTTCGGCTTCGGCTTCGGCTTCGGCTTCGGCTTCGGCTTCGGCTTCGGCACCAGCCTGCACTGCCGGCTGCCGGGCGCGGACCTGCTCCCTCTCGGCCTCGCGAGCCCACGTCCTGGTGGTCACGTCCTGGTGCGGCCGCTGCGCGGTGGCCGCCCGGCGCTCGGCTCGGTGGCCAGCGACACCACGACGGGGACGAGGGCTCCGACGAGTGTGGCGGGCCCAGCGGCCTGCGACGCACGGAAGGAAATTCGCGTGTCACAGGTGACGGTCGGCCAGTCGGCGCCCGCCCGCGTCGGTGACGATGAGGTTGCACGCGACGCCGTCACCGTCCCACCAGATCGCGAACTTGTTCGGCAAGGTGGCGGGAGGCACTGGTGGCATCGGTGGTGGAGTATGTGGTGGACAGCTCGACGTCGTACTCACTGGTCCCGAGGTGTACGAGGGTGACCCGCTCGACGTGGCGCGCGGTGTCGGCAGCGCCGTTGTCCGCGGCCCAGTCCCGGAAGCGGCCACGCAGGTCAGGGGCGTTTTCGCGACGGGTGACAGGGCCGTCCGGAGGACGGGGAGCGCCGCTGCCGACGCCCTGCTTGCAACCCATTACCCGCGCGCCGCGGTCCTGGGCCACCAGCGCCGACGGCCTTGCCGTCAGTGAGCGGCGTACGCAGCCGCCGTTCACCTCACGGACGGCACTTCCCTTGCCGCCTTCGTGGAAGAGGCGCTTTCCCACTGTGTATCCCGCCTCAAAGACTGCCGCATAGGCAGGAGCGGATGAAGATGCGGAGCCGGTAGTGGATGGTACGGCCGACGAGGACACCGACGGGTGTGCGGAGGGGGATGCCGAATCGGACGGGCCGGAGCATGCGGCCATGACCAGGCCCAGTCTTACCGCCAGGACGGGTATCACGACCGCCCGTACGGGCCGGCCGAGTTTGGTACGAGCGCAGCGCCGGGTCATGCCATGTTCAAGTCGTCACGCTTCGTCAGCCCACACCGGAGTGCCGTTGTCCTGCACGTGCAGCGTAGGCGAGTGCTCGCGATACCCCCACTGTGCTGTGCCATCGGGTACCACCCAGACCTTTGCCTGGAATGCTTGAGCCGACGTCAACGAAGCGGTGCACGCGTCTAGCGGGCTGGTCCTCGTCGCCTTGGCGGGGATGGTGACTTTCACCGCCGTTCCCCACGGGTCGGGGCATGTCTGCTCCACTGCGGCCTGGACGTAGGCGAGCTTCGCCTTCACTGTGACTGGCTTGCCCGAGGTGTTCGTAAACTGAACTAGGAAAGACATCGCCCTGTCCTTGGTGACGAGTGTGCATGGCGTCCACGACACCGCGCCCGCACTCCGGGCCTTTCCACACCGGTGGTTGCCCTCCATGCCGCCGGGCTCGGTTGAGGCGGCCGGCCCCGGCTTGGCCAGGTGAACCCCCGTCGCGCTCGGCGACGCAGACCCGTTCGGCTTCTGACCGGCCGAGGACGACTCTCCACCACCCGGCCGCACGATCAGCGCGATCGCACCGACCACCCCTATGGCCGCGGCCGCTCCTGCCCAGACCCGTTCGTTCTTCCAGGTACGCCTCCCAGCCGTGTGCTCGGCGCCTGCGACCGGTCCGGCCGTCCTGGCCGATTCAACGGGTTCGGCCTGACCGGCGCCCCCGTCCGCTTCGGCAGGTTCGACGGCCCCGTCCGCTTCGGCAGGTTCGACGGCCCCGTCCGGCTCGGCGGGTTCGGCAGGTTCAGCGGGCTTTGCGAGCGCGTGCGGCTCGGACGACTCGACAGGTTCACCAGTCTGGCCGGTGACGCTCGCCAGGACCCGGTTCCGCCAGCCCGGCCCTTCTGCTTCCCGAAGGCTGCGCGCCAGGTCGGCGATCTCCCGGCCGATCCTCGGAAGCTGATGGGCGTTCTGAGGAGCCTTCTCCTTCAGCGCCCGGGCGATGGCTTCACAGTCCTCGACGCTGGGCAGCCGATTGTGCTTGATACCGGGCTGCAGTTGGTCGCGCCCCTTCAGCCAGTACGACAGCAGCGGCTCGTCGATCTTCTTACGGGACTGCCAGGCCGGTGTCTGCCGTTCCTTCTCCAGTGCGGCCACCAGAGTCGTGCGCTTCGGCTTCCCCTTCTCGGTCGGCTCTCCCACGCACGCCGCCCACGCGTCCAGAGCCTGCACCAGGCGATGCGCCAGATCCTCTAGCTGCTCCCCCATCAACGGCTCCCCTCCGAGGGACTTCCCATTGCGGTGCAACGGAGAAGCAGCAGGTTACGGAGCTGCAAGTTGCGCTGCAAATCCCCGCCCCTCTTGCACTGGTGATCTCCCCGGCCGACTCCGGGAGATTCGGTTCCGGCGGCGCGGAACGGCCGGCCGCCGCCCCGGTCACCGGGGCCTGACAAGAACAGGAGAACCATCACCATGGGCAAGATCAGAAGCGCCTTCGCGGCGGCTGCGGCCGCGGCCGTGCTCGCCACGGGGACCGTCACCACGCTGACCGCCCCGGCCGAGGCCGCCGCAGGCGGCCGGGTGTGCCTCGTGCTGGCGCCCAACTCCGTCGACCTGGACGGTCCCAAGGGTCGTCTCCGCCCGCTCGGGCACATCGGCTGGGCGCTCCGTAACAGCAGCAAGACCTGGACCTACGGCGCCACCGAGGGCGACACCGGCCAGCCCAAGGTCACCTTCATCCAGAACGGCTCCTGGAACCGGATGCTCCACAACTTCAAGACCCGCCGCACCGGCAACCAGGCCTATGTGAAGTACAGGTGCCTGAACACGCCCTCCGCCAACGTGGCCAAGGCGCAGAGGGCGGCCAGCACGAGCGCGAAGAACGGCTACAACCTGGCCCGCAACAACTGCCTGACCAAAAGCGTGGACATTTTCCACGCCTACAGTCCCTGGTTGAACAACAGCCGGCACCTGCCCGACCCCAAGCCCTACGGCATCTCCCTGACCCCGAACCACTACTACAACGACCTGCTGCCCAAGGCTGGGTGGGGCGGCACCGTCAACCTGTGACCCCGCCGCCTACTGGCCATCCAAACGCCCAAGACATCGAAAAGAGGACTCACCATGTGGAACAAGTGCCAGCGCTGCAAGGGCAACGGAAAGTGCACTACCTGTGACGGCTCCGGCTACCGGGGAGTGTGGAAGTGTGACAGCTGCCGGGGCAGTGGCGACTGCAAGGCGTGCGACGGCCGCGGCTGAGCTGATCCCCTGGAGCGCCACTGCACAACCTGAACGAAGGGCTCCGCGCCGGTCGACCCGGCGGGGAGCCCTTCCCTATGTCGGTGGCATACGTCGCCGACGTCGGGACATCGGAGCCACGGTCATCGCTGTCAGTCCTCCGCTCCGTCTCCGTCCTCGTCGTCGTCCAGCCCGAGGCGTCGGGGTCACACAGCGGACACAGCGTGACCCCGACCGGGACAGAACAAGCGCACCATCGAGCTTCTGCCTTCAGGTGGGACCTTGGTGATCGTTGACGGCTCCGCTAGCGTTCGAAGACCTGCCAGCACCGGCATCTTCCGCAAGTCCACATGCCGCGCCGAACACCGGGCGAGATCAGGTCCCAACTGCCGCTTCGGGACACCAGGCACGACAGACGAACCGTCATGCCGGGACTGTCTGCGTCAGCAAACCGTCAAATCGCCACATTCGAGCGCGGCCGAGGCTTGCCCAGCGGTGATGTCGCACTCGCGTTCCGACACTGGGCTCTGCGGGCCGGCCGTCCCCGTAACCTTCGGTCCCGGGGACGACGAGAACTACGAGCCGCACTGGACCCCGTCGACGCCCGCATCCTCTGTAGAACAGTCAATGACCCGTTCGCTCCACAGCACCTGCCGTGGTGGCAACGGCGCACCGAATCTGAAGTGGCCGGGCCGGACGATGCCCACGGATCGGGCTCGGGCCAATCCGTCCTCTTGGCATGCCGCGAGGTAGTCGGCCCAGCTGTCCTGTGCGAAGCCGGCCCCGGGTGTGAGCGTTGCTGGCGGAGACGCCGAACAGGTCGCTGACGACAATGGGCGGCAGCTCGCTCACCGTTCGAGCATGGCCGTGTTGCGGACGGCGAGGACGGGGGGGCCGTGCTGCTTCATCTCGGGTGATCTGTTGCTCGATCGGGTGGGCGAGTTTGGGGGCAGCAGGACGGGGTTTCGGTCGAATGTGAAGCAGGCGCCGTCCTCTTCGCGATCGAACCGCTCGGTGGTCAGCTCGACGACGCGGGTGATGGGCAGGGCGTAGAGCCGGACCAGGGCACCGACGATGCGTACTTCGACTGGCAGCGTGTCGTTGTTGAGGCAACGGCGGAGCTGTTCGCCGTGCTCGTCCTCGGTGAGGAAGTTCGCGGGCAGGCTGTGGTGCTTGGGAGGGACGGGGAGCTTCGCGGTGAGGCGGCGCGCGACCTTCCAGCGGATGAAGGAGGAGAGGCTCCGGCGCCGGGCGGGATGGGCGGTGAGCCAGAGGTCGAGGTCCTCCTGAGCGACGGTGGCGAGGGCAGGCTGGTGGTCATCGAGCCAGGTGAGGAACTCGATGGCGACGCGGACGTCGATACGGTCGGCGGACGCGGAGCCGGCTGCGTAGCGGCCTCGCTCCGCGCGGCGCCGCGCATCGTGAACGACGTGCCACTCGGCGACTGGGCGGATGATCCGGGCTTGGTGCGTCGGAAGTTGTCCCAGCACGCTGTCGAGCCAGAGTTCCAGCCGGGCGAAGTACTCCTGCCGACGGGGCAGGACGCCGGTGGCAACCAGGACCGCGCGGACGTAGCGGGTGACCGCGTCCTGCGGCACCGAGACCAGGACCTCGTGGGTGATCTCGTCCTGACGGGTGGCGAATTGGGGCAACATCTTCGCGCCGGAGTTCTCCCGTCGCAGCCAGTCGAGGATCGATCAGGCGTTCTCCACCGCGATGAGGGCTTCGGCGAGCGGGAGAAGTCGTGGGGCGATCGTGCCGCCTTCGACGCTGAGGAGGTCGTGAACCTGATCGGTGAGGACACAGCGGGTGCAGTTGCTGTTGGCGTAGATGTCGTCGGGGATGCCGCATCGGCGACAGGCAGAGTCGATGTCCGGCCGGCCGGCGCAAGGCCCACAGAGGCCATGGCCGTCCGGGGTGCTGCCGACCAGGACGCGGGGTGGTGCCGCACTGCGAGCGTGTTTCGGGGTTGCACTTGCACCGCTGGTGCAGGTGCCGCAGAGGGTTCCGAGCGGCCAGATCGCCTCGACCTGTCTGGTCGCGCCGCAGTCGTCACAACGACGCGACGGTCGAGGCCGGCAGGAGCGGCAGTGGAAAGCCCATCCCTGCTGGCTGCCCCGGGCCCCGTGGCGGCGCCGGCCGCAGACGACACACTCGCCGATGGGGCCGCGGTAGTAGCGGTCGCAGGTGTCGGGCCGGGTATCGGTGACACGGACCGTGATCCTGCGAGTCTGGCCGCGGAGCCTGCAGGGCCGGCTTGGCCGCTCATAGCAATGGTGACAAAGTGCTCCGTCATCGCAAGGCAAGATTGGCCGTGTGATACGCCATCCCCAAGACGATGCCGAATTGCTGGCCCTGGTGCGCCGCTATGTCACGCCCGAGCGGCGCTACATGAAGCTCGGAGGCAGCTTGCTACGCATGCAAAGTCCTGAGTACGACCGATTCACGCGAGATCTCCGTGAGGACGCGGGACTCATCACCGCAGATGAGATCGCCAAGCTTCTTGAGGGCGGCTGGCGCGAACGCAGAACTGCGGCTTGGCTCGCAGCCATCTCCCGCCGGACCGAGTTCCGTGAGCGCCTCGGGGAACTCCTGCTGGCTAGCGAGGTCTGCTGTGCAGGGCTGGCCTACTGCGTGACCCTAGCCAGCTTCGGAACGGCGCGCGACGCTGATCTGCTCGCCGCCTATCTTGATCGCTACCTCCGTCGCCCTGACCTCGGATACGACCAAACCGTCGTCATGGGCGCTCTCCAGTTCATCGACCTGAACCTTGGACGTGGTCAAGCCGACCGCTTCCGGGAACCGGGTGGTCTGTGGCAGCAGTGGCTCCAGGATGCACCTCACATGCAGGGCGGCTCGGACCCCGCCCCCTTCTACTTGAGTCTTATTCGTCAGCTTTGCGCGTTCGTCGACGAGTGCGCCGAGGCGCTATGACCGACCCATCTCGTGGTGGTCTCAGGTTCTGCCGTTGCGCGGACCGATTGGCCTTGTGCACCGAGAGCTTCGGCCAGTTGTTTCGTGGCGAAGCAACGGGCGCACGACTGCTCGCGGAAGATCCTGTCGCTTGTGCCGCAGCGCTGGCACGCGTAGGTGAGATCGACTCCGGCGCAGGGTCCGCAGATGCCGGCCCCTGATTCGGTGGACCCGGTGAGTGGACGTCGCTCTTCGCACTGAACGCAGGCACCGGGGCGTACGCGCACTGCCGCGCAGCAGTGTTTGCAGACGGGCCCATCGGTCAGTAGGCGTGGACAGGACGGTCGTGGAGAGAGCGTGCGCATGGGCCCGTAGGGCGGGGACAGCAACTCTGGCAGAACGGCTTGCCCGCCACCCTGCGCGCGCAGGTCCGGAGCCGGCCGCAGGAGGAGCAGGCGACCGGCTGAGCGTGAAACCTCTTTCGACCCACCCTGTAAGGATGGCTGCGTGCCGGACACATACGCAGCTGGAGGGGATGTGAACACATCAAGTGAACAGCGTTTCACGGAGCTGTACCGCGCACACCACGCGGCCGTGGACGCGTATGTACGC
This sequence comes from Streptomyces sp. NPDC015171, assembly GCF_043079545.1. Classification (NCBI taxonomy): domain Bacteria; kingdom Bacillati; phylum Actinomycetota; class Actinomycetes; order Kitasatosporales; family Streptomycetaceae; genus Streptomyces; species Streptomyces sp. NPDC015171. The sequence continues at coordinate 22,029 of NZ_JBIBUO010000020.1, forward strand.
CGGCGTCTGGACAGCTCGCATGCGGTCGACGACGTCGTGGCGGAGGTTTTCACGACCGCCTGGCGGCGGTTGGAGGAAGTACCGCGTGGGGCGGTCCTGCCGTGGCTGTACGCGACGGCACGTCGTCTGATGGCCAACGCGCGGCGAGCCGATCAAAGGCGGGTGAACCTGGCCGATGCCGCCGCTGGGCACGGCAGGCATTACGCCGAAGACCCGGCCGACGGGGTGACAGGGAGCATGGCGGTCGCCGCCGCCTTCGACGCGCTGCGCGAAGAGGACAGGGAGGTACTCCGGCTCGCTCTGTGGGAGGAGTTGCCGGCCCGCCGGGCGGCGAAGGTTCTCGGCTGTACGACGGCCGCCTTCCATGTCCGGCTGCACCGAGCCCGAACTCGCCTGCGCCGGCACCTCACCGCCACCAGCACCAGCCCGGCGCAGCCGGCTCTGACGCCCCTCGGGAGTGCCGATGCATGACATCGACCAGGCCCTGCGCTCGATGAACCCGGTCCGCACCGGGAAGCCGGCAAGCCAGTCCCAGCTCGACCAGATCGTCGCGGACATGCAACACACCGCCGACGCGCGCCGGCCCACGGCGCGGCGACGCTGGGGGTGGGCGGTCACGGCGGCCGCGGTCACCGCCGGGGTGATCGGGTACGTCGTGGACCCGTTCGGTGTCGCCGCTCAGCCGGCCATGGCGGTCACTCCCGCCCCACTGCATCTGCAGCAGACAGATCAGCCGGCCGCCGACATGCTGGAAGCGATCGCCGACCGCGTCTCCGGCCAGGCCGACGACCGGCCCGCCACGTGGAAGACCGAACACTTCGTACGCGACGGGTGGAGTCTGTCGACCCTCATCGACAACATGCAGGTCACCTCCGCGGTCATTCCAGAGCACCGCGAGACGTGGGAGAAGTCCGACGGCTCCTCTCACTGGAAAGTGACGTCACTGCCGCCCCAGTTCAGGAACGTCCACCAGCGCGAGGTGTGGCAGAAGGCCGGATCATTGGGCGAGGAACCGGTTCACTACAGCGGCACGAGCAGCCCTGACTCTGTCGGTGCGAGTGAGCCGCCCGCCACGGTCGAGGGCATGCGCAAGTGGCTCGCCAACGGCCAGCACATGGGCCCCGGGCTTCTCTACGAGGTGCTGCCGGAACGCTTCCAGGACCACGTCTTCTCGCCCCCGCAACGGGCCGCCGTCCTGCGGGTCCTGGCCTCGGAACGCGGCGTCGTCTATACGGGAACGGTGAAGGACCGAGCCGGCCGCAGCGGTGAGGCGTTCTCTCTGACGGGCCGGTTCGGCGGACTGCCCAACAAGCGCACGCTCATCTTCGATCCGGCCAACGGCGACCTCCTCGCCTACGAGGAGCAACTCCTCGGCGACCCCGGCGAGCTCAAAGTACGGCCCTATTCCGTGATCGCGTACAGCACCTTCCTCACCGCCGAACGCCTGCAGTGACGAACAGGGCCGGGTCTGAGGGCACATCCCCCGTACCCGGCCCTTCAGGCCGCGGACCCGCAACTACCGCGATGTGCACACCGGCGTGTGCGAGCGGAGTCGCGCCGGTCTGGTCGGCAAGCTGATCAGCAAATTGCCGGAGCAGCTGCGCCGCGAGGCGTTGCGCGAGATGGGTCCGCAAGCGTGCGGGCCAGTCCCCTGGTCATACGCGCACCTGTCGATCCGTTGCGGAAGGTTCAACCACTGCATCCTGGACGAGAGCGACTGCGCCGACGCGAAGTGCCTGGAAGGCGCCATCCTGTCTCCAGGACACCATGTACCCCCACCGATAGTTGCCATTTTGCACGCTGCTGCAGCTGCAACAACAGCATCCCCCCTGCCCCGCACACCTACCGATCTGGCGAGCCGGGCACACCTCGCCGAGTCGCCTTCGAATGCTTCTGCCGCTCTCGGCCAACCGCAGCGGAGAACGGCGGACTTCGCGAACGGGCCGCCGATCGGTCAGCAGTCCCCCCCGGGCCGCATTCTCGCCGCTCAGGAGATGAGATCAGGCCCCGGACGGGCCACCGGCTCGAACCCGAGCCAGTACCTGATCGGCCAATTCCTGCGGCGTCAGCTCGCCGTCCAGGAACACGGTGTCACTGGGCAGGATGTCGGCCGCGGCCATGCACTGTTCGATCCTGTCCTTGCACCAGCGCCGGACCCGCTCGTCCTGCTCGGGGATATCCGGGGTGAGTCTCCGGCCGTCGATCCGCTTCTCCAGGGTTTCTCGGGGGACCTTGAGGAAGAAGTGGTGAACGTCGATGCCTCTGCCAGTCAGCGCGCTGAAGATCTCACCGGCGTACCCGCGATCGACCAGGGTCATGGGGACCAGAACAGGACGGTGGTACTCCTCGACCAGGCCCACCGCCAAGCTGGCGACTTCCCGCCGCCATAGCCTGAGGTCCTGAAAATCACCGGTCGGCACCTCAACGATCTCCCGCAGGACATAGCCGACCATCTCGGGGTCATAGACGAGCGCCTCGGGCCAGCGCGGACGCAGCTCGTCCACCAGCGTGGTCTTCCCGCTGCCGAAAGCACCGTTCACCCAGACTAGCAATGTGGTTCTCCCCGCCCCCGTTGCTCTATCCCTGCCCCCCGCCGGCCCAACGCGTCGGATCAGCATGCCGCGCAGGCTTGGCCGGCGCCAGCTCCACTCCCCCACCATGCCCGAAAGGTCGCCAGGTGGGGCTGAATCCCACTGTCAGGGGTGCAGGTCTCATTGCCGTAGACGGCACGGGCTGCGCGGCTGTCGGTGCGGCACAGATTGCCCGCGCGGATGAGGTGGATTGAGCGGGTCGCCGGCGCGGTCGTCGGCTCGGTGGTGGGTGACGCGCTGGGCGGCTCTTTCGAGTTCGATCCCCCGGGAGCTTTCTCTGAACGGCTGCCCGCACCTGATGCCGGTGGTGAGATGTGCGGAGGCGGCGGCTGGGACCCCGGCGAGGCACTGACGAGACGCAGATGTCCGTCCTGGTCGCGGAGTCGCTGCTGAAGCGGGGAGGGCATCTTCGCCCGCTTCCAGCGGTGGGCGGCATCGGCCCGCAGACCGAGGACGTCCTGACCAATGGGATGCCTCGGGACCGCGCCGCCGTGTTCCATTTCCAGGTCAGCCAACGAGCAGCGGCAAACTGCTCCTCGATGCGGGCCTCGGCCTCCGCGGTCCGCTTCTCGGCCGCCGACCGGGAAGCCGCCATGGACGCGGCCCACCGCATCGCCGCCCTCACCCACGGTGACCGTACGGCCGGGGGCACCGCCGGACCCGGCCGCTCCACGTCCCCCTCCCAGGCTTCGACGGACGGGTGCCGCACTGGGCAGATCTGCTCTGCCTCGCACAGCGCCTCGGAGGCTGAACCGCCCGGTCAGTAGACTCGCGACGTGACGGATCACGGCATTGAATTCCCGGTCTTCCGACTTCATGTCGTGCCAGCGGTTCTCGCGCTTGCGAGTCCTTCGTGGCAACGTGACGTCTGGCTGCGGCCAGAGGAGTTCGAGGACCTGGACTACGTGGTCAACGTTCTGTTCGACGACTTCTGCAACGCAGGCGATCCCACCCCGTGGCTGGGCAAGAGCCTGCGGACCGAGGAGGAAGTCGCGCTCATGAAGGAGCTGGGCGAGGTCTACTCGACCGTGCAGGAAGAAGTAGGCCGCGGTGCCTCGGACGACGTCTATCTAGACGCTCCAGCCTGGGGCGACGTGATCGCAATCGCAGCCAGGTTGGCTCAGGTGATGGTCACCAATGACCTCCGGGCTGCGGCTCTCGTACACGAACAGCTCAACCGCTCTCGGCGCAGACCGAGAACAGTCTCGTATACGCGTACGACGAGCGGCCAGCCATGTTGGCCCTCGCCGGAGACGTGACCGGCCGTGGGCTCCTGGACGCCGGCTGCGGATCAGGCCCCTGTCCGCTGCGCTAAGCAACCGGGGTGCCGTCGTCACCGGCGTCGACGCCGGCGCCGGGATGCCGGCACTGGCGAGGCTCCGGCTCGGTGACGATGCAGCACTGCACGTCGTGGGCCTATGCGACCCTCTGCCCTTCCCAGACGGCACGTACGACGATGTGGTCGCCTCGATGGTCCCGCACAACCTGGAGAACCCGGGGCCGACTCTGGCCGAGTTGCGGCGGGTACCCAGGGCCGCCGGTCGGCTGATCGCGTCGGTGAGCCACCCCTTCGCGGCCTACTCGCACAGGGTTCCACGCCCCGCCTCACCACGCGGACACCAGCTACACCTTCGACTGGACTCTCAACGGGCAATCCCTACGGACGGAGTTCTCGCGCGGGCCGTGGCACGCGATGACCGATGCCTTCACCACAGGCGGCTTACGTCTTTCCGCCATCAGCGAGCCCAGGCCGCCCCGGCGGCCGCGAGTTGTTCCCGGACGGCTTCCAGGACCTTTCGACCTATCCCGACCTCCTGTTCGTCGTCGTCGGGGCACCGCCGTCGGCTACCGGTTCGGGCAGCTAGTGCCGTGACCGCATTGGTGCGCCGCGTTGGTTGCCATGGCGGTCGGATGTGCGGTGGCGACGATCTGACCGCTGGACGCGCGGTGGCTGAACCTCTCCGTGTGCGCAGACTCGCCGACCAGGAGGGACAGCGGCCGCAGCAGACCGTTCGCCGGGCAGGACGTGTTCGGTGCGCTTCCGGCGCGCGATGATGCCGTTGGCCTCGGCCGGCGGAGTCCAGGTGCCGGTGATCGGCCGGCTGGTCCAGGCAGACGAGGACACCGTCCGGGATGTGATCCACCGCTACAACGAAATGGGCAAGAGCACCCTAGAGGGCGTCGGGCAGGTGATCGGCGGCTCGGTCCGGTCACGCCGCCGACGGGTGTCCGTCCCTCCGCCGGCGGGCGCTCGGCGGTTTGTGAGCAGTGGGTGTGTGGCGGTGGACGTCAGCGCTCGCGACGCAGGGAGACGCGCAGGGCCCCATTGTCGTTCCGGCTCAGGAAGAGTCCCGCGCCCTTCACGTTGGCCACGAGTGGCACGACGGTGCCGTGGCCGAGGACCTTCGCAGTATCCGAGCCCTCGTCGAGATCTACCTGCACGGCGGCGGTTTCAGTGCCTTCGGCAGTCGAGTCCTGCCGGACCGCTCCGTACGCGGTTCCGTCGTCGCGGATCGAGACGACCATGATGTCTTTTCGGTCACCGCTCTTGGCCAGACAGATGCCCTTCTTGCGCTGCAGATCGAAGACGACGGGCCCGGCGGCGAGGTAGCGGCCGTCGGGCGAGGCGACCACGCCGTACTCACGGTTCGATCCGTAGTTGCCCGCATTGATGTCGTTGTTCAGGTCGTAGCCGCAGGTCATGGATGCCTGAAGACGTCCTGTGCCCAGATCGTGCACCGACCACACCGGATCGGCGGCAGCGCCGTCCTCCTTGTCCGGAGTCTGCCAGCCGGCAAGCACGTGGCCGTCGATGACACCATAGGCCAGCCCGTTAAAGGGAGCGAGGTCGCCGGTCCGCTCGGTACCGCTCGGGCGTGCGGCGTCACTGAACCAGTGGCCAGCCAGGCCGAAGCCACCGTTGTCCACACCGACCAAGGGGCCGTCCGGGGTGGCCGCGATGACACGACTCCCCGCACAGTCGGCCTGACCGCACGCAGACAGCAGGTCCTCGGGGTGGTCGTAGGCGGTGCTCTGACCCGTCACCACATCCACCGCAAACGAACGCGCTGGGTACACGCCCGAGTCGATCACACCGCCCAGGCCGACCAGCACCCGGCCACCATACGGAGAGACCCGCACCGTGGGCTGCCCCTTTACCGGCAGATCGATCTCCCGCAGCGGCTTCACCGACGCGCCCTGCCCGTCAGCCGCGTACACCGCCAGACTGACCACCGCGGTGCCTTCGTGCAACGCGTCCTTCCCCCGCACGCCTTGGGCGAAGGTGACGATGTACTCGCGGCCGTCCTGATCAACGACTGTCACACCTGGCGTGTGCGACAACTCGGTGTCGCTGGGCGCGGGTATGTCCCATGGCGCTGAAGACCACTTGATCCGCCCTGTGTCAGCGGCCCGCACGATGGTGGTGTAGCCGTTTGCAGCCCCCTGAACGCTGGCAACCCCACCGGCGCCCGGCACCGCCACCACGGGTGCGTTGGCCACCTGCTTCGGCACGCCGCCGAGTGCCGTGTCCCATCCCCCGCCCGCGTCGTAGGCAGGAGGCACTCTCAGTTCGGCGAGTTTCTCCGCTCGGTGAAAGGGGTTCAGAGGATTGCCGTTGCTGTCCCTGCGGCCGCCGTCTGCCTGGTCGCTACAGCCCGCCAGCGATACCGCGGCCAGCACCAACGCTCCCGCCACTGCCCGAACGCGCATGCCGTGTACGTCCCCTTTACCCCCGTGACGGATTCATCCGAACCGTCGGTGACCATCTGACCGCCGACCGTATCAAGAGTCCGGACAGCTCCCCACGCAGGAGCTAGCGTCCAAGGCCATGGCGTCACGGCGGCTGACCTCGCGCTCTCGCGAAGTGGCGTCCAGAGTGTGACCAAGTGAGCACCGAGGTTCAAGGCCCCGATACCGCCCGTCAATAGCCCGGGCTCGTTTTGAACCTCCTCTCCCTGATCCCTGCCAAGGAAGGCGAATAGCGTGCCCGCGGCGTCCTGCACTGGATCGAACGCGACGCGGCAGCGTAGCGGTCGGATTCGCGCACCGGTGCCGCACGCAACTGGTGCTGCCCCGGCACACGATCCGCCGCGGTTTCCGGCCCCTCCTGGTCGGCCGGTCTGCGCACACGGACGGGCTCAGCCACCGCACCACCCAAGATGTCCGAGCCGACATCCAACCGTCCGGAATGGCCGCCCTGGCGAACCTTCCCGGTCAGAGCACCAGCCAGGCGCGGAGCACGAGCGTCGCCGGAGTCGGCGTCTGCCCCATTAGTGTGGCTTCGTATGACCGACTCCGAGAGCGACATCACCGCAGACCTGGTCCGCGACCTGCTGCGGGAGCAGCATCCGGATCTTGCACGGCTGGTCATCCACGAGGTGGCGGGCGGGTGGGACAACCAGCAGTGGCGCCTTGGGGACGAGTTGGCCGTGCGCATGCCGCGTACAGAACGTGCCCCGGATCTCCAGCGCAAGGAGCGCCGGTGGCTGCCCGTCCTGGCCCCGCGCCTGCCGCTCCCGGTCCCGGTCCCGGTACGGACAGGTGAACCGTCCGCGCGCTTCCCGAAGCCCTGGACCATCATGACCTGGGTCCCCGGCGAGCCACTGGACCGCACCTCGATCAGCCGAGGCGACCACGCGGCCGACACCCTGGCGGGCTTCCTCAGGGCGCTCCACGTGGAGGCGCCCGCCGACGCGCCGGTCAGTGAGGACCGCGGCGTCCACCCCAAGAAGTGCACGGACGGCTTCGACCACTTCTTCCACGCCGTTGTCCCCGACGACATCGCCGACAAGGTGCGGGCCGTCTGGGACGACGCCGTCGCCGCGCCCGAGTGGCAGGGCCCGCAGGTATGGGTGCACGGCGACCTCCATCCCGCGAACGTCGTCGTCTCGGACGGGACGCTCTCGGGCGTGATCGACTTCGGTGACATGTTCGCCGGCGATCCGGCGTGGGACCTCGCGGCCGCATGGGTGGTCCTTCCCATGGGCGCCGCCTCACGGTTCTTCGACGCATACGCGCGTGCGGACGAGGCGACGATCCGGCGCGCCCGCGGGCTGGCCGTTCTGAGAAGCCTCTTCCTCATGCTCATGGGCCAGAACGGAGACCGGGGCCTTCCGGGCGGCAAACCGGCATGGGGACCCGCGGGAAGGGCGGCGCTCGACCGCGCCCTGAGAGGCAGATTGATGTAGGCACGGGCGGCGGTCCTCATCCGAGACTCGCTGCCGCTGGTACTCGCTGCCGCAATCGGCGCGACGCCACTCCTGCGTCGCTCGTGACCGCCTCCGGCCGGCGCACCACCGCCGGCAGCGCGGTCCGTGTCCGTTCGATCGTCGGCGGTCGGGACCGACAAGACCGCCGCACCCCGGCGTTGTCTGGGGGGAGACGAACGTCGAGGTACGGCGGCCGGCTTGGAGGCAGAGGCACTCGTATGCGGGGGCTGGGGGCGCTGTCCTTTCCGATCTTGCAAAGCGAACCTTGGCCACTGTCAGGGTTCCGCCTGGCTCCCGTCGCCTTCGCTGTACGAGTAGTGGTCATCCACCGAGTCTGAAAGGAGGCCGAGTTCTTGAGCTTTCGCCCCTAACGCCACGCGCCCTTTTACTTCAAGATTGGACATGAGATTGCGAATTCTTCGCTGTACGGTGCGATGCCCGATGCCCAGTTTCCTTGCAATCGCAGCGTCAACCAGGCCGCAGTAGAGGAGCTGCAAGATTTCCCAGTCCGTCTCCTCGATCCCCAACGATGCGGCACGCATAAGTTGCACGAATTCCCCCTAATAGTAGCCCGTCGCCAGGCCGCCCGAGAAGAGCCTAAGCGCTGTCCCGTAAATGATCTTTGACGTGCTGGATGACCTGCCGTATCTCCGTTACCCGGCCAGGGTGAGGTTGTGCAGGCGGGCGATGCCGAGCATGGCGTGATGGACGGCGTCGCCCTTGAGGCGGCAGTCGCGGAGGATCTTCCAGGTCTTCATGCGGGCGAAAGCGTGCTCGACGCGGGCGCGGACTTTGCGGTGGGAGGTGTTGTGTTCCTCTTTCCAGTCAGGGAGTTCGGCCTGGCCGGGTTCCCGGCGGTGCGGGATGACCAGGCCGGTGCCGCGGTAGCCGCCGTCCGCGATGACCGTTGTCTTGCCGACGGCGTCCTTCGCGCCGGACAGTTCCCACGCCTTGCAGTCGTTGCGGTTGCCGGGCAACGGGCGTCCGACGGCGACGACGAGCCGGGTGTCGGCGTCGATGACGACCTGGTGGTTGGTCGAGTAGCGGTAGTTCTTCGACTGCTCGGCGACCTGGTGATCGCGGGTGGGGACCAGGGTGCCGTCCACGATCAGCACGGCGTCCTTGCGGAACCGCCTGCGTTGCTGGAGGGCGAGCGCAGGTCCGAGGTGGTCGATGATGCGGTCGGCGGCCGACTTCGACACCTCGAACAGCGGGGCCAGTTGGCGCAGCGTCAGGTTGGTCCGCCAGTAGGCGGCGACCAGCAGCACACGGTCCTCCAGCGGCAGGCTCCACGGTCGGCCCTTGCGCACCGGGTCCGCACCCTCGCGCCGCAGCGCGGTGATCAGCTTCCCGAACTGACGCGGGCTCAGCCCGGTGAACGGGGCTATCCAGGACGGCTCCGACGCCGTGATCACACCAGCCACAGCGAGATCATTGCAGTTGCCGTCGCCCTTCCCTCAGGCCGATCCTGTGGGCTCGGTCAACGAGGAGGACACGTGGGGCTTGTTCTGTTCCCAGTTCTCCTGGGCTTCTACGAGTGTGGCGTGACGCTGCACTAGCTGCGTGACCTGGGCTTTTCTCTAACATCTCTGGGGCTGTCGTGATCGTTGCGACACGTTGCACATAGAGATGGAGGAGACCCGTGAGGGCCTTTCCTGTTCAACTCCCGTCCGGCGTCCGGTACTGGACCGTGCTGGACGAAAACCTCGCCGTGGTTCCTGCGGCCGACGCGTTCTTGCGGCACGTGCGGTTCGGCAAGGACCAGGCTGAGCTGACGACCCGTACGTACGCCGGGCACATCGCGCTGTACCTGCGCTGGTGCATACGGACGGGCCGCGACTGGCGGGTGGCGGCCGAGGAGCTGGGGCTGTTCGTCGTCTGGCTGAAGTTCGGTACGCGGCAGGTCACAGGTATCGCGCGACCGGCCGGGAGCGGGTTGGTGTATCCGGGGCCGGGGGCGGAGCCCGTGCGGGAGCCGGCCCGGATTCAGAACGTGCTCGCCGGGGTGCGGCAGTTCCTGCTGCACGGCATCACGGCGAAGGCGGTTCCCCCGGCCGTGATGGCCCAGCTCTACGAGGTGGCGGAGAACTGGGACCTGCCGGAGCAGGCTCGGGGGGAGGACCTGACGGGCTACCGGATGCGGCCCCGGCACCGGGTGCAGGTCCCGCGCAAGAAGGGCGAGCGGGCCGAGGACCGCGAGATCGTGGACTTGTTCTTGGCCTGCCGGAATGCCAGGGACCGGTTCATCGTCCTGCTGCTGGGCCGGGCGGGACTGCGACCGGGAGGCGCTGCGGGCCTGCGCCGCGAGGACATGCACTTCATGCCGGACTCCTCGGCGCTGGGCTGCCCGAAGAAGGGCTCCCACCTGCACACGCTGCGGCGGGACAATCCGAACGGGGCCTGGGCGAAGCGGCAGCCGACCGCAGCACCGGGGCGGTGGAAGCCTGTCGACCATCTGGTCGTGCTCGCCTACGACCAGTACGTGCTGGAGCGGATGGCGCTGCCGCACGGACCGGACAGCGACTTCGTGCTGGTGAACCTGTTCGCCGAGCCGCTGGGCGCCCCGATGACCGCGGACAGCATCGGAGAACTCCTCGGCCGCCTTTCGAAGCGGGCTGGGTTGAGCAGGAACATCACGCCGCGGATGCTACGTCGCGCGGCGGGCAGCAACTTTGCGGACGCGGGCGCTGGCCAGGACGAGATCGCTGGGCTGCTCGACCACTCACAGCTGTCCAGCGCGGAGCCGTACCTGACACCGGCCCCCGACCGGCTGAGGGACGCGGTCGATGCGGTTCCGTCGCCGCGCGAGTTCACCGGCGGTGTCCGGTGACGAGCCGCCTCACGCCGATCATCACCGCCCCGGTTCCTCAACACGGGGCGTCCGATTCCGAGCAGGCCGCCTTCCTCTGGTCGATGATCGAACCCGACTTCCTGGAGGGCGCGGGCTGGAACGCCGATCGGCGGGTCCTGGACCCGCCGATCGGCCACCCCACTCTGGGCGGCCGGCGCTGTCCGGTGCCGGGCTGCCTCTCCCCGGTGAAGGGATTGCAGCTGTGCGCCACGTGCAGCACACGCCGCCGTGCGTCCGGGATGCCGCAAGGGGAGTTCGTCAAGATCCCGCGCACCGCGCCGTATCGGCATCTGCCGACGGGCGACTGCCGGGTGACCGGCTGCGAGCGGCCATGGACCGACTCGGGCGGCCGGCCCGTATGCCGCTCGCACTGGTGGCAGCTGCAGAAGCACGGTGGCACCCTTGAAGAATTCCTCGCCGACCCGGCCGTCAAGGGCCTGCTCAGTCTCGGAGACTGCGCCGTGCTCGCCTGCAACCGCCGGGCAGTCAGCGCCGGTGACGTCCGGCTGTGCCACACCCACGAGAAGCGACTCTGGGTTCTGCGGGAGGAGGACGACTTCGACGAGGAGGCGTGGTTGCGCACCGCGCCGTCGGCCGCGTTCGCCACCGAGGTCAGCTTCAGGGGCCTGCCCGATCTCGTCGTCGCCCAGCTGCTGTTCGGCCTTCAGCACCGCTGCCACCGTGGCGGCCGTACCGAGGTCGCCAACTTCCGCGCGCTCATCGACCGGACCATTCGCCCCTCGCTCGCCTCGCGCCTCGAAGACGTCCCCGATCCGGCCGCGAACAGCGAGGCCCTGATCCTTCTGAACCGAACACGGATCTACGCGATCCGTGCGGTCAAGACACCCGAGGGCGAGTACGCCAAGGACACCTGGGACCTGGTCGCCTTCGGCCACCGCGGCAACCTCGTCTTCACGACGATCCATCAGCCCTGGCTGCGGGAGAGCGCCAAACGGTGGGCCCGCGACTACCTCTCCAAGGTCCGCTCCAAGAGCACCGCCTCGCACGCACAGCAACATCTCCACGGTCTGGCCAGGCTCTCCGACACCCTTCGGGCCCGGCCCGACCGCGGCAGGGACAAGGCCGCGCTGGCCCGCGCCGACATCGAGAACTTCCTGAACAGGATGTCGTTCCTCGAAGCCAACGGACAGATGACCACCCGCACCCGGATCGCCTACGTCAGCAAGGCCCGCAACGTGCTCAAGCAGGCCCGGGCCATGGGCCTGACCCGCCCCGAGGGCCCGCTGGCCGGCCTGCCGGACGACTTCGTCATCAGCCGCACGGACATCCCCAAGGCGCCGGAGCCCTCGGAAGAGAGCCAAGACCTGCCGGCCGAAGTAATGCGCCATCTCGGCACCCATCTGGACGCCTTCGAGGCGATGACCTGCTACGAGATGCGGCTGAGCGTCGAGCTGCTGATGGACACCGGCCGTCGCCCCGAGGAGATCTGCCGCCTGGAGCTGAACTGTCTCACCCGCGACAGTCAGAACAAGCCGGTGCTGCTCTACAACAACTGGAAGGAGCAGCGGATCGGGCGGCAACTACCCATCCACGAGCCGACGGCCGAGCTGATCATCGCTCAGCAGAAACGCGTACGTGAACGCTTCCCCGACCGGCCGCCGTCCCAGCTGGTCCTGCTGCCCTCGCCGCAGCTGAACCTGCGCGGGGACCGCTCGATCGACTCCAACCACCTCAGCGGCATGCACCGCGAGTGGGTCGAGTCGCTGCCGGACTTCGTCCTCGACGACGGCACCGTCTTCGACAAGGAGAAGATCTTCCCCTACGCCTACCGGCACTCCTTCGCCCAGCGCCACGCGGACGCCGGCGTCCCCGTCGACGTCCTGGCCGAGCTCATGGACCACGAGAACTACCAGACCACCAGGGCGTACTACCGGGTCAAGGAAGTACGCCTGCGCGAAGCGGTCGAGCGCGTCACCCAACTCCAGTTCGACCGCCACGGCACGCGCATCTGGGGCGCGGTCACCAGCGTGCTTGACGCCGAACGCGCCCGACGGGCCATCGGCGCCGTGGTGGTCCCCTTCGGCACCTGCTCCGAACCCACCAACGTCGCCGCCGGCGGGGGTGCCTGCCCGCTCCGCTTCCGCTGCGTGGGCTGCGACCACTTCTCCACCGACGTCTCCTACCTGCCCGACCTACGCACCTACCTGGATGACCTGCTCCGCCAGCGGGAGAAGCTGAGATCGATGGCCGAAGCCGACGACTGGGCCCGCGCCGAGGCCACGCCCTCGGATGCGGAGATCACCCGCATCCGCCGCCTGATCCAGCGCGTCACCGAGGACATCGGCACGCTCACCGAAGCCGAACGCGCCGAGGTCCAGCGGGCCTCCGCGGTGGTCCGCCAGATGCGGCAGACCTTCCTCGGCATGCCCCGCATCCGCCAGCCCCTGCCCGACCTCCGAGTGGAGCGCTCCGCATGACCGCACCCGACCCCACCGTTCAGGCGATGGTCGAAGGCCGCCGGGCCGACACCGGCCGGCGCCGCCAGCGCGTGCTCACCGCGCTGGCCCAGGCCGCCAAGGACGGCTCCGAGACCAGCGTCACCGCGATCGCCCGCCGCGCCGGCGTCGACCGCACCTTCCTCTACCGCCACCGCGACCTGCTCGGCCGGGTCCACGCGCAGGCCGCCGAACCGCCCACCGCCCCCGGGGGCCGCGGCCCGGCCGTCAGCCGGGCCTCCCTCCAGGCCGACCTGCTCGCCGCCGACGCCCGCACCGCCCGACTCGCCGCCCACGCCCGCCGCCTCGAAGCGCGGCTCAGCGAGGTCTTGGGCGAGCACGTCTGGCGCGAGTCCGGCATCGGTGGCACCGAGGACAACGAGCAGCTCAAGGCCCGGATTACCACCCTCGAACAGCAGGTGGTCGACCTGGAACTCAAGCTCCAGGACCAGGGCGACGAGCTTGCCGCCGCCCGCGGCGCCAACCGCGAACTGATGGCCCAGCTGAACCGTCACGCCAACTGACCGATCACCCGGCGCCCGGCCGGTACATGGCAGGGCGCCGGGTGGAGACGCTGAAGAGCGTCTCCGGTGTGACGCTCGACCAGGAGTACGTCGAGCTGGTGCAGAACTCGCCTGACGGGAAGCCGGTTCCCGATCTGGTTCTGGGGGCGCCGAAGTTCTTCGGAGACGTGACGCTCACGCGTGCCATGGACAAGAGCGAGAAGTTCACCCAGTGGATCCTGGACTCCCGCAATCCGACCAAGACCGAAGACGGTGCCCAAGACATCGTGCTGGTGTACGTGAACGCACAGAACGGTACCGAGAAGAAGTTCCAGCTCACCGGCGCGCGTCCTACCTCCTGGTCCGCGCAGGATCTGGCTGCAGGTGAAACCGGCCAGGTCGACGAGACGCTCGAACTCAAATACGTCTCCTGCGATCCGATCTGACGCCTGCTGACACGTCCATCGGTCCGGCCGATCGCGCGTCGCGTGATCGGCCGGACCGTTCTCAGCGTCTTCCCTGGGGCAGCCCAGGGGGTGAGGGGCGGGCTAGGACCCCTGCACCACATGTGTTGCATGAGTTAGAGTCTTGCGGACAGCTCCTGAGCTGCGGAAACTCCATCCGCACACCCGCGAAGCCCCGGAGAAGCGTCGGAGACGACGACACCAGCAGCCCGGACGTGTCCTGGTCCTACACCGGCTTTGGAGTGTTCCGGCGGTGGCTGGCGCAGGCCGAGGGGTTCGAACTAAACGAGATGGACGGCTTCGGTGGACAGCGCTCCTGGAGAGACGTCTCCACCACCCTGGCACCACTCCTCAATCATCCCGACGACGACGGCCCGGACCTCACGCCGGTCCAGTGCGCGGCGATCCTGCCCCGCCTGCAGGAGATCGCCGACCAACCTCAAGAGGGAAGCATCCTCCTCCAGCGGCACCTCGACGACGCCCGCCAGTTCGTGGTCGTCCTGCAGCTCTGCATCGAGAAGGACGTCGACCTCCTCTTCGGCTGACGTCGACCGGCGCCAACGGCTCACTGTGACCAGCAGTTACGGGACAACTCTTAGAGACGCCTGACGCACCACAACAACCCCTTGAGTGACACCAAATGAGGCACTCGGCCCCCGATGGATCGAAAATTATTCCCGCCCTTTCCGCAGGAGTAACCGCCGGACCATGGCGCCGCCCCGAGAGCGCGGAGTCGGTGACTAGCGGCGGCAGTCGGCCGCCCAGGCATACAGATGGCGTTCCCTGTCCGCGCGGGGTGGCTCGCCGGGCGTTGGCATGATGTCCGCGTGGATGTATTGAGCGATCTGATCGAGTGCGCTGTGACAGGCCGGGCTGTCGGGGCCGAGGGCCACGATGTGGGCGATGCGGTCGTCCGGCGTGGCCTGGGAAGCGGAGGTCACGTGGTCGCCGGGGTGCCGGGTGAGAGCGATCCGGTCGAGATGCGGGTGGCGGTCTGCGTGCGGGTGAACGGTCAAACGCCGTAGGGAGCCTGTTGCGGACGGATAGAGGAACTGTATGGCCGCTGCGCGCTGTCGGGTCGCAGCGAGAGACGGGGTGCGGCCGGTGGCGAGGTCTGCCGCGGCACTCGGCAGATCGATGCCCGTGGCCCGCTTGACCAGGAGCGGGATCAGGTCGTCGGCGATGTGGCCGGCCACGTCGAGGACGCGGGGCCCTCTGGGGGTGAGTCTCATACGGACGCTGAGGACGCCCAGCGTAATGCCGAGTGCCCGTACGGTCCGGGAGACAACCTGCCGGATCACCGGATGGTGCAGGAGGGTGTCATGCGCGAAAACGCAGTGGCGTACGGCCTGACGGGCCGGGAGCGGCCCCGCAACCGTTCTCGTGATCGCGGCGATCCGAATGTCTTCGTCGTCCAGGACAACCGTTTCAGCGGAGATCTGCTTCCCGTCCCGGAGTTCCTCGACCACTGCACTCCCCCGCCAGTCGGCGGGGCGTCCGGCAAGAGGTCGGGTGACCCGCTCATACGCAGCGGCAGCTTCACCGCCGTCACTCGCCTGGACAGCGATCACGCGCTTCGTGCCGGACGGTCGGACCAGGACGGGATGTCCGAGTGACTCGGCATGTGCAGCGGCCGATGGAGCATCGAACGCCTCCAGCCACCGGGGCTGCGGCACCCTGTGCTCTGCCAGCACTCTTCTGAGATCACCGAGGTCACTGCAGCGGTCCAAGGAATCCGCACCGGGGGTGGGAGTCCGAAGCAGTCCAGCGATCCGGGCCGTGATCCCGCGGTGCTCAGGCATATAGGTGAGCGCGCCCCGAAGTTCATGGCGAGACCAGTAGCCCTGCACGGCTTCGAGAGTGGCGACGGGATCCGCGGGATCGGCCACTAGGTGATGCGCCAGGTACGGGCGTGCCCACTGGGGGGCCACGGCGTCGACAAGCACCACAGGGTGGGACACGGCGATCTGCGCCAGGCGGAACTCTTCCTCCGCCGCATGGGAGCTACCTGCCCCGAGCAGGCACACAGGGTCAGACATCGCCGCCCCGCGAGGAGAAGCAAGCGGGGGCTCGGCCTGCTGCACGACCGTGCAGGTCGCCACCGCGTGACGCGGTGCGGGAGGGACGGCGCCCCGTTCCCGTCCCTGCGGGCCGACCGAACTCGGCCTGTCTGACCGGCGGTCGTCCGTCTCGCCGCAACCGTTGCAGGTGCAGCTGCAACGACTCATTGATGTTCATCGTCGTTCCCCGTGTTCGTCTCAGTTCACTCGCGGGCACGACCGCCCCGCTCGCGGTACCGGGACGCCCACCGGATCCCCTTTCGGCACGGCCGGGGGTATCCACTGGTGGGCGCCGGCCGGACAAGCCTGTGCCGGCCGCGTCGCCATGTGTAGTTGTCACCTTGCCCGCGGACTCCCTCGCACGCTGTGCGGCCGCTTCGTGGTCGGCGTCTGCGGCAGGCCGCGGGAGTCCATCCGCAGCCCTCGAAGACCGCGGCATCCCCCGAGGAGGTACGGAGCCGGTCCCAGAACGCGCGGAGTCGGCACATAGCACGGGATCGCACGGCCCCCACCCGGCGATGGCTATATAACCGACCGTAAGACTGGTCTGATTGCAACGACCCTTCCACGCAGAGTGAGCTAAATCAATGGCCGCATGAGTGGGCGCAGTGATTGTGCGGCTACCGTCGCTGCGCTTGCGGCCGGCCTGGGGCGCCGCGCATTGCGCGGAGTACACGAGGTGCGGCTCCATGGTCGGGATCACGAAAGCCTCCGCCCGGATCGAGAGACGGAGGTGACCGTGCGGCAACCTGCCCAAGCCCGCGGTACAGCCACTCGCGCGGAAATCCTTGACGTGGCGGCGAACCTGATGGATGACAAACCGCCGCGAGTAGGGCCGCTGCAGGCCGTCGTCGACGCATGGATCGTCCTGGCCTGGCTCACCCCGCAGGTGCCGGTGGTGAAGGCCGCGGCGAAGCTTGCCACCAACCAGGACCACATGGGCACATTCGGATAGCTCTGGTCGCAGTACGTCCCTGGCGCAGGACGTAACCGGCACGCCCGATGAGCATCCAGGCCGCCGGCCCTGATTTGACGTCCAGAAAGCGTGCTTTCTGGACGCATCACGCATGAATACCGACCGCAAGGAGGGGCGCAGAGAGCATAGAAAGACGATGTTGTCGCATCGTTGTTTCCAGGTCGGGAAGCCCTCGGAGCTCTCAGCCTCTGGCTGATGCTTCACCAGATACCGACTGTGTACCTGTTCTTGGGAGCAGGACTGGCGTAGCGGCACGTTGCATTCACGGTCGATCCGTATGCGCGATCGGTAGGCGATTACACGCCAACCGCCCGTGAGGATGTCCTATTCACGTCCTAGCGAGGGCGACCCGGAGTGGAACCCATGAGGGGGTGGCTGTTGAAACCGATCGGATGCATGGTTGGATGCCGAGCATCGTTCACGCCGAGTGGCGCAGATGTGACGGACCAGAGCCGCGTGCACGGATCGTGCGAGTTAGGGGGGTGGCTCACTCAGGGGCAGGGGGAGGGCTGTGAGGCGCGGAACATCCCGCGAATACCAGCGGTTGATGAGGCAGTACCGCGAGAGGCGGTCGCGGCAGGACGTGGGGCTTGACCCGCGCGTTGGCAGTCGGACCGGGCAGGAATCTGCAAAGCTGCGACAACCCGATGTCGATGAGGCCCTGGGGTCCGGCGCCGGCGTCTACCAGAAGGTGGAGAGCGGCAGGCTGCGTCCGTCTCCCGAGCTGTTCCTGCGTATCGCGGAAACACTTCGCTTCAGTTCGCACGACAGGCGCGTGGCCCACCTCGATCTGTTCGGTTCGGAGCCGCCACCAGCGGTCGGCGGACCCTCTCCGCATTGGCAGCGCGCCGTCGACGGCCAGCGGGAAATGATGTGCGTCCTGGCTCCGGACGGACAGCTCGTGGCGCACAATGCGGCCTTCGTAGCGATGTTCGGCGGCGAAGTGGCTCCTTCGAACTTCTGGCGCTGGTCACTGTTCTCCGACCACGCACGAGGCACAGTGCTCGTCGACTGGGAGGAGGACTGGGCCCCCTACCTCCTGGAGGAGTGCCGTCTGCTGTCCTTCCGGTATCGCGATAATGCGGCCGTACGCCGCCTCTACGCGGACTTGGCCGGCGATCCCCGACTGCGGTGCCTCCCCAGGGCCGATGCCGATCTCAACGGACGTGTCTGCTCACTGCGGCACGTGAACAACGGCACCAGGCGCGTGCGCGTCCTGGCTGCCGAATCCCAGGGGTTCCGTCTGCTGACCTTCCTTTTCGAAACGGCTTAGCGAAGAGCTGCGTCATGATGTCCCAGCCGACACCGATGGATACGCCGTGCACCTACTGATTCCGGATGATCCAATTCTCGCTGCGAACTTCGTCACCCTCGAACAATCTCTCCTGTGTTCCCTTCACTACGGATACGGGACCGAACTGACAGGTACACAGGCAGCGACCGTCAAAGTCGCCTACGAGAGCTGCCAGGATCTGCAATACATGCTCCCCGTACGGTTCCACGCCCAGACACCGGATGCCATGGCGGACGAGGAAAACGGCTACCGGCTCGAGGGCTCATCCGGGCAGCCCTTGACGAGGCTGTACGCCGTGGATGGCGAACGACACGTCGGTCATCTCGAAGCCTGTTACATGATGCTGCGCCAGGCGGAGCTCGACGAGTGGCGCGATCCGCCGGCCCAGCTGACCGAGGCGCTGCGAGAGATCAGCGATGGAGCGGACTTGGTAGACCGCTTCCGCCGCGTCCTGCAAGTCGTCTGCTTCCCGCTCCCCCGCGGCTGCTCGCGACAATTCGCCATGCGGTGCCCGGAGGGACCAGCACAGCCGTCACGCTCGACGCCGACCAGGAGGAGCAATACCTGGGCCACCGCGAAAAGGTCATCCGTATTATCAGCGGCGACGATGAATTTTCTTATGCCATGCATCAGGCGCTCTACGCGATGTGAAAGCGGGCTGGCGCGCGGCGGCGCAGACGAACGGCTGCCGGGCCACGCGGGCACCAGCTCGGCATCGGGCGCAGGGTACGGTGTCGGATGGTCGCCCGTGATCCCCTCCAGGGCGGCAGAGCCTTGGGGTGAAGACGCGTCCATCGCAGGTCAGCGCACTCGGGTGCCCTTCGTTCCCCACGGCTCAGCGCAGCGGAGTCGAAGCGTCGAGCGGGCCCCGTACACCAGGCAGTCGTACTCCGGGGCGAGCACCGACGGAGTCAGGTGGAGGCGGTCCGTCACGCGCGGCTCGGAGGCTCCGGACGAACCAGCGGTCCTCCAGCCACTCGGCTACGGCGGGCCGTGCCCGGCCGCCGCGCAGGTCGACGTTGTGGACCCTATGGTCCGACGAGGCGAGCCGGTCCTCGACCGGCCGCGGGCCCTGCGGACCGATGGTGTGCTACACCGGCGCGCGCGTCACGAAGTTCCCGGAGCGCGCCCGGAAGGCGCCCTCGCCGAAGCACAGGCCGAGGGCGTTCAGCGCTCACCGTAGTGGCTTCTTAGATGCTGGCCCTTCCGCCCCCCGCAGGGTAGGCGGAGGCACGGCCCCAACCCGGCACCACCACTGCCCGCCGGGACCCGGGCCATCGGCACCCCGTCTCCACAGCGGCAACCATCAACGTCTGGCAGTGCACCGACAGCACCTCGGTTCCAGCCGCGTCCTGGAGGTGAGGCACCGCCGGCGCGAGCCCACCGGCTCCCTCTGCGGCGCGACGTCCTCGGCGGGCGCCTCCTCCTCGGCCAGTGCCACCAGATATTGTTCCAGGCCGATCGCCATGCGCATGAGCACCTCTCCCGATCGAGACTTCGGTGCAAGCCGCCATCTCATGTCCGGCAGCGAAGACCGTACGTCAGATGCGGAGGTCCAGAAGAAGGACGACCTCTCAGCTTGTGCTTTGTGGTCGGCGGCTTCGTTGAGTCAGCAGCGCACTCGCGGACGGTGTTGCCGTCGAGACGGACGATGCACTCTCCGAAGAGCGCCATGGGACGGCCCTCGTCTTCGACAATCAGCCTCAGCCCGAGATCCATCATGGGCTTGATGGCCTGCTCTGTTCGAGAGCCGTGGGGGTCCGCCCGTGCAGGCCGCCAGGTCTCGAACAGCGCACGGACCCCCTCCCAACCGGGCCCGGGGAAGAAGTGACAGCGGTACGCCGGTTGATCAATTGCGTCCTGCCGTACTTCGCTGTTCCGCGTGGCGAGCTATACGGGCCGACATCTCCGCGATCAACTCTTACGCCCTCATGCCACTGCCTCCTCCGGTACGGCCGGTCGTGCAAGCGGGGTCAGAGATCCGAGGAACAGCAGAAGCACAAGGACACCGCCGACTGGCAGGAGCACTGCTTTGACGCTCCACTGCGCACATGCGCTGGTCATGGCAACGGCACCCACCGGGGCCAACGACGTGGTGATCGTCCAGAATGCCCCGGTGACCCGACCAGTGATCCGAGGAGGGGTGATCTGTTGACGCAGGCTCATCGAGCAGATTCCACCCAGGGTGCTTCCCAGGCCGAACAAGAAGCCGACGACGGCGACGGACATCGCGTCAGCCGTCAGGGGGAGCAGGCCCACTGACACCGCGACAAGAAAGAACCCACCGAACCAACATCTCACGAACCCGAAACGACGGTACAGCGGCCCAGCAGCCATGGCTGCGATGAGTGATCCGAGCGCCGCGGCCGCGAAGACCAACCCAGTCACCCACGACTTGCTGTGCAGTGAATCTCGGAGCCAGTACACCAAAAGGTCATCGGCCGACACGGTCACGAAGGTGAACAGGGTCAGCAGGACTGTCAGCCAACGCAGGGCCTGATTGCTCCACAAGAACGCGACGCCGGCTCTGAATGTGGCCAGCCAACCGTCGGAGCGAGTTGCGTAGGGGTCGGCGTTCGGGTCGCTCACTTGCAAGGAAATCGACCGCAGCAACCAGACGCTGAGTGCTGAGCCGGCGAAGGTGAGAGCGTCGATGCCGACCGCAATGTCTGGGCCGGCCACCGCCGACAGAGATCCAGCGGCGATCGGACCCACCAGATAGGAGAACGAGTTCGAGGCCTCCAGCCGGCCATTGGCGTCGACGATCTGTTCCGCGGGGACCAGCTCCTGCACCATCGAAACATGGGCCACCTGGAAAGTCAGCCCCAGCCCGGCACCCACGGCTGCGCACACATAGATCAGCCACAGCTGCGGTTCCACCCACCACACCACAGGGACCGACCCGTAGGTGACAAGTCTTCCGAGGTCGCACCAGATCATTAATCGTGTCCGGTCTACTCGGTCGATGACCGGTCCGACGACGACGCCTGCGACCAGGCGAAGTACGCCGTAGATCATGGAGACGAGCCCCATCTGCACAAGCGAACCGGTGAGATCAAGGACCAGGAGCGGCAACGCGAGGGTGCCGAACGCGTTACCGAAAGCCGAGAGGGTCTGTCCCGCCCAGTAGAAGTTGAACTGCTGGTTGCGAAGCAACGAGGCACTCGCGTCGGCGTTGAAATCCCCCATCAGCACTCGCCCCTCGCGAATCGAAGCACAGCTGCTATTCGAGAACCGTCTGCTCCGATGTCGCCGCGAGGCGTTTGACGAGAGCCGGCGCGAACGCGCGGTCCGGATCGCCGGAGGCGGTCGCATCGGTGCGCGCCGTTTCGATGACGGCCCAGAAGTCGTCTACGTTCAGGCCGCACCTTCCCACCCCCGGCTCTGACAACCGAGCTTGGAGTCCGGCCGTGCCTTCGGGGCTTGGACGTGGCGGTGGGCATGGGGGGCCCGGCGTCTCGGCGTAAGTTCTCCGGGATGCCGAGCAGCTCGCAGATCGCTGCATCCGGAACTCGATGCCCGACTGCGCCGCCTCGTCGCAAGGGCCTTCACGCCACGGCGCATCGCAGGTCCGGTGCGCCGCTGGTACCTGAGCGGTGGTGCCTGCTGTCCGCTTCATGAAGCTTTGATCAGTTTCCTCACCTGGGGCGGGAGCTTGTTGTCCGAATACACGGCGACGAGCATCGCGTCGTCGGGTGCGCTGCCGACGGCAATGGCCAGCTCGGGGGAGACACCGTTCACCACGTAGGCCGTCTTCGTTGTTGCGGGCTCCGCGTCTTCGTTCTGGCTGCCAGTGTCGTCGCAGGGCGGCTTGGTGGCGGTACCGAGCTTGCTCCCGACCGTGAACTCCGCGTTCGCGACGTCTCGGTACGTCCGGCCCTTGTAGGTGACTCGGTAGGCGCACGAAGCCGAATCATCCGACGTGTCACCGCCTGATGTGCAGGCGGCTGCGGACGCCGCCACGGCTGCGATCAGCAGCACCCTCATGCCTAGTCCGGTCGAGCTCATCAACGGCCTCCTTAGTAGATGCTGCGAAGACCGAGGACGTCTCCCTTGCCGAGCGTTCGGGCCTTCGTCGTGCAGAGGAACGAGTCCGTGAACATGGTGAGGTTTTCGTGTCCATCGCCGACATGGCTCAGACCGAATACGTGGCCGGCTTCGTGAGTGGCGACGGATCGGATGTCGTATTTGTTCAAGCAACTGCTGGTCGGCTTGTTGGTGAAGTCGTAATCGTATGTGTTGAAACGGACGTCAGCTTCACGCAAGTCGTTCTTGACGCCGGGCATGGGCCATGAGTACGAGCAGGTCGTCGCGACAGCGCTGTCCTTGATGTTCCCGGCGTCCCACACGCTTACGCCGTCGTTTCCGGTGCAGCGGCCAGTCTTGCTGATGCTCGCCTCGCGGCCGGTCTCGGACAGGAAGTTCGCCTTCGCGCCGACCGAGTCACCGTATCCACAGTTGTTGTAGCTATCGGTGATGTTGTCTATCGCGTCATAGATAGCCCACTTGGCGTTGGTCCGGGAAAGCCCCCCGGGCATCCCGTCATCACCGATGTACCAATTATAGGTGCCGTACTCTTTGAGGTCGGCCGTCTTGTAGGCGCCATCGCTGCATGCCCCAGGAGCCCTGAGAGCGTCCGTGTCGGCTACCTCGGCACCATCGGAGGGGTCGGAAGGGTCGGCAACCGCGTCCTGCTCCGGCACATCGACCGCTGGGTCGACAGTGTTCGCCAGAGGATCGGGTCTGTCGTACCCGGCGGTGGACGAGTCGGGATTGGCGTCGTCAAGGTTGTAGGAGACCCTCCCGTCGTCGCCGACCTCAAGTGTGAACCCGTGCGATTCGCCGTCGGTGGTCAGCATGTCGATGCTCACAGCCATACCAGGTTCAGGCACGGTCACACCTGTACCGTCGTACGTCACGACCCGTCCCACGGCATTGCATAAGACCACAGACGAGCCAGCGGGCAGGTCGCCGATGGTTAACTCACCCTCGCCGAGCGCACAGACGCCGGCTCCAGCCGCTGCCACGTCGGTGCCGCTGGCGACCGCCGACAGCGAGGCCGTCAATGCGAAGGCTGTGAGCACCCTGCCTATGAGTCTTGGATTGCGCTCCGTCACTCTCCACCCCCTGGAGATCCTCCCGGTGCACGGGAAACAATCAACTGCCGCGGAGAGTAGCCGTTATTTCTTCACGAATTCTTCTGATTTTCAGACAAAGTGGCGCTTGTAAGGGTGCCACGAGGCACCGGTATGTTGCCGGCGGAGCCGATCCGGCGGCGGCAGTTGTCACGTGCCGCGTCTACGTCCGCCCACCTGCCGTGCCGCACTGATCGGCCGTCGCTGGTGAGCAGCAGGTGGTGGGGTCCGGGTTGGAACGGAACAGAAAACCGGCGTAGCTGTCAAAATTTTTGACGGGTCGTGAGCTGTGCTGCCAGGGTGTGCGGGTGAGCGATGACCCGACGATCGGTTTCCTGAAGTCGGATGTGGCGCGGTTCTGCGCCGGTCTGGATGAACTGGCTCCGGCGATCCGGCTGCGGCTGCTCGTTCAGCTGCGGGCCGCGCTGGATGAGGTGACGGACGCGGCCTTGGACGAGGGGATGGCCGCGGCGAAAGCGGAGGGTTGGGGGCTGCGGCAGATCGGCGGCCAGGTGGGTCTGTCGCACGAGAAGGTCCGCTACCGGCTCGCCCAGAGCGCGCGCCAGGGCGAGCCGGGCGGGGACGCCTAGATCGTGGTGGCGGTCCTCTCAGGCTTGGCGGTGGAGCGGAGCTGTCCGCCTTGGACCTCGTTGGGCAGAGCGAAGCTGTAGCGGCCGTGGAAGTTGATGTGCGCGAACTTCAGCGGTGAGAGGCGGGCGAGGTCCTCGTCACGGACGTGGATGCCCTCAGCCCGCATCTCTGCGATGATCTTCTGGAAGTAGACCGTGTTCCACAGAACGACGACATTGAGCATCAGCCCCAGCGCCCCAAGCTGATCTTCCTGTCCCTCCCTGTACGCCTGCCGCAGTTCGCCCTTCTGGCCGTGGAAGATCTTCCGGGCGAGTTCGTGGCGGGATTCCTGCCGGTTGAGCTGGGTGTTGACCCTGCGCCTGAGCAACTCATCGGTGAAGTACGAGGACAGGTACGCGCTGCGGTCCAGGCGGCCGAGTTCCATGACGGCCTTGCCGGTCGGGGTGGGCTTGCCGCCGGGGGCGAGGACGCGCAGGGCCTCAGAGGCTTTGATGGTGCCGGAGTGCAGGGAGCCGGCAAGGCGGAGCATCTCGTCCCAGTGGGCGGTGATCTGCTTGAGGTTGATCTTGTCGCGGGTGACCGGGTTGAGCGGCCCGTAGTCGGCGTCCGGGTCGGCGCGGTAGAGGGTGGCGCTGCCGACGTCGGCCAGGCGTGGGGAGAACTGGTAGCCCATGAGGCGAAAGAGCCCGAAGACGATCTCGCTGGCGCCGTGCGTGTCGGAGGTGATCTCGACGGGCCGCAGGGCGGTCTCCTGTTCCAGCAGGCCGTCGAGGATGTAGAAGGAGTCGCGCTGGGTGCCGGGGATCAGGATGCCGTGCAGGCCGCTGAACTGGTCCGAGAGGAAGTTGTAGAACGTCACCCCGCGTCGGCGAGTGCCGAAGTATTTCGGGTTCGGTCCGGAGTTGAGGGTGCGGATCGGGGTGATGAAGCGCAGTCCGTCGGCGGAGGCCAGCTCGCCGCCGCCCCACGCCTGTACCAGGGGCAGGCGCATGTGGTAGTCGACCAGGCGGGCGTTGGCCGCGCTGAGGGTCTGGGCGCGTACGTAGTTCTGCTCGACCCAGAACAGCCGGTCGCGGCTGAGCGCGTCGACGCCGTCGTGGACGATCGGCTCGATGCCGACGTTGGTGGCCTCGGAGGTGAGGACCGCGGCCACGGACAGCTCAAGGTCGGCCATGCGGGAGTTGGCCTCGGAGACGTGGGTGAAGTCGCCGAGGTAGGGCACCCAGGAGTTGACCTCCAGCACGATCTCGGGAAGGTCGACGGCGGGCATTCGCGCCTCGATCTCCTTGTTCAGCTCGACCAGGGAGGCGGGTTCGTCCAGGCGGTCGAGGCCTGTGAGGATGATGCGGTCGCGGCCTCCTTGCTGCTCGATGCGTACGGCGGGGTTGGCGGCCAGGCCGTCGGCGAAGTCGCGATGAGCCTTGTCGAGCCGGGCGGTCCACTCGGCGAGGATCTTGTCGGGCTTGGGGTCGAGGTCGAGTTCCTCGCAGACCCTCGTGCGGGCCGCATCCCACGCGGCATCGCCCAGCAGGCGGGCGTTGGGGTTGCCCCACTTGTGCAGGCCCGGCACGAACACCTCGTGCCGGTGCAGCGCGGAGCGCAGGGCCTCGGCGGACGCGACGATCAAAGCGCGCTTCTCCACGCTGCCCACGGGCATCGGCGGAGGCGGGAAGACCAGGCGCCGCCAGGCGGAGGTGAGGACCTTGGCGGTGGCGTGACCGCCGAAGGAGCGCAGCGACTCGTAGCGTTCCAGCGCTTTGCCCACCCCGCGCGCCGAGATGTCGCGCGGCGAGCGGCGCAGCCGGTCCAGTTCCGAGAGACGCTTGCCCGCGGGGACGACGACCAACTGTTGCAGCTGCTCGGCCTGCTCGGCGGTGGGCGCGGCGGCCAGCGTCGCCCACAGGCGTTTCTCGGCCCGCTCTCGGGTGCCGGACACCAGCCGTTCCAGCACGGTCACCCCGGGCAGCACCACTTTCTTGTCCACCAGGCGCTTGGTGGCCAGGTCGAACAGCAGGGTGGGGCGTTCGTTGCCGATCCAGGCCCGCTGATACATCCAGCGGGCGAGCGCGAACCACTGGTCGAACTCGAACTTGGTGTACCCGTAGCCCTCGCGGATCTGGTCCTGGTGGTCCCAGCGGGCCTCCCCGCTGCCGTACCCGGCGAACGCACGTGGCTCCAGCCCGAGTTGCTCGGCGACATAGGCGACCACCACGGCGGGCACCTCTTCGGGGTTCTCCAGGAAGGTGCCCAGGTAGCGGATGGTGCCGAGCTGGACGGCCCAGCCGATCCGGTTCCTCGCGCCGCGGGCGGCCATAGCCCGGCGCCGCGCGGTCTGATCCAGCAGGAAGGACCCGGCGAGCTGTCCCTCGTCCGGGTCCTCGGTGAAGTGGCCGAAGCGCCTGCGCTGTTCCTCGCTCAGAAAGTTGGTCGGCACCGCCCGCTCCTTGATCGTCGGCGTGATTCGCGCGCGACGGTGCCAGGTGACCCGGCGGAGCGTGAGGTGATCTGCGATTGCAGCCCAGAGCATTACCCCATGTGATAGATGGGGCAGCCCAGGCGGGAGGTGCGTGCGGGGTCTTCCGGGCGGCCCGGTGGGGCTTGACCACCCATGCCCGCAGCGGCTCTCACAAACGTTCCTTTGTCGGAGCAAGATCAAGAACGGGCCATCGGGACACCGTTGATCTTGGATCGGTTCTCAGAACCCGTTCTCACTCAAAGAGGTGAGCTACCCCCTTCTGAGAAATGTTTGTGACAAGATCCAGGGGCATGACGGACCCTCAAGAGCCTTCCGCGACCGACGCGGACGAAGTCGAGCGCCATCCCTGCCCCCGCTGCGCGGCCGAGCCCGGCTCGCCGTGCCGCTCGCGTGGCGGCGCGGTCGCAGGCACCTACCACACAGGCCGCTTCACGAAGGTGCCTCGGCTCGTCAAGCTGCTACGAGTGCCGACCCCGGCCGACCGGGGCCCGGGGCAGTCGTGGCGGCCCGGCACCCCGCCCCCGGCGCCGATCGACCCGGACACCCCGAGCGCGGACATCCGCATCGGGTATGCGAGATGCTCGCACCTGAGCCAAGAGCTCCAGTCTCAGCTGGACGCCCTCGCCAAGCACGGCATCCCGAGGGACAAAATCTTCAGCGAGAAGATCAGCACCCGGGTGCGGGTGCGCCCGCAGTTCGAGGCTGCGCTCAAGGCCGCCCGGGAGATCAAGGCCCATGCCCCGCACTGCCGGGTCATCGTCACGGTGTACGAGATGAAACGGCTGGGACGCGATGCCGCCGAGCTCACAGCCCTTGCGGACCACCTCACCGCGCACGGCCTGGCGCTGGAGATGCTCGCAGGCCCCCTCCAGGGGATGTACGACCCCAGCGGCGCCGGGAGACTGCTGTTCGCGTTCTTTGCGGCGATGGCGGAGACCGAGCGGGAGAACATCCGGGAGTCGACGCTGGAAGGGCTCGACACCGCGGCCCGCAAGGGCAAGCACGGCGGCCGGCCCGCGGTCATCACCGACGACATGCTGCACACCGTTCTCCGGCGCCGGGCGAACGGCGAGTCCGTCGAGCAGATCCGGCCCGACCTGATCATCCCCACCGGCAAGCGCAAAGGCCAGAACCCTTCCCTGGCCAGCATCTACCGGGCGCTCGCCGAGCACGAGAAGGCCCAGGCGTACCCCGAAGCCGTCGAAGCCGCCCACGCCGACTTCGCCGCACTGCAAAACGCCGAGCGGCCGGGCGACGGCATCCCCAGCCCCCGCCCGGCCGCAGCAACAGATAGCGTCAGCTCGCGCTGACTGCACGCGGGGCATTTCCGCCCGCCCTGCCAGGCCGGGCGACGCCCCCGCTCGTCGCTCGGCCCGGCAGGGCGTGCGTCACTCGTTGTGCAGTACCTCGGCGATCGGCAGTCGGGCCGCCGTGCGGGAGGGGAGCAGTGCGCCGAGGACGGCGATGAGGACGCCCGCCAGCGCGACGGTGATCAGTAGCGGGGCGTGCCACACGTTGATCATCGAGTCCGTGAACACCAGGATGGTGATGTTCTCGACGATCAGCCGGTGCGCGGCCATCCCGAGCGGGACGCCGATGATCCCGCTGACCAGACCCAGCCCTGCGACCGAGGTCACCGTCATCGCGACCACCTGGCGCGGGGTCATGCCGATCGACTTGAGCATGCCGAGGTCCCGGCGGCGCTCGCGGATGTTCAGCAGCACGGTGTTGAAGACGCCGAGGGCGGCGACCACGCACAGCAGCACGGTGAAGATCGTCGAGAAGCTGATCACCGAGGCGATTGGGCCGTTCACGTCGTGCGTCACCACGTTCGGGTAGAGGCCGGGGTCGGCGTCCTTGATCGCCTTGACGTAGGCGTCGGCGTCCGCGCCGGGGGCGAGCCGCACGACGTACTCGACCACGTGCAGTTCCACTCCGGTCCCGGCCAGCGTTGCCGCGTTGGACGCCACCGCCCGGGCGTTGCCCTGGACGGGCTCGCCGACGATGGTCACGGGCAGGAGCCGGCCACTGACGTCCAGGGTGATCCGGTCGCCGAGTTTGACTCCGTGCTGGTCCAGGAACGCCGGTCCGGCAATCACCTCGCCCAGCCCGGTCGCCGGGCGCCCCTTGGCCACGTGGAGTGGCCGCTCGAGGGCGTCGCCGCCGTAGAAGTCGGCGAACACCGGCTGGGTGTAGCCGACCAGGCCGACCCGTTCGAACGCGCGCGAGGTCACCTGGTCGGATCCGGGCGTGGCGCGCAGCACGGCCTCGATCTGGGCGTCGGTCAGCTTCGGCACTCTCTGGTGGGCGTCGGCGGCGCCGACCTGCACGTGGACGAAGGTGCGGCCGTTGTCCCCGCCCGGTGGCTGCATGGAGGCGAGCAGCGTGCCGGTCAGGCCGGTGGCGAAGGTTACCGTGACCACGCCCAGCACGATGGACGCCATGGTGAGCGCCGTCCGGGCCGGGCGCGCGAAGGGCTGGCCAAGGCCGAGGCTGCCCGAGCGTGGCAGCCGCGTGCCACTGAGCCAGCGCTGGACCCGCAGGCCGCGCCCGGTGCGCGGCGCGCTGCCGGCGGTGATCGCCTCGGCCGCGGAGATCCGATGGGCGCGCGAGGCCGGCAGGAACGCGGCGAGGGCGACCAGCAGGGGCACGGCGACCAGGCAGGCAACCGGCAGCCAGGCCGGGGGCGCGAGCGCGGCGGTGCCGGTCTCGATCCCGTTGAAGGCCATGTCGACGATCGGGCGGGCCAGCGCCCAGCCGGCGACCGTGCCGAGGACGGCGCCGGCGATCGCGGGCACCGAGACCATGGCGAGGTAGACCGCGACCACCTGGCGCGGGGTGAAGCCGAGCGCCTTGAGCACGCCGATGTGGCGGTAGCCGGATACCACCGCGCCGCTGACTACGTTTCCGACGATCAATACCGCGACCACCAGGCCGAGCGCGCCGAAGACCGACATGAACGGCAGGTAGGCGTCGGCCGAGGCGGAGAACGCCTGCTTGAGGGTGAGGTAGGACTGCGCGCTGGTCAGCGCGTCCCCAGGCAGGCCCTCGGTGGCCTTCGCCAAGCCTGCCTTCAACGCGTCGTCGCTCGAAGCGTCGGTGAATCGGTAGAGCATCTGCTCGGCGGTGGGATGCAGGGCGGCCATCTGCTCGGGGGTGACCCAGCCGCCCGCCGAGTTGCTCATGCTGTCGGCGATGCCGACCACGGTGAGCGGCGGGGCGCCGGTGGGCGCGATGGTCTGGCCCAGCAGGTTGTCGAAGGTGCCCCGGAAGCCCATGTAGACGACGACCTCGCCTGGCCTGGTGGCCCAGCGGCCTGCGGTCAGCTCCACGCGGTCCACCGGGCCTGCCGGGTCGGCTCGGCCCACCAGGGTGATCGACCCGGGCGCGTGGCCCAGCCAGTCCGTCGGGATGTTCAAGGTGACCTGGGCGAACGGCCCGGCGGCCGCCTCGACGCCCGGCCGGTGGGCGCTGGCGGCCAGTTGCTCCGCCGGGGCCTTGGCGGCGTCGAAGGTCGCGACCATGTGGGCGCCGCGCTGCACATCGAAGGCGGCGTCGAACGGCGCCCGGGCGGCGCTCATCACGGCGAGCGCGAGCAGGATGGTGGTGGTCGAGCAGAAGACGACCAGTCCGATCACGATCGTCTGGACCTTGCGCCGTTTGACGGCCGCGCGCGAGGCCCGCCACACCGCCCCGGTCATGCCGTGTGCTCCGAGGGCTCCAAAGAACGCTCGCGGGCCACGCGACCGTCCGCGACCTCGACCAGCCGGCTGGCGCAGCGGGTGGCCAGGTGCGGGTCGTGGGTGACGATCAGCAGGGTCTGCCCGATCTGGTTGAGGTCGATCAGCAGGTCCATCACCTGCTCGCCGGAGCGGCTGTCCAGGGCTCCGG
Organism: Streptomyces sp. NPDC015171; assembly: GCF_043079545.1. Classification (NCBI taxonomy): domain Bacteria; kingdom Bacillati; phylum Actinomycetota; class Actinomycetes; order Kitasatosporales; family Streptomycetaceae; genus Streptomyces; species Streptomyces sp. NPDC015171. The sequence continues at coordinate 52,527 of NZ_JBIBUO010000020.1, forward strand.
TCGGCTCGTCCGCGAGCAGCAGCGCCGGACGGTTCATCAGTGCTCGGGCGACAGCTACGCGTTGGCGCTCGCCGCCGCTGAGGGCGGCCGGGTAGGTGTCCTTGCGGTGGGCGACGCCGAGTTCGTCCAGCAGCTCCAGGGCGCGCCGGCGGGCCTGCCGGGCGGAGATGCCGGTCAGCTGGGCGGCCAGGGCGACGTTGTCGAGTGCCGGCAGGTCGTCGATGAGGTTGAAGAACTGGAAGATCATGCCGATGTGCCGGCGGCGGAACAGTGCCAGCCCGGTCTCGTTCAACTGCCCCAGGTCCTGGTCGTGCACCTGGACCGTGCCGCAGGTGGGCCGGTCCAGGCCGGCGACCATGTTCAGCAAGGTGGACTTGCCGCAGCCCGAGGGGCCCATGACGGCGACCGCCTCGCCCGCTCGGATCCGCAGGTCGATTCCGGCCAGGGCCTTGGCGTCCCCGAACTCCTTGTGGACACCGGACAGCTCGACGACGAGCTGCGCGCCGTCCTGCCGGGTGGTCCCGTCGTGATCATTGCTCATGGCACACGACGGTAGGAGCGGCGGGGCGGGCTGGGCGTCCCACTCCAGGTGTAACTGTCCAGGGCCGTAGTACCGGGGATGTACACAGGCGGCACCCCCGGTTGATGTGGATCACGGCGTGAGCTGGGAAGCTGGCGGCATGTGGGGAGCGGAAGCGGGCTGGACCACCGCCCTGGTGGCGGCAGGCGCGGCCGGCTGGCTGGCCGCGGCGCTCGCCCGGGCGCGCCGCGCGTACCGGGCGGCGATCGGCGAGCGCGGCTGGCTGCTGGAGCGGGAGCGGCAGAGTGCCGCGCACACGGCCGTCGACGCCGAGCGGGCCAGGATCGCCGCGGAGCTGCACGACATCGTCAGCCACAACGTGAGCCTGATGGTTGTGCAGGCCGGTGCGGCCCGTGAGGTGCTGGCCACCATGCCCGAGGAGGCAACGGCCGCGATGACCGCCGTTGAGACCGCCGGGCGGAACGCGATGACCGAACTGCGACACCTGCTAGGCCTGCTCGCCCCCGCGCCGGACGGCGCCGACGAGCCGGACCGGGACGGCTTCGCGCCGCAGCCGAGCCTTGGTCGGCTCAGCCCGCTGATCGACCGGTTCGCCTTCGCCGGCCTGCCGGTGGAGGTGCGGATCTCCGGCGAGCCGCGGCCGCTGCCGGCCGGAATTGACGTGACGGCGTACCGGATCATCCAGGAGGCGCTGACCAACGCGCTCAAGCACGGGGACGGAGTGAAGGCGGAGGTGACGGTGCGCTACGCGGACCACTACCTGCGGGTGGAGGTGCTGAACAGCGGGCCGAGCGTGCTCACCGGGGATGCGGCTGGTCCCGAGCGGCGGGCCGACGGGACGGGGCGCGGGCTGCTCGGCCTGAGCGAGCGGGTCGCCGTCTACGGCGGCGACCTCGACGCCCGGCGCCGCATCGGCGGCGGCTTCCGGGTCCGCGCGCGCATCCCGCTGGACCGGCCGTGACGGACGCGCCCTCAACCGGCCAGCTCGGGCCCCGGGTCGTGATCGCCGACGACCAAGAGCTGGTCCGCACCGGGTTCCGGATGATCCTGACCGCCCGCGGGATCGACGTGGTGGGCGAAGCCTCCGACGGCGCCGAGGCGGTCGCCAAGGTGCTCGAACACCGGCCGGACGTCGCGCTGTTGGACATCCGGATGCCCGGAATGGACGGCCTGGAGGCCGCCCGCCGGATCCTCGTCCAGGTCCCCCGGTGCCGGGTGATCATGCTGACCACCTTCGACCTCGACCACTACGTGTACGCCGCCCTCGCCGCAGGCGCCAGCGGCTTCCTGCTCAAGGACGTCACATCGGCCCATCTCGCCGCCGCCGTACGCCTGGTGGACACAGGGGACGCGCTACTCGCGCCCTCGATCACGCGCCGGCTCGTCGAACGCTTCGCCACCGGCGCCCCCACCCTGGCCGCCTCCACCGAAGCCCCGGCACCGCACCGCGACTTGGCCCCGCTGACGCCGCGCGAGCGGGAGGTGCTGACACTGCTGGGGCATGGCTTCTCCAACAGCGAGCTGGCGAGCAAGCTGACGCTCAGCGAGTCGACGGTGAAGACGCACGTGGCGCGGATCTTCGCCAAGCTCAACCTCCGCGACCGCGCCCAGGCCGTGGTTCTCGCGTACGAGACGGGCCTGGTCTCGCCGGGTGGGAGGCAGCAGCGCCCGGTGCGCGGACGGTGACCCGGGCCAGGTTCCGCTCAGAAGCGTCCTGAGCCACCGTCGTTCCACATCAGTCACGGACGACCGAGACCTCAGCATCGTCGTCCCAACGGACATGCTTCGCCGTGGGCGGCAACCTACGCCGCCCGCCCTGCCGCGCGCCGACGATCGTGGCAAGCTCCCCCAACAGGTGGCACCTCCAGCGAGTGCACCGAACACCGGACGTCAAAAGTTTTGACAGCTATGCCGGTTTTCTGTTCCGTTCCTACCCTGACCCCGTGGTCACGCCGGGGTTCGACGAGGACGGCGAGGAGACGCGGCCTCGGCGGCTCCCCTGGAACCGGACTGTTACCCGGGGCGAGGTGCCGGACACAGGAGGATCTCGCCGACGTCGAAACGGAGGCCTCGGAGCTGCTGGCAAGGGTGTCGTCCACACCCTCGACGGGGCCGCGGCCGCACTCCGGCGATGATTCGCGCCCCCTGGGCCGACTGCCTGCGGACAGCCGCTCCCACGCCTGCCCGCGCCATCGGAGAAACGACTCTGAACTGGTGCTTTCCTGGGACTCGCCTAGCCTAGAGAGTTCTGCTGGACAGCATCGGAGGGGACATCATGAGTGAGGAAGCCACCGAGTACGACGCCAGTCATATCCAGGTATTGCAGGGGTGGGAAGCCGTTCGCAAGCGGCCCGGGATGTACATCGGCTCGACAGGTGAACGCGGCCTGCGCCAGATGGTGTTCGAGGTGGCGGACCGGGCGGTGAACGAGGTACTGGCCGGGCGTGCCGGTTCCGTTGACATCACTCTCACAACGGACGGCGGCGTGTGTGTCGCCGACGACGGGCCAGGTGTTGCCATCGGCGAGACGGGGGACGCCGGCGGTCCCGGGCTCGAAGCCCTGTTCAGCCACATGCAGGCCGGGGCGCGAGCCGGAGGCCGCCACGACGTGGCGCTCGGCTTCTGCGGCGCGGGGCCCAGCGTCGTCAACGCCCTGTCGCGCCGGATGACGGCCGAGGTGCGGCGCGCGGGAACGCGCTGGGTCCAGGAGTTCGCGCGCGGCGTGACCGCCACCCCGCTCACCGAGGCGGGGACGGCGACCGGAAGCGGGACCACCATCGCCTTCTGGCCCGACGCCGACATCTTCGGAGCCGCGGAGTTCTCGTTCGACCGACTGGCCGAGCGCTTCAGGGAACTGGCCTTCCTGAACCAGGCCCTGGAGATCTCCCTGACCGACCTCCGCCGCCCGGATGCACCCCGTTCGGTCCGGCTCCGCTTCCCGGGCGGGGCACGGGACTTCGTCGCCTTCCTCGACGGCCACGCGGCGGCGTCCGCCCCCATGGACACCATCGCCTTCGAGCGCGAGGACCCTCGGATGGCGGGGGTGATGGAGGTGGCCTTCCGCTGGTGCGGCTGCCCTGAGGAGCGGGTCCGGAGCTTCGCCAACAGCCGGCCCACTGTCGACGGCACGCACGCGCTGGGCTTCCGCGACGGGGTGACGGCCGCGGTCACCGCGTACGCACGGGAGCAGGGGCTGCTGACGGCCGCGGACCCCGGCTTCGACGCCGATCGGATCGGCGAGGGCCTGACGGCGGTCGTGTCGGTGAAACTGGACCATCTGGAGCTCGAGGCCTCCACCCACGACGTGCTGGGCAACTCCGAAGTGCGCGCGTGCGTCAGACAGGCCGTCCAGGCCCACCTCGGCAGGTGGCTGAAGGAGCAGCCGGAACGGGCCGCAGCCGTCATCGACCGGATCATCCAAGGTGCCTGCCGGGACTGACCGGCAACGGACCACCTGCTGGTTCGCGAATAGCGGGATCGGCAGGGCCGCCGGGAGCATGCCGACGCTCGTTCAGGCTTCGGTGCGCACCCGGACTACGCCGCCGACGCCCAGGGCGAGGCCACCGCGCCGGGCAGGGCGTAGCGGTGGCTGTGGCCGAATCCGCCCCGCCGCCCGACCGCGCTGGTCATCAACGCCTGCCCGGCCGCGGCGGTCGTCAACGCCTTACAGTCTGGCGCCAGCTCCTCCTCGGCACGGCCGTGTACGGCGTAATCCCCTGCAGTTCGCCCCAGGCGGCATGAGCGCGCGTCCGGGATGGTGGGTGCGGCGGCCTTCCTTCTTCCTTCAGAGCGCGGGCTGCTCGGGCCAGAGCGCTCAGACTGACCCCTCCGCCGACCAGGCCGACGCGACATCCGGCGGCCATCCGTCAGTGTTCGACACCGAACTCGTCGAGGCCGCCGGCGCCCGGTCTCACCGCGCGGACCCGTGTCCCGCCTGGGTGCTTCAAGCCCCGAACGGCATGGGTCCCGGACCGCGCCTGCAGCGGCGCGTCATCGATGCATCCGGCGTCACCACGCCTGCGTCGCGTCGCTCGGCCACGGCCGGCCGGCCGCCGATGCCGACAAGTACAAGGGTGAGCCGGGTGAGCCCGAGGGCTTGCAGCGAACGCGGTGTTTCCTCTACCAGGCGGCATCCCCGGAGCCCGACGCGCGGATCGGGGTGCCTCAGTTCGCGGATCGCGTCTTCGTGGTGAATGAGGTCCGCTCCGCAGCCCATCACCCAGTCGGGCATGTCGTTGAGGTAGGCGTCGCGAAGCGCGGGGTCAAGGTCCACGTCACGCCGGATGGCCAGAAGGCCCTGGTCCTCGCCGTAGCGTTCGAGACTGGAAAAGAGTTGCGCAAGCATGGCGAGTTGCCATGTCAGGTGATCGGTCAGCACGGAAGGGGCATCTGGATGGAACAGGCCGAATCGCAGGAAGTTGCACGCGGGCATCGCAGTGGGATGAGGCCGGACGTCTCGGAACAGATCTTGGTAGGCGGCGTTCGCCATCTTGACGTCCCAGCGCTGGTCGATGACCAAGGTGGGCAGTGACAGCGCGTCCAACATGACGGTGTAGTCACCGACGAAGGCATCCACGGATGGATCTTGCGGTTCGGGCCGCCGGAACCTGGCCCGCACATCAGGCTGCGGCGCTCGACCGACGGCATACAGAAACAGGCGGGCACTGTGGTACTCGGACATTTCGAGAGCCTCGGCGAGCGCGTACAGCTTCTCGTCCGTCCACTCCTTGACGTGACCCCGCTCCCAGTTGCCGTAGGCGCGTTCACTGATGCCCAATCGCTCGGCGACCTGGACCTGGCGGAGGCCGAGGTGCTCGCGCCGGCCCCTGAGGAAGCTCTGCAGACGATGCGCCTGCATCTCCGCCGCCGCGCCCTCTTCGGTCCTCTCCCTGTATAGGGCACGGTTTGTTTTCCCGTGCATGTATATTCTCCCCCTCGTTGAATGCGGGCTCGTATTGGCCAAGGCGGGCCCGGCCTTGGCGACCCCACCGTCCAAGAGGAGCTCGAATCCCGGGCCGCGCGCAGCGCCGGATCCGCGACTGGCCCGGTCGACCAGGCGCAGGAGATCGACCGTGAGTGCCGCGTTCCCTCGGTACGACCAGACCGCCCAGCAACGTCCTGCTGCCCTCGCCAGAAGAGTGCGGACAGATGACCGCCAAGCGCGTTGGCCTCAGACCGTGTTGACTCGCGATCCGCTGGGCACGGAGCATGGCTGAGAACCTCGACTGGATGTGAGGAGACTATGCAGCGGGCTGTTTCTCGCTCACCGGTGCTACTGCCCACGAGGTCATGCACGAGTCCTTCGAAGACGCGTCGGCAGATGCGGTCCGGTTCGGTTGCACACCGGCCCGCCCTCGTACGGGCGCTGCGCTGCGCCGTCAACCACCCCCGCTCCCCCTGACCGATGTCCCGTCTGCGCACCTGTCGGGGCTGCGACGAAGCATCGGCCATGCAGTCCCTCCGGCAATCGCTTCCAGAAGTGGGAGGTTGCCGCGTGGCGGCTCCCGAGAGATCGTTCCCCCTGCGGCTTCGCAGGCGTTCCTCACTCCACGCGCACAATGCGGAGCGCAGGGTTGCGATCGCGCTTGCGATCCTGCCCGGCGCTCCCCAGCGTGTCAACTAAAGTACACACAGCATGCTGCGGTCAGACCGAAAGACGAGGTTGTGAACAGACACGAGGTGGACCACGTCCGGGTCATGCCCGGTTGCCGTGGCCTGCGGTGAGTCGCGGCGGCCGTCCCTCCCTGGCGGAGAAGCTCAAGGCCCTCATGACCTCGCGTCTGGACGCCAGGGGCCGCGGGCACACATCGCGATCTCTCTCCGCGGCCGTCGAGGCACTCCCGGGCGACCACGTATCTGTCTCATATGCTGCGGTCAACAAGCTGGCCAACGGCACCCATGACAACCCGACAGTCCACACCGTCCTGGCGCTGAGCAAGGCTCTCGGCGGCATCCCGCCGGCCCACCTCCTTCCCCACGACGCCTACAGCGACCTCGCGGCGCTGCAGGTTTTCGAAGACCCGCGTGCGCGTCGCCTCCTGGCACTCCTCAAAGGCATGCCCCACGGCGCCGTCGACGACGTGATCACGGAGTTGGAACGCCGACGCTCGGCCCTGGGGCTCGAGGCCGTACCGCCGTGCGGCGAAGCGACGGACGAAGACCGCGTTCCCTCGGGGGAGCCACCGGAGGCACCTAAGCGCGGGCGCCGCCGACGCAGCAGCACAGAAGCCGCAGAGTACGCGGCAGACTCTTTGGAAGGGCTTTAAGTGGACGGCATAGTCTTCGGGACGTGCACGGTGGCCGGGTTACTGGTCACCTCGCTCTGCGTGCGGAGAGCCGTGGGCAATCCACGTGTCTCCACCTGGTCCATCGCATCGGCCTTCGGTGTGTGCACGCTGGGAGTCCTCCTCGCGGTGCCTGCTGTAGCGCATGTGGTTCAGAGCGCCACGGGGATCGAGAACATAGCCAAGCTGTCCGCGCACATCTGCGCGATCCTGTGGTGCGCGTTCCTTCAGGTCGCCATGGTCGACCTGGCATACCGGCCTGAGTATCTGCGCCCGGCGGTCTTCCAGCGCGGCTTCGCGGCCTTCGTCTATCTGACGGTCATGGTGGTGCTCTTCCTGGCCACCAACGGGCCGCATGTCGCTTTCACCACCGCGTACGCCGCCGATGACAAGGTCGCCGCGTATCTGCTGATCTACCTCTCGTACGTGCTGATCACCTGCGGTGAGCTGGCGTTCATGTGCGGCCGCACCGCCCTGCGGAACTGGGGCATCCGTCCGTGGAGCGGGGCGGGGTTCGCGCTGTCCTCCGTGGCCGCCGCCCTCGGCATGGCGTACACGATCTCCAAGGGCAGCTACATCCTCTGCGACGCCCTGCATGTTCCCTGGTCGCTGAGGGTGGAAGAGGTTCTGAGCCCGGCCTTGGCCGGGCTGGCCGTTCTGTGTCTCTTCTCGGGGCTGACTCTTCCTATGATCGGCGTCCTGCGCGAACGTCTGAGGCAGAAGAAGGCCCGCGCCGTCGGCTGAACATGGCTGTGGCCCCGCTCGACGGGCGGGGCCGCAGGCGTTTCCCCGCTCGTCAGGCAGGCTGTCCGGCGCGAAAGCGCACCCGCAGACTCTTCAGTCCGCGGGCTCGGAGGGAGCGCCGCCACTGCGCCGCGTCATCACCGTCGGGTTCGAGGACCGTGAAGCGTTCAAGCAGCGCGGTCAGCGCGATCTCGGTCTCCGCTCGGGCCAGGGGTGCACCCAGGCAGTAGTGGATGCCGTGGCCGAGCGCGAGGTGCCCCGCGGTGTCCCGGTCGATGTCCAGGCGATCGGGGTCGGCAAACCGGCCGGGGTCGCGGTTGGCAGCGGACAGTGACAGCAGGACGGTCTCCCCCGCCGGCACGGTCACGTCGCCGATCGTCAGGTCCTCGGTGGCGAATCGGCGGATCGCCAGCAGGGCGGGCCCCTCGAAACGGGACAGTTCCTCCACGGCTGCCGGGATCTTCGACATGTCCTCGCGCAGCGCGGCGAGTTGGGCGGGGTGCTTCAGCAGCGCCCATACGGCATTGCCGATCAACTGCACGGTGTTCTCGAACCCGGCAAAAAGGATCAGGAAGACCAGGCTCAAGAGTTCATCCTCGGACAGCCGGTCGTCCTCGGCGTCTCGGACCGAGATCAGGTCGGACAGCAGGTCGTCCGCCGGGGTCTGCCGCTTGTGCTCGATGAGCCCCGTGAAGAACCGCATCATGGCCTTGACGGCTTCCTTGGCGGCATGCGGCTGGTTCGGGTCCGGAGCAATCAGTGCCTGAGTCCATCCGCGGAAGTCACCACGCCGCTCGCGGGGTATGCCCAGGAGTTCACAGATCACGGTGATCGGCAGCGGCGCGGCATACGCCCCGATCAGCTCTGCGCTCCCGTCCGTGCCCAGCGCGTCCAGGAGCTGGTCCGCGACGGCTCGGATCGGTGCACGCAGCTGTTCCACACGTCCCGCGGTGAACGCCTTGCCGACGAGGCGCCGGATCCGGGTATGGTCCGGCGGATCCATGTTCAGCAGATTGGCATCGAGCGCAGGCGGCAGCTGTAAGCCCTGGTAGTTGCCGGTCCGCGCATGCCTCTTGTCCAGTGACAGGCGAGGGTCGGCAAGTCCGGCCCGTACCTCCTCGTAACGGGTCACGATCCAGGCCGGCTGGCCGTCGGTCCCTTGGATTCGGTGCACCGGCGACGTGGTCCGCAACCGCTCGTAGACGCCGTACGGGTCAGTGGCCAAGTTGTCAGCAAGATCCATGGCATTACCCTAGGCCGCCTCGCGGAGCCACTGCCGCCGGGCTCGTGCCGGCGAAGTCCCCGCAGGCGGTAGGCGCGCCCGCCGGAACCACTCCCGCTGCAGCACCGTAAAGGTTTCGCCACATTTTTACCGAGAGTAACAAGGAAGAACAGGACAACCATGCGTCTTTTCGGGCATCCCGGAATCCCTTCCTCGCAGCCCGTCGCAGGAAGGCCCTCTTCCGGAAGGGGGTCTTCCTGGTCAACCGCGCCCGCAGCCCGATAGAGATCAAGGCACAGAGCAACGTCGCCGAACCTATCGGCAGCAGGCAGAGTTGAAGGCAAGCAGGAGGAACCATGGAAATCGGACGCCGTACTTCGCATCGGCGTCAGGAGCACCGCACCAACGCGGTACTTCACGCTCTGCTACAACTGGGCCCGGGTCCGCACAAGTTCCGCGAGGTCGTCGCCCGCACGGCGATGGACAAGCATGAGGTCCACCGGCGGCTCCTCCAGCTCTTCAACGCCCAGTTGTGCGACAGGCCCCGCTACGGCTATTGGGAGCTGCGCCCCGCTGCGGCAACCCCGGACCTGCCCGGGCTCGTCCATCCTGCCCCCGTCCCCCCGTTGAACGTCACCCCTCTCCTGGAGTCCATCCACAGCCGCACCCGGCAGGTGGCGCTCCTGCACACCCACTCACCCCTCACCGGCGAGCGCCTGTGCATCGCCGCCGCCGGCGTCCAGGACACGCGATTCCGCCGCGAACTGGCTCTCACCCCCGAGGCCGTCGACCGCCTGCGCCAGGCTCCGCTCGACTCCGACGCACCCGGCCTGGCCATGCTCGCCAACCTGGCCAGCAGTGACGCCCCACTGCGCAAAGATCTGCGGGAGATCCGGGCCAGCCAGGTGGCAGTCACCGTGTCGCCGCTGCCCGGCTGGATCCTTTGCTCCGTCCCGATGCACCGCCTGCCGGGCGCACCGGCGATGCCCGGCGCAGAGCCACGGGTAGTGGCCGCGGTCAGCGTTCTGGCACCGGATCGTCAGCAAGGCGACCCGGTGGTGGCCTATGGGCGGCTGGTACGCAACGCCGTCCACAGGGCTGCCGGGTCCAGCGTCGTCGTCCCCCGGCCTCGCGCTGCGACAGCTCCGGCTGCGTGATCCGGCTCAGGCCGGGAGGTCCGTCGACGACAAACAAGGCGACGGCCGCATCGGCGCCCGAACAGCGGCTGTGCGTGGCGGACGCTGCCGCCCTGCTTCGGCATATCGAAGCCGACGGCACATCGCCGGTTCGTGATCCGGTCCAGGGCGGGTGTCTGAGGTCGTCTGTGCGAAGCCATGCTGCACCGGCTCGACGACGCCGGCCTCGTCGACGTCACCCGCATCGTCCTCGATACCGCCCGCGTCAGGGCCAGAATCCCCCGAAACCAGGTCGATCGGCCTGTTCTTCCGCCCGCCCTCCACCCGGCAGAACTCGGCCATCACGGCCTCGGGATCCGCGGGCCGTTGGATGCGCCGGGCTGCGTACTCGCCCAGCTCTGCGAGGAGTGCCCTCCTTCCCTGCTGCTCATCAGCCATGGCCCTCTGCAGGGGGATGACCGACTTGACGATCCGTGATCTCGAAGTGGACGGCAAGCCCATGAAGTGGCTGCGAGTTCGGTGCCTTTTCGCCGCGGATCACGCTGCTGCCCAAGGGCGAGAGAGACCAAGAGCTTCCATAATCTACGCGGATCCACCTCGGGAAGAACGATCGTTACTACTTCCAGAAACGATCGTTGACACAAGCGGTCATCGCGTAGAAGGATCTCGCTGCGGAAGCGACTCATCCAGCAAATGCGCAATTGCAAAATGGAGTTGAAGTGGCAACGACATGCCCGACCGGGTTCTGGCGCCGGCCTCCTGCACCACGAAGGCGCGGTCCGCGCGGTGCGCCATCCCGATGCGCGCCTGGGCCGGCGGGGATGCCGACTGGTCGAGGAGTCCCCGCGACCCCTGAGGGCTAGCAGGCGGCGGCCTGTCGACCGCTTCGGCCCGGGCTCAGTGTGAACGCGGCCTCACCCGCTGTGACTTCCGAAGGGTACCGTTGGCGCAGAAGGCGCCAGTAGTGCCGTATATCTGGCGGCTTCTCTTCATACCTGCCCAGGTTCAGCCACAGGATGGGAGGCTTTCGGAAGGGGGTGTTCCTGGTCAATCCGCGTTCATCCAGATAGAGATCACGTGGACGGCCGACTGTGCCAGCAACCGGGCTGGCGTTCTGATGTGGCGCATCGAGGAGGAATTGTGGACGTCGGGTTACGTAGTTCGCATCAGCGCAAAGAGCGCGACTGCACGAAAGCCGTGCTCCACGTACTGCTGCGGCTCGGCCCGGTGCCGCACAGATCGCGCGACACCGCCGCCCTGCGCATCGCCGCCTCCGGGGTCGACGGCCCGGGCCTCCGGCGTGAACTGGCCTTCGCCGCACGGGCCGTGGACCGACTCCGCCGCGCACCCCTCGCCTCTGACGCACCGGGCTCGACCCGGCCGGCCAGTACCGCAGGCCGCGACATCGCGCTGCGCGAAGACCTGCGCCGGATCCGCTCCACCCAGATGGCGCCCACCGACTCGCCGCTGTCCGGCTGGACCTCGTCCCCATCCCGGTCCGGGGCATACCCGGCCGCCCTCCACCCCCGGCACGGAGCTGCGCGCCGCCGCCTCCTTCAGCATCCCGGCCCCGGTCACGTACGCGGCAACCCTCACGCCGCATACCGTCGGCTGATGCACGACGCCGTACAAGCCGCCATCGGGAGCAGCGCCGTCATCGCGGAGTCTCCGCCCCGCGGCCGCCCCGGGCCGCATGCCCCGGCTCCGGGGCGCACGCCCACTACGAGTAGCGCACCGGCCCCTCAGGCGCCCGGACGGAGTTCCACGCAGCCGGGCGCGGGCACGCTTGGGGAACCTGAGACCGGCTGCCCCCCAACCCAGGAGGACAACATGTCCTTCAAGAGCAGCAGAAGACTCCGCAGGGAGCATCCGATGATCTAACCCGCCGGCGGCCCGGTGCGGTTCACCAACTCACACCCGGGCCCGGCCTCGCGCACGATGCGGTGAGCCACCACCACACCAACCGCAGGCCCCTCGTCCTCGCCCGACCTGCCAGTCGGGCGAGTCCCGGCTCCTCCTTGCCGAAGCAGCCGGGTGAAATCACTCCCATGCCGGAGCTCGCGGCCCTGCCAGGGGCCTTGACGTTCCACTACACCAGGAACGGATCACGTTCATGATGCAGCAGACGGCTGCTGTTTGTCACCCACTCCTGCCCCCAGTGTCCTGCTCCGGCCGCCCGGGTCTCCTTCTCGCCCCCGAGCGGGCCGCGACGACGACAGCGCCCCCATGCTCCTCGCACCCGCAGGGATCCTCCGCGGCTCGCACCGGATTCGCGCCGGGGGTGCTGTGCTTATGACCACCGCGATCGCCGGCTCCCTTGCCACCAGGCCACAGACAATCTCCCCGCCACGCCATTCCGCCGATCACCGCAGAAACCGGGCGCACGGGCCGCAGACGACGCTTCCCCCTGGCTCCACCGTTGGGGTGCGGCCGCGGCCTCAACAGCGCACAGGACTCCTGGCCGCGCTGCCACCGCTGTCCACGCGGATGCACAAGCTCCTGGTCCTCGGCGACCGAGACGCCGCGTACGCAGCCGGCAACCTCCAGCGAGGCGGGAAGAACACAGCGGCATCCGACCACGCCTGGGCGATGACCCGCGCCCTGGCCGCCGACGCCGTCCGCGCGGGATGGAGTCTGCCCTCCTTCCTCCAGGTGATGCTCGACGGCCCCTACAAGGCAGGCCAGCACGCCCGGACCCTCCAGCACCGCCACGGCTACGACAAGGCAGCCGCGTGGCTTCGGCGGGCCTGGGACGGCGCGCAGCAGTACGTGCGGTCTACCGACCCCATCAGCACCCGCCAGGACTTCCACGCCGCCCTGGCCGCCTTGCGCGCCCGCATCGAATGCACTCCCTGGAAGGGCGTCGCGGGCAAGACCGACATGCGCAACCTCATCGCACGCATGGAGATCTGCGCCCGGGCCGGAAGTTGGGACCACGCCGTCTCCGAACGCGACCTCGCCGAACGGATGGGCTGCAGCCGCACCACCGCCCACAACTCCAACCAGCGCCTTCTCCAGGGCAAGTTCCTGCGTCGGCTCGACAGCGGTTCCCCCACCGACGGCGCCCGCTGGATGCTCATCTCCCGTCCGCCTTCCACCGCGTCTCACCACTGGGCCACCCCCGAAGGGCCGGAGGCTGGGGGGGCCATGAGTGGCCCAGGCGTGAGACAACCCGGCACCAGCGCCGACATCGACTCGCGGACGGCGGCTCAGCTGATGCACCTCGACGCTTTCGCCCACCACGGCCTCGGAGGCAGCGGACTCACCGTCCTCGCCGCCCTGGCCGAACGAGACGGGCAGAGCCGCGCCGAGATCCAGGCGAGCGCCTCCGTCTCCCGCGCGACCGCGTACCGGCAGCTCGAAAAGCTCAAGACCCTCGGCCTCGTCCACCACGAAGGGGAGCTCTACCACCTCTCCCCCACCGCCCTCGAAGGGATCGGGACACCCACCCAGGACTGCGACAACCCCGTCGCCGGGTGGCCCGAGACCGCCAAGCGCCTCGGCACCGCAGGAACAGGGCAGCGGCGACGCCGACGCCACGAGGCGCAGCGCAGCCACTGGCGCCGCGAGCAGGTACGCCTCGCCGAGCGCCGCCGCGCCCCGCAGCAGGCCCCCCTCCCCCATCCCGCCGTGGCGCCGGCCCGCTACGTCCGCGCCGACGGCTGCGCCATCGACCCGACCACGGGCGAGGTCGTCATAGGGCTCTACGTGGCTTCGGACGGCCGGTGGATCTGGGATGGGCCGGGCGGGGCACTTCCCGCGGCATAACCGGTGAACACCTCATCAGACTGCTGGGGAGACACCAGCTGCGCACCTCTGGGCGGCTGTTCTCAAGAAGCCCTGCCGTCGCAGAGCCGCTTGGTCGCGAGTTCCGGGCCGGTTCGTCCACTCGTGGGTATGACCGCCCTGCCCGCAGACGCCGGTGACGTGGTACGAGCGGCCGGATCGCCGGCCCCTGTACAGCTCGGGCATGAGCGGTGGGCTGTGATGCGGGAGCTGCCGCCGGCGCCGGGATGGCCGGCGGCTCGCGTCGGCCGGCCGGAGGACCACGGCCACCGGCAGACGGATGACCGACGCGGTGCGCCGTCCCGTCGACAACGGCATCAAATGGCGGGCGACGCCTTCCAGCCCCCAACACTCCTCCACTACTCAGTGGTACTGTATAGCGGTACTCGGTACTACGCAGTACCGGCAGGGCTGAGGAGCACCCGCGATGGACGACCTGACGGAGATGTTGAAGGGCACGCTCGAAGGGTGCGTGCTCGAAATCATCGGCAGCGAGGAAACCTACGGGTACGCCATCACTCGCCAGTTGAACGAGCTCGGCTTCGCCGACGTCGTCGAGGGGACGGTGTACACGATCTTGCTTCGGCTGGAGAGGAACGGGCTCGTCCAGGTGACGAAGCGTCCATCCGGAGTCGGTCCGCCGCGCAAGTTCTACGCGCTCAACGACGCCGGGCGCGAGGAACTCGCAAAGTTCTGGGCGAAATGGCAGTACGTCTCATCACGCATCGACAGGCTCAAGGAGGGCGGGAGATGAACTTCTGGGAGAAGGTCACAGGCAGCGATCTCACCAGGGACTGGAAGGCGTTCGGAGCCCGGGTCGAGGCCCTGCCGGACGACTACCGGGAGGCATGGGGCCAGCTCGTCGCTCACCTCTTCCCTTACGGCGACTTCACCGGCCGCAACCTGACACCGATCCTCGACTCTGCCCTGGGGCTGCTCGAAGTGTCGGCAGCGGACGGGCAGAGCGTCCAGGAAGTCCTAGGCGACGACATGCGAGGCTTCTGCGCTGCGCTGGCCGGTGGAGAAGGCGCTCGAACCTACCGCGACCGGTGGCGCGAGCAATTGAACAGCAACGTCGCAAGGAAATTGAGCCGGCTGGGAGACTGACATGGGCATCCAGGACATCATCGAGGGCAAGAAGCAGTGGCGGGCGCACGTGGCTCGGGTCAAGGCTCTCCCGCCGGACTACCAGATCGTCTACAAGGAGATGCAGAAGTACCTGTTCAAGGTCGGACCGATCGACCTGCCGGACGGGCCCCTGCTCCCCGGGATCGTCGACTTCTTCGAGGAGGGCGTCGCCGCAGGCAAGGGAGTCTTGGAACTCATCGGCAACGACATCGCCGCCTTCTGCGACAACCTGATCAAGGGCTCCCCCACCTACGCGGACGCCTACCAGGAGTCCATCAGCGGGGAACCTGGTACGGCCCAGAAGTAGCGTCCGTCTCCTCATCCCAGCGGGTCTAGTAGCCCGCACGTGCGATTCGTTCGCCTCGGCCCAGCGCGAATTCGCTGGTACTGCCGCTATTCGTTGCCGCGTGCCGGTTCGTGCGCGGCCTCGCGGTGTCCTCGGTGCTCAATCCGCTTCGTTCAAGCGCTGGTATTCGTTCCAGACAGCTGTGCCGGGCCCAGCGATGACCAGGCCGGACTCAGCATGCTCGGCCCCCAGTTCGTCGTGGAACTCGAAGAAGTACATGTTCCCCAGGTCGAGGTTGTTCTCGATGCCGGCGACGTTCAGGACGGAGACGCGGAAAGGCGTGGCTCGTTCGCCCTCGGCGTCGATGTCGATGCCGAGCAGGGGCATGGAGGTGTCGGTGAGAGTCCGGGCGTCCGCGAGGTAGAGGTGGTCGTACTCAAGGGCGTGTCCGGTCGGTGCGAGCTGGATGACGTCCTCGGCCTGGAGCCCCTCGAACCGGCGGTCGCTGACGGGCGTGACGTGAAGGTCGGCCGCAGTGAAGAAGTCGATGTCCTCAGCGTTGTCCGCATCCGGTTCCCCTCCTGCCGTAGCGATCAGGTCCTTCAGAGCCACGGGCGTCCGGAGGACTTGGAGGAGGCGTTGCCAAGCCGCGTCGTCGGAGAAGTCGGTGCGGATGACGGGCACCGCGAGGTCGTCGCCCGAGGGGAGGGGAACCGGCATATTTTGGCCTTTCTGGGGCGTCTGCGCCGGATACCTGCGAGTGCCCGACACGGATAGTCAGATGCTCACGTAGAAGCCGTCGCGGTCCAGGACACGGTAGCTCTTGCGGAAGGAGGACATGAGGCTGCCTTAGGTGTTCTGCTCGTCCGGGGTTGCCCACGTGGGGCCTCGGCGGCGCCGAACCAGTCGTGACCGCGCTCGGGCAGTGGGTCGGCCTGGAGCACGACCTCGGTGCTATCGCCACCCTGATCGGCATCCACGAGGGTCGCGGCCCGGGGTCGGTGATTACGGCGTAATCACCGACCTGCGCGGTCCTCGGTGGTCGCGCACTGGATCTGGATTCGGTGGCACGCTTTGCCCTCCGCTGGCAGTTGAGCCGAGTACTGCACACGACGTTGCTCCGGTCAACGGGTGCACCTGGCACCGCGGGGTCGGCGCTTCTTGTCCTTGTCCTGGTGATCGCTACTCAAGGTGGGAGCACGCGAGGAGCCGGCAGGGTGATTACGCCGTAATCACCGGACGCTTGTGTGGCTTCTCCGCGACGCGCTGTGGGAGGAGTAGGAGGCACTGGGCGGTGAAGCGGGCGGCGTTCGGGAGGGCGTGCGCGAGGGTGGGGTGATTACGGCGTAATCACCCCACCGCTGATCCGGTACGCCAACAAGGTGCTTAGCTAACGTGTCGATCCACCAAATGATCACTCACGTTAGTATGGTGTCCCCATGAGTTCTCCAGCCTCCTCCAGCGACCGCGAGAAGGTCGTCTCCAAACTGCCGGGATGGCTCCGGCAGAACCTCAAAGTTCGAGCCGCACAGCACGGCGTCGAGATCCAGGCCGCGGTAGAACAGGGCATCAAGGACTGGTGCAGCCTGGCCTCGACGGCCCCGAACATCGACACCGCCGGCGCTGATTCGTTCTCCACCTTCCTGCCTCCTGGGCAGTGGGAAGAGTTCCGGCAGATCGCAGCCGACCGGCGGGTCTCTCTCATCCAAGGTCTCGCACAGTCCGTCCAGCTCTGGCTGGACGCCAACCCCGCCCCTGACGTGCAGCGGCCGGAGATCACCCGCCGCATCATCGTCTGCAACCAGAAGGGCGGCGTCGGCAAGACGGCAATCACCGCTGGTCTCGGCGAGGCACTGGCTGAGGACTCCAACACCCTGCACCCCGTACGGGTGGCCAAGGCCCTCACCAAAGCTCTGCGTGAGAGTGAGACACATGGCAACACGGAAGCACCGGCAGATGACCCGCTCGACATCGAGAACCTGCCCGGCCCCGGCCTGAAGGTGCTGCTCGTCGACTTCGATCCGCAGTGCCACCTCACCAACCAACTCGGGGCCACTCCCCTGCCGATGAACGGCGACAGCCTCACCAACCACATGGCGGGCGACCCCAAGGGCGAACTTCGCGACCTCATCGTGTCCGTCGATGACGACGCCTTCGACGGCAGGCTCCACCTCCTGCCCGCCTGCAACGACGCCTTCCTGCTCGACGTCCGCCTCTCCGCGGTGCGGGCCAGGGAGGCCGCCCTGGAGAGGGCGCTCGCCCCGCTCGAAGGTGATTACGACGTAATCATCGTCGACTGCCCGCCCAGCCTCGGGCTCAGCATGGACGCCGCGGCCTACTACGGACGCCGACGCGACGGAGAACGCCCCGGACAATCCGGCGCACTGATCGTCGTGCAGGCCGAGGACAGCTCGGCGGACGCCTACGAACTGCTGACCACGCAGATCGACGACCTGCGCGGTGACCTCCAGATCGACATCGACTACCTCGGCATTGTCGTCAACCTGTACGACTCCCGCCGCGGCTACATCGCCACCTCCTCCCTTCAGGGATGGGTCGACATAAAGGATCCGCGAGTCGTCGGACTCATCGGCGATCTCAAGGAACAGAAGGAGGCAGTACGAGTGAAGCAGCCTCTGCTGTCCTACGCGCCCAAGTCACAGCAGGCAGTGGGCATGCGTGCTCTGGCCCGGGAGGTGCAGTGAGCAAGGCCGACCAGCTCGGAGCAGGTCGCTTCGGCAGCAGCGTGCGCCCGGTCAGCGCACGGCGCCAGGCCGTGGCAGCCGCAACCGGCGTCCCCACCGAAGGCGTCGCGGCCCCCACGGAACTCCCCGTCGACCGCATCAGCCTCAACCCGGACAACCCCCGCTCCGCCCTCGGCGACCTAGCGGATCTGGCCGGCAGTCTCAAGACCCACGGCCAGAAGCAGGCAATCACGATCATGAATCGTGACGCCTACATCAAAGCCAACCCGTCCCTCGAGAACGACATCGAACCGAACACCACCCACGTAGTGGTCGACGGCAGCAGCCGGCTCGCCGCCGCCCGCGAAGCCGGACTCGCCACCATCAAGGTCATGGTCAGCGACGACCAGGGAGCCACCTCCGAGGAACTCCTCGAGTCCGCCCTCGTCGCCAACATCCACCGGCAAGACCTCGACGAGATGGACGAAGCCCGCGCCCTGCAACGGCTCATGGCCATCCACGGCAGCCAGCGGGCCCTGGCCAAGCGCCTGCACCGCTCCCAGGGCTGGGTGTCACAACGCATGGCCCTCCTCAACCTCATCCCCCAACTGCAATCACGCATCGGTGCGGAACCCATCGAGCTGCTGCGCGCAGTCGCCAACAAGCCGGCCGAACAGCAAGAGGCGGCTCTCGCGGAACTCAAGACCCAACGGGCCCGCAAGGAGCAACCAAGGTCCCCTGCGTTTCCGCACCTGAACGAACAGACCGGGGGAGTAGGCGAGGACGCCGCACAGTCCGGTCGTCCTGCGGAGAGCCGCGCTGGAACGGCCGACGACACCTCAACGCCTCCATCTCAGACCGGACCTGAGGCAGGCTCTGCCGGTGACGGCGCAGACACCGACGGCGGCACTGAGGCCATCGCGAAGACCCTCCATTCGCCGGCACCTGCAACCGATGCCAGCAGCCGTGGTGATTACGGCGTAATCACCACGGGGCAGGATGGCGTCGCGGGAACCCGTGAATCTACGGCGACCACAACAGCGGAGGCGATCCCCGAACCGCGTGCGCACGCGTCATCCCCAGAACCGCACGGCGACACCGCATGCCAGGATTCCCAGCCCCGAAGGGTGCCGTACGACGAGCCCGGCTCGCTCGCCATGCTTCTCGACACCAAGATTCCCTCGAACGATCAGTTCTTCGATCTTCTTCGCTTCCTTGGCGCAAGGGGCCTTGAGCGAGACTCGGCACGGCTCGGCGAGCTGGCGCGGTCCCTTGCCGAGCAGGCAGCGACCCGAAGCGACTGACGCATACGGCCATCCCGTTTCAGGAGCAGAAGGACGACGACGGCAGCTGCCGGACGAGGGCCGGTCTCCAGGGAGACCGGCCCTCGTCGTTCCCTGCGTGCCTCTCACGAGGCGGTTCTGATGCAGTCGGTGCCAGCCAGCGCCACACCGTCATTGCCTCCGCCTCAACGAGGTCGTGATCGGCGGGACGACGATCTATCTGCCGAATGAGCGGCGGAGGATGCCGTGTTCCCCCTGGTGCTGGCCGCGTGGTGGATGGGAGATGACACGGCTATCGGTGGGTGGTCCGGCACGTAGCTGAGCGCCGTACTCGTCGTTCGTATGCAGGAGCCGGGGTGGGCCGGGCTGGCCGGGCCAGCATTGGAGCAGGTAATGCTCGGTGATGGTGTCAGAGGCGAGGTCGCGGCCGCGGGCGTGGACGCGCAGCCGGTAGGGGCCGGGACCAGCCGCGGCGACCGAGGGCAGATCTTCTTCCAGATCGGTCATATGGATGGTGACGTCGCCTTACAGGTGTAGGAGCTGGCTGTTCAGAGCCAGACCAACTTCGGTGTTCTGCCCGGCGTTGGCCATCCGCCAGCTGTCCTTGCCCCGGCCGTTGCCGTTGGCGATCTCGCAGGCGTACCAAGCTACGGAGCGCTGGAGGGCAGCGCCCGGTCATCGGCATTGAACTGAGCCCAGGTAACAGCAATCAATCGCCGTAGGACCCGGTGACAGCGGACCTGTCACCTCGTGCCGGGCACGCTGCCGCTGGCACCGGCCGGGCTCAGGACGCGGCGCGCCTGATGCTCCAGGAGCCAGGGACCAGTCCCTGCGTGCAGGCTCTGGGAAACGACCGTCAGTCCCAAAGATGAGGGACCCACTTGAGTCCCTCATCGGTCCCTGAGTGTTCCCCCTGGTCAGAGGCTTAGCAGCACCTGTCATAGGGACTGAAGGGACTCAACTTCCCTATTATGACGAAGCTGTGATGGATTGCTCGTACGCGCCCGCGCATATGCACCCCCAACCTTGGTTGGCTCATAATTAGGAGTTTCAGTCCCTTGAGTCCCTTCCTCCCGGTGCATGGCGCCTCTGACCTGCACAAACATGCAGGGACTGAAGGGGAGTGAGCTGACAGCCCCCTTCAGTCCCTCAGTCCTCCGCCGGCCCTGCCCGACCGTCGGAGGCCGCAGTGCCCAGGCCGGGGAGGGTCCCGACGCACGCGCCCCGCCTCCGGGCAGGGACTCTGTGATCCCTGCCCGGAGGCGGCGTGAGGCACTAACGGTCCCTCTCAAAACCCCCATACATGCCCATCACGCCCGAAAACTTGCCCTCGCGTCCCCTACCGGAAGGGACTCAAGGGACTGGCGCAACTGATAGAACGGCACGCGGGCCAAGTACCAGGGCATCGGAAGTCTTTGCCTCTAGACTCTTCCCGGACTACAGTCCCTTCAGTCCCTAGAATGAGATCACCAAGGCCCGCGACCTGGCGTTTTCCCCTCAGGGACTGAACACGAGACGACGAGGACGATAAGCGTGCAGCCCGGTGAGACCCGCTCGCCTGCCGCCCCTGCCAGGGCAGCAATGCCGCACGCTGTGGCCCGCTGGTGCGCCGCCCAGGGCTGGCCCGTCCATCCGCTTGCCCCGGGACGCAAGACACCTGCGGCCAACTGCGCAGCCTGTAGGGACCGACACGACGCGAAGTCGTGCCCCTGCCTCCCCGCAGGGCGTCCCTGCCACGGCTTCCACTCGGCCACGACAGACGCGCGACGTATCGACGCTTGGTGGACAGCGACCCCGGCAGCGGGTGTAGGAATTGCCTGCGGCCCGGCCGACCTGGTCGTCATCGACGTGGACGCACACTCTGCTTCAGTCCCTGACCGCAGCCGCCTGCTGCCGGGCATCGCCATCCCGGACCCTGTGAACCTGACCGGACTGGCTTCGGGCTTCGACACCCTGGCCCTTCTGGCGGCGTACCGCCGCCAGCCGGATCCCTCTCAGGACGAGAGCACCCTGCGGGTCCGTACCCCGTCCGGTGGCCTGCACATCTGGTACCGCAATCCGCGTCCGGAGATCCGCCTGCGCTGTTCGACGGGGTCAAGCCGCAAGGTCGCCCTCGCTTGGCAGGTGGACGTACGAGCCGACGGCGGATACATCATCGCGCCCACCACGCGCACCAGCCAGGGCCGTTACGAGGCGCAAGGCCCCGCCCGGCTGCCGGCCCCGCTGCCGGACTGGCTGTACGCCGAACTCCTGCGAACGGGGCATGCTGTCGCACCCCTGCCCAAGAGCCGCACAGCCGCCCCTGCGCCGCAGCGGCGGCTCTCGCGGCGTCCTGCTGCCGCCAGCAGGGTCCTGGACCCGCTGCTCAGAGAGGTCGAGGAATGCGCCTCCGCGCCGGAAGGCACCTCCTTCACCGAGAAATTGAACCGCGCCGCCTACACCGCCGGCGGTCTTGCCGCCGCCGGACATGTGGAGCGGGAACTCGTCCGTGAGCAGCTGCTTCAGGCGGCCAACGCGGCAAGGCCGTGGCAGACAGGCCGCAACGAGCAGATCACCGATGACGCCCTGGCTGCAGGGGCCGCCCGACCGTTCCACCTCGAAGGACGTTCATGAGCAGCGCCGAGAGTATGCCCCGGTTCGACCCCCAGGCCGCCGCTCAGCAGATGCTCGACCTCCAGGAGGCCGAGCCGACGCTCCTGCTGCCCGCCCAGGCCCTGGCACCCGGTTCGCCCGCCCCGTCCGGAACCTGGGCGACGACTCCTCCCGCGATGCTGCCTCCCTCCCTCAGCGACCGCGGGAACGCCCGTCTGTTCGTCCAGCTCTACCGCGACCAGTTCCGCCACGTAGAGGGACTGGGCTGGTTCGCCTGGGACGGCTACCGCTGGAAGCGCTCCGGCGGGGAGAAGGCCGCGCTGTGGGCCGCCGGTGAGATGGCCGAAGACCTGCCTGATGTGGACCCCCGGAGCATCTTCAGCGACCGGGAACTCGCCCATCACAAGAGGAAGACCCTCTCCACTGCGGGGCTGAAGGCCCTCCTCACCCAGGCGAAAGCCTCTCCGCTGCTGTCCGTCGACCCGGACACGCTCGACGGCGACCCCTACGCCCTGTGCACTCCGGGCGGTGTCGTCGACCTCCAGACCGGTCAGCTGCGCAAAGCGGATCCCGCACGCGACTTCCACTCCCGGGCCACCAGCGTCGCCCCCCAGCCGATGGACACACCCCGCTGGCACACCTTCCTGGCCGACACCTTCGGCGACGACGCCGAAGGACGGGAGATGATCGACTTCCTGCACCTCCTGCTGGGCTACTCCATCACCGGCGACGTCGGCGCCCAGGTCCTGCCCTTCCTGCACGGTGAGGGAAAGAACGGCAAGTCCGTACTGCTCGACACCATGATCCAGATCCTGGGCGACTACGCGGACGCGGCCCCGCCCGGCTTCCTCATGGACCGCGGGGCCTTCTCCGAGCACTCCACCGAACTCACCGAACTGCACGGCCGCCGGCTGATCGTGTGCAGCGAGCTGAAGCCGAACGACAAGTTCGACGAGGCCCGCGTCCGCCTGCTCACCGGCGGCGACAAGATCAAGGCACGCCGGATGCGGCAGGACTACTTCTCCTTCACCCCGACCCACCACCTGTGGCTGCTCGGCAACCACCGCCCCGAGGTCTCCACGGGCGGCTTCGCGTTCTGGCGCCGCATCCGGCTGATCCCGTTCACCCGGATCGTCCCCGCCGAGCGGCGCATCGACAACCTCGCCTTCGAACTCGTCCGGGACGAGGGACCCGGCATCCTGCAGTGGCTCATCGAGGGCGCCCGCCGCTACCTCGCCACCCGCGACCCCCTCGAAGGACCCGACCGCGTCCGCATCGCCACCAGCGCCTACGCCACCACCGAGGACCACATCGGCCGTTTCCTGGCCGAGTGCTGCACCCGCCACACCGACACAGGCGCCGACCTCCGTGTGGAACAGGGCCTCCTCTACACCGAGTACACCGCCTGGTGCAACGCCGGCGAAGGCGTGCGCGCCGCCACCGCCCGGGTCTTCGCCACCCGGGTCCGCCAGGAACTGAACCTCGGCTCACCCGCGGACATGATCAAGTCCAACGGCCGCAAGTACTACCCGGGCATCGCCCTCCTGGAAGCCGAATGACCACGTCCGCCGCCGCGCGTACCGCACCACGCGCCCTACACCGCACCCCCCGGCCGCTCTACGATGAGTGCGGGGTCCCGTGCGCGGCGGCCTCTGCACAGCTCCCTGCCGCCCTCCGGTGCGCACGGCGAGAGACAACAGGCACACGCAAGGCCACGCCTCCCGCAGGCAGCCGGCCGACGAAGGAGGGGCTCCAGCCATGAGCTCGCTGTTGACCGCAGGCGACCTCGCCCACGAGCAGGAGGTGGTGTGGCTGGAGGACCCCGGACGCCTCGACTACGTCCGCCAGGCGCTGGACAAGACGAAGCGCCGCAACACCAAGCCCCCCTACGCCAGGGACGGGCGCATGGTCGGCTATGCGGTCCTCGATGCCGCCGCCGAGCCCGATCCGGACAGCGGCCTGTACAAGCGACGCGTCCTCTTCGTCCTCCCGCATGACCGCGACAGCCACCCCGACGGCGTCTACCGCGAAGGTGCCCCCGGCGAAGCCGTCGACCCGCGGACGATCGAACCCGGGAAGCCGGGCGCGAAGACCCCTCGTTCCCAGCACGGTCCGGCCGCCATAACACCGGCGTGACTCCGCCGCCCATGCCGAGTGATCCATGAGCGATTGAATGCGCGTTCCAGCAGGTGGTCGGTGATACGTTGGTCATCGGAGGTGAACTCTGTGACCACCGAGGACCAGCTGTTCAGTGCTGTCGACGCGCTACTGGAGCAAGTCGCCCAGGACGATCTGCCGGCCCCCGCCGAGCGAAAGAGGCTCCGGGAAGCAGCAGGACTGAGCCAGGACCAGGTCGCCAGAGTCCTCCAGACCCGCCGTGAGGCAGTAGGGAACTGGGAGTCGGGCAAGACCGAGCCGCGCCCGCCGAAGCGCGCCGCCTACACCCGGCTGCTCGAGGGCCTTGCCGCTCGCTTCCCTTCCCCGGAAACGCCGCCTGAAGTGCTTCCGGAAGTGCTCCCGGCGGCCGCGCAGCGAGGCGTGCCGGCCCCGGCGGCGGCACCCGAGGTGCCCGCCGGCCCTGAGCCCGCCCCCACCGCCCAGGACACCGCAGCGACGGCGGCCCCCGCTGCCCCGGCTCGTCCCGCCCCTTCCGTCCGGGCGGCCTCGCCGTCTCGCCGTCCGGCCGCACAGCCGGCAGCGAGGACGGCGGACAGGACGGCAGGGGGAGCGGAGAAGAAGCCCGCCGGTCCGGTGGCGGCCGCGGACCCGCGGTTCGAGAACGGCCCGCTCGCCGTGCTCGGTATCGAGGACGGCAAGATGCTCGCGTACTGCGTCGGCGGGCTCATCCTGGATGTACCCGCGAAGTCCCTCCCCGCACTGGTCGAGTGGACGCTTGCCGAGGCAAGGCTCGGGCAGCCCCGACTGCACCGCAACGGCCGTGACGCCGACCCCCTTCTCGTCCTCACCCCCGCCGTGCTGGAGCGCTGCGGTCTTCCGGCCGTCCTGCCGGAGGCGGAGCAGCGCGCCGGAAGGCTCCCGGACAGCCACAAGGTGGTCAAGCAGCTCGCCCGTGCCGACTGGAAGCTGACCCAGCGCGGACTCGGCCCCTGGGCGAGGATCTACCGCCCGGCCGACGGAGCCAGGCGTAAATGCGTCCAACTGTGCGTCCCTTCGTGGAACGCCCTGGACGCCCGTGAGTGGGACAGAAGAAATGACCCGCAGATCCCGGCCATGCACCCGGCGGACCTGGCCAGGTACCTGGGCACCTACGCGGAGCGGGTGATGACACCGCGCGGCACCACGGCCGTCACCGGCCTGGAACTGATGACCGCCCTGCGTCCGCCCACCCGCGCGGAGAAGGACGAGCAAAGCGGCGAATTCAAGCAGGCGTTCAACGCCGACGCGCTCACCGCCGTCTACGACGTGGTGGAGTGCGAGGTCCCGGACGAGCACCCGATGCTGAAGGGCCGGTTCGCCCGGCACCACCTGCGGACCGCGGCCGAGATGCTGATGGAGGAGCCGTACGACTGGTGCCGGCCGCTGACCGACGAAGAGTGCATGCGGCCGTACCTTGTCGCGGTCGACGTCAACATGGCGTTCGCCGCAGCCGCGAACGGGCTCACGGTCGGTCTGAACGGACCGACTCACCTCACCGGCAACCCGAGGTTCGACCCGGCACTGCCCGGCTCGTGGCTGGTCGATCTCTCCCACGTCGACCTCTCGCGTGTGGACGTCGACGGCCGCACCGTCGACGGCGACCGGCTGCCCTCGCCCTTCACCCCGAAGGGAGACCGGCCCGAAGGCCCGGCCTGGTACGCCACCCCCACGGTGGCCTACGCGGTGGAACTCGGCTTCGAGGTCGCGCCGGTCGAGGCGTACGTGCGCACCCGGACGGGCCGCTACCTGGATCCCTGGTACAAGCGGCTGCGCGACGCGTACGTGGCGACGATGGCTGACCTCGGTGTCACCACCGGCATGTCCGGTCAGGAGTTCCTGGACGCGATGAACCGCTCCAAGCAGGTCGACCCGACGATGGCGCTGCTGGTCAACGCCGTCAAGTCGACGGCGAAGGGCGGTATCGGCAAACTGCGCCAGCGCAGCCGGGGCCAAGTGCCGTACTACGAGCCTTGGCCGGCCCTCGCCAGGGAGACGTGGCGCCCCGACATCCGGGCGGCAGTCCTGGCGAACGTACGGGTCGGTATGCACCGCAAGCTGATGAAGACCGCTGCCGCGGCCGGCCTCTACCCGGTCGCGATCGGCACCGACGCCATCGTCTACCCCTCGCCCGGGCCGAGCCCGCTCGACCTGCTACCGCTGACACCGCAGGGCAAGCCCGTGCCCGGAACCTTCCGCCTGGGTGTCTCGCCCGGGATGGTCAAGCACCAGGGCACCGAGACCGTGCTGTGGGCCGAGCAGCAGTTCGAGGAACAGGGGGGCGTGTTCAACATCGCCAACCTCATCAAGACCGACCAGACGGCGGGCGCGGGGGAGTAGGCCATGACGGATTCTGTCGGCGACAGCCTGGACCGCGCTCTGGAGAGCGCGTTCACCCGCCCTATCCCCAAGAGTGCCCAAGCGCAGATGAAGTACCTGGTCAAGCAGCTCAAGGGGACCAGACCGGTCGCGGAGCTGCTCGGGGTCACCCAGCGGACCGTCGAGCGGTACGTCGTCGGCAAGCTCAAACGGCCCCGCCAGGAACTCCGTGACCGTATGGAGCGTGAGGTCAAGAAGCGGTGGCAGCCGCAGATCCGGGCGAGGGCCCGGAAGAAGGCGGAGTCCACAGACGGCCTGGTCGTCGCGACGCGGGCCCGCTTCGGATTCACCGCGGCTCCGGGGACGACGGACGACGCCCGCGTCCGCGACATCACTCAGGCTCTCCCTCCCGCATACGCGGACCGCCTGTTCACCGCCCGTGAACGCGGCGCCACCGAGCAGCAGCTCCAGCGGATCGCGGCCGAGGGCCTGGCGGAGATGTACTTCCGCGCCAGCAACACCCGCGCCCACGGTCTCGGGGTGGAGTTCACCGACGTGCAGCAGATCGAGATCTCGCTGTAGCCCGGTCATCGGGGACCGCCGCGCCCCCACGCCACAGGTTGTCGTGCCGCTACGTCGTAGCCCAACGCAGGACGATCACGGTTGCGTCGTCGCGGTGGCAGCCCGAACAGCCTGTTGCGGGGGCACGTTGCCTTCTTCAGCCAGTCGGCCAGCTCCTGCTTGCCAGCCTCGTCCCGGTCCGTCTCGGCCCACGCCCTGCGGCCGTTTCCGGTGACCGCATCGACGCGGAACGTGCGGGCGGCGCCGTCGGCGGCGGCCACCTCGGGCGTCCACCGGGGCGGGTCGGCCGGCCCCTTGTGGCTGATCGGGACCAGTTCGGACTGCGGCCACGGGAGTTTGCGCCTTCTTCACCGTTCACAGGGCGACGCACGCCCCTTTCCAGGTCGCGGAGGCATGCCTGACGGCGCCAGTTCGTCCAGGGTGACGCCCAGGACACGGCGTCGAAGGGCGCGTGCGCGAGCACCGTCGTACGACGACACCTGTGACCTGGCCTCCAGCAGACAGGAAGCGACGAAATGGGCTCGCGGGCTGACGCTACGCGGTGCCTACGGCCGGAAGCCCTCTGGCCGGAACGGCACTTCTGTGAGTGCCGGCCGCGGCTTAGATGAGTACGTGTACTCATGTCGTCGCCTGATCGTTGGCCGCAGGCTCGGCAGGTGAACACCCCTCGGAGCATCAAACACCGCGATCTGGCTGACTGGCCGGTCTGGCGGTACCTGGCCCTGTTCTCCTGGAGTTGCACGGCAGCGATCACGTTCGGTCCCAGCCTCCTCCTCGCCGTGCTGTCCGCTGCCTGGGCACAGCCTCTGGCGCTGGTGATCCCGTCGGCGAAGGTGACGCTGATCCAGGTCGGCCTCGCTGCGGCCGTGCTGACCCCGCTCTACTTCGCTCCCGGTGTCCGCCGCCTCGCACGCTCCGCCCGCTGCGCGCTGCTGGGCCTGCTGGCGGCGGCCATCGTTCTGGGGGTGTTCGTGTTCAGCGGTCCTGACGTCTGACAGGAGACGCCCTTGAGGCGGTGTCACCCGGTCATGCGGTCGAGCAGGTGGCCAGGAGCACGAGCGAGAGGCGGAGCTCGTCGCCACCATCGTCCTTGAGTGGGCCTCGGTACTGAACCGGATCACGCCGCCGCAGTCAACGGAACCATCTATACGGCGAGTCAAAGCCGCGCTGGGCGACCGACAGGGGTAGCTGTGATCATCTTGTCTTAGCTGTCGTTTTCTCCCGGTGTTCCATCTCAGAATTGGTTGTCTAATGGCTTCTCTCAGATCGCGCCAAGAGATGATTGCTTCGCCGTTGAAGCGGCGGCCCACCCCTGTCTCGCGTCGCGATGACCTAGGTGTGCGGCGAAGGGATCTTTCTGGCGGGCAGTGGTCCGTGCTGGAGCCGTCGTTGCCGGTCGCGGTGTTGGGGCGGCCGCCCGTTGGCCGGCGGAAGCGGATCCTGGAGAAGATGAAAGGCGTCAATATCATTTGAAGAAAGGCTAGTTGTCCGCACACTGCCTAGGACTGCGCCCGCGTACACGAAGGAAGATCGCCCGCCAGGGTGCCGCTCCAGACGGCCCGGTCCACCGTGGTGGGGCCGACCGCGCCGGGGCGACCCCTGACCGTTGGCAGCGCGGTCGCCAGATAGGTGCTCAGAGCCTCAGAGGGGTCATGAGGACTATCCGGGCACTCTGGCCTTTTTGAGTATGAGACTGAGTACGGCGACGGTGTCGTCGGCCCGGGTGACGGTGTTCGGATGGCTTCATGAGGCTTACTCCTTCCGCCGCTCCCGCGGCGTCCGCTTTCCGCCGCCGGTTCAGGGCCACGGGGGTGTCCGTTGCCGGGGCCGTCGTGGTGTTCCTGCTCGTGGGGTCCGTCACGGGTTGCACCGCCGTGGCGGGTGGTCCCATCCGTTCCGAGGCACAGTTTCTGGAGCACGTACGCGACATGCAGGCCGCCGGCGAGGACACAGTTCGCTTCCTGGGATCGGATCCGGATTCCGTGATCCTGGGAAAGTCCACGGCCAGCGCATCCTGCGTGGACGACCTCGGTGTCGACCGAGATGACACCCGCCGGGATCAGCCATCCGTCTCTTGGGCCCCGGATGTCAAGGACGGCGACGCCGGGTATCGCGCGGCGGTTGCCAACCTTCGCAGGCAGTGGTCCGAGCGGGGATGGAAGGTGACGACGGAGCCGGGGACCGACCCGGGCAGCGGCAATGGGACCGGTCTGCCAGAGATCCACACGACTGACGACCACGGTGTCGCGCTGTCGCTGAGCCCCGGCCGACGTGCTGGCGAGGGACTGGTCGTCGCCGACGCCGGATGCGTCCGCCACGAGGGCTACTGGGACGCCGACGCCTGGAGCAGTTCCTGATGGGCCGACCACTCCATGTGGAGGCCTTGCTGTCAGCTGCGGCGGGTTGTACCGGAAGCAGCTCACAGTCCGGTAAGTAGGTGTTTTTGATCCCTGGCCGAGAGGTGGGTACGGCTGGATGATCTGAGTTGTGGGGGTTGGTGGGACGACTCGGCGGTACTGCCGGGAGTGCGGTGATCCGCTGCCGCGGACGATGGGGACGGAGGCGGTGTTCTGCTCGGGTCGGTGCAGGTCACACGGCAGTGGCGCAGGCTTCAGCGAACCCGTCAGCGGGTGGCCGCGAGGCAGCGGGGTGAGCGGACGGAGTGCCCGGTGTGCGGGCGGTCGTGGACGGTGGGGGTGGAGCGGTCGAGGGCGGCGGTGTACTGCTCGGACCGTTGCCGGGTGCGGGCCTGCCGTCAGCGGCGGGCGTCGCGGAACGGCGTTACGGAAACGCTGTAGCCGAACGCCTCGCGGGCTCCTCGAACACCCCAAGTTTTGCAGGGTAGTTCGGAGTCAGGCCCGTGCGCTTCGAGCGCCCCTGGCTCACACCCTGCCCCGGCGTGTCGCGCCCGTCACGGCGGATGGTGACCGGGGCCGGCGCCCCTTTGACCGGTCACGTCGTGGTGACCGGGACGGATCCGGGCGAGGGCGGTGGTCATTATGACCGACGTGGCCGACCGGATCGGGAACGTCACCCGGCAGCGTTACGAACAGCTCGTCACCCGGGCGAATGAGTTGATCGCGCAGGTCGCAAGGGCGCAGTTTGCTTTCGGTGACATGGCGTGGGAGATCGAGCCGATGAGGTCGGTGGGCGGGTCGATGCCGAACGGCACGGACGACCTGTTCACGGTGACGGAGTCGTTGCAGCTGTTCGCGGATGACATAGGCGTCGAACGTCGGACGGTGGAGGACTGGCGCTACACAGCCAATCGGTGGCCCGAGGGGCGCCGAAAGGAGGGTGTGTCGTTCACCGTTCACCGCATCCTCGCGTCGGTCGCGGACGAGGACGAGCGGTGGGCGGCGATCGAGGACGCGCCGTGTCGACTGGGCCCGCGACCGCCTCTGGCTCACCCTGCGCATCGTCTCCCGGCCCAAGGGCACCAAGGGCTTCGTCGTCCTGCCCCGCCGCTGGAAAGTCGACGCACGATCGGCTGGTGCATGAACGCCCGCCGCAATGCACGCGACTACGAACGGCTGCCCCAACACTCCGAAGCCCACCTGAACTGGGCACTCATCACCAGGATGACCAGGCGCCTCACCCGAAAAGGCCCCCGCACCAGCCAGTGGACCAAGAAACCTCCGGCAGCCCGCGCCTGATCAATCCGATGTCGCACGGTCCTCGGACGGGGTGGCAGATGCTGACGGGATGGCGAAGAAACCCAGTGCGGCGAGGACCGACCGCCACGCTCGCTGCGAGGGCCAAGGCACCTGGAAGGGACCAGGTCGCCATGGGCCCGGCAACCGCCGCCCCCAGGGCGAATCCGGTGATCTTCAAGCTGGCGCCTGTGGTGAAGATCTGGCCGCGCAGGGGTTCTGGAGCCTCCCGGTGACGGATGGCGGACAAGGCGGCCAGTTGGGGACCTTCACCGGCCCCCGCTATGAGTACGGCCACGATCAGCACCACAGGGGAGCCATGGAGAGGGATCCCGGACAGCCGGGAAGCTTCGCGCTGGCCGTGGCCATGACGTCCCGGGTGCCTTCCCTGAAGATCTCCCGGGCCGTCGCCCCGGGCTCAGGACACATGTGCTGAGTCCAGCGTTCGGCCAGGTATTCGGTCAACCGTTGAACGGCCCGCGCCGCCGGAACCGCGCGACGGCGGCACCAGTCGAACAGCGCGCGGGCCTCTTCCCCCGCGAGCAGCACGGTGTGTGTCGCGCGGTCCGCGAGCCTTGCGATCGGTCTCTGAGCGGTGGTCCGGGGGAAGGACCAGCTGCCATCCGGTCTGTGAGGCCCCTTCTGCGCTGTCCGCGTGTTCCGCGACTGAGACAGAGCTGTTCACGACGCTTCCTCCTGCTGCATGGTGGCGTTTCGCAGCGGAGCGGATGCCAGGGCCATCAAGCCCGCGCCGGCCAGCACGGCCGCGCACACCACCGCTGTGGTGAAGGCATCAACAGCATCGGCCAGTTGGCCGAGAAGGTTCAGGGTAACCACCAGGACCAGGCTCTGCACCAAGGTGATGAGCGACTGAACCCGGGCGAGGTGAGTATCCGGGCTGGCTCCCAGCATCAGCGGGCCGAGATGAGTGACGAACAGGCCCAGACCGAGGCCGAACACGGTGGCCGCCCCCACGGCGATCGGGGCCTGCTCGGTCAGTGCGAGCACCCAGATGCCGAGGCCCATGGGAACCGCGCTCAGGGCTGCGATAAGGCCCGGAAGACGAAGGGCGCCTCGGCGCGCCACGAGCAGGGCCACGACGAGGGCACCTAGCGCCTGGCCGCCCAGAACCACGCCGGCGGCCTGTGCGCCCCAGCGGTTCTCCCGTGCGAGGAGAGGGACAAGGAGGGACCCGACGGGGATGGCAAAGCCTGCGACTGCGCCGGTCAGCATCAGCGCAGGGCGGAGCACCGGGTGACGCAGCGAAAAGGTCACACCCTGGCCGGCTTGACGCAGCAGGCTCGCACGCTGAGCGGGCAGGGGCACCTCGAAGCGAGGGCGAATGAGCACGGCAACGATCACAGCGAACGCGAATGTCAGGCCGTCGAAGAGAGCTGCGCCGACGAGGCCACCGGTCGACACCAAGGCACCGCCCAGCGAGCCCCCGACCAGCGAGATCATCTGGCTGCCCGTCTGGCTGAGACCGACGGCACGGTCAAGACCGTTCGGGTCAACCATTCGTCGCGGCATCGAGCCCGACACCGGGAGGTAAAAGGCGTCGATGGTCCCCATCACCACTCCGGCACCCAGCAGCAACCACAGGGTGGATCCTTGTGTGGCCGCTGTGAGCCCCACGACTATGGTCATGGCAAGCATCAGAGAGTCACCGATGATCAAGATGCGCCGGGGAGAGAACCGGTCTGCGACTGCCCCTCCGATGAGAAGGAACAGGGTTCGCGGAAGGGCAACGGCAGTGAGCACGAGCCCTCCTGCGCCGCCCCCATGCGCGGTTGCCGCCCAGCCGAGGGCGAAATACATGGCGGCGTCCCCTAGCTGGGACGTGAACGCTCCGCTGAGCCAGAGGAGATACGTTCGCGGCAGCTTTACGCGCGCCGTTATGTGATCATCAGCAATGGTCATGAAAGATCACAATATGGTGCTTACACCTCTGTGTCTGCGAGATGACCTCCGGTCTCCTCGCGCTCCTCTCGGCTGACGCCCTGGGTGACGCCGAGGTGCGCGAAAACGCGACGACGCAGCAACTCGTACTGTTCACGGCACCGGCCGGGTGGACCCGCCGGCCGCATCACAGTCGTGCCGGGGCCGATGACCTCGCTCGGCACGAACTGCTCCCTCGTCAGGTCGATCTCAAGGTCGCCGAAACGATTCCACCAGTGATAATCGGCGAACTCCCCCCTGACACGCACCTCTCCGTACACCAGATCGCCGCCGAGGAGATCGTTCACGACCATGGCGGTCACACCGCATTGGCCGCGCGCCGGATTGTCCGGGCGCCAACTGCTCACGTCCTCGGGGGCGCACGTGTCGGCGCCCCAACTGGATCGCAGAGCCTTTTCAATGTCGGACAGCGCGATCGGGTTCATGATCGAGAGTGTAGCCAGGGGCACAAGTGGCCACTGTTCGCTGCTTCATGAAGGTGCGAATGTCGAGGGCTGATCCCGTCTCGGCGGGGACTCGATCGATCAGGTCGGGGCGCCACCCGAGGACTACGTAGCGAGGACGCCTACATCCGAAGTCTGGCGTGCACCTATCGTTCCAGCTGCGCCGCCCGCCGAACATGGGGTGTGATGTCAACCACACGATCGCGCAGGGGGTAGGGACACGATGGATCACCGCAGCGACACACACGGCGGGTTCCGGCTTCACGTGAAGCGACACGACCTGCGTGAGACACGGTGTCTGCCGACACAACCGGTCCCGCAGCCCACGTCGAGCGCGCGGCCGCCCTCGGGCGCCGGTGCGTGCTCGACGAGCAAGGTCTTCTCCTCGGTCCCGAGCCGCCGGAAACCTCGCCCCTGGGTGTAGTGCTCGGACCAGTCGGCCCGGGTGATTCCCACAGATCGCCCCTAGTTCGTGAAAGGCAGGCTGGTCGGTTTCAGGGCAGTTCGACGGGGCCGTAGAAGGCGGCCGGCTGTTGGGTCTGCAGCGCCCAGTACCGGTCGCCGAACGACCAGTGCCACCACTCCGTGCCGTAGTTGATCAACCCGGCGGTGAACAGCGCGGCGCCCAGGGTGGCCCGGTTCGTGCGGGCCCGGGCGCTCAGGTTGGGGGCGTCGGTGTAGCAGGCGCCGGAAGATTCCTCCGGCGACGCATTCACCCGGGTACCCATGTCCAGTTCGCGGCCCCGATGGTCGACGAGCGTCACGTCGGCGGCCGCGCCGGCGGAGTGCGGCGCGATCTCCGGAGGCGATACGAAGCGGCTGGCGGTCTCCCGGATCGCAGCGGCCTGCCAGTCCGGATGGGCGCGCGCGAGCTCGTCGGAGTACTCCTCGAAGTACCGGCGCTGCAGGGGGACGGGGGGCGGTAGCCCTCGATGAACAGCAACCGCACACCGCCGGGGAGCAGCGTTTGCGCCTGCTGGAGCCGCGTGAGCACGCCCCGGCGGACGTGGGTCCAGGCGCCCGCAGCGTCCTGCTTGCGGTCGTCCACCATCAGGCCGTGCACCCGGGCGTCGAGGAGGGCCTCGCCGTACTCCTGGACGGGGATCGCGGCGACTCGCCGGTCGGACATCAAGACGATGCCGCTGTTGGTCATGCGTTCCCCCAGGTGTCGACGTATGCGGCCACGCCGGTGCGGCGGGCTTCCTCCACGGCGCGCAGCCGCACGAAATCACGGGCCGGCATCAATGCCTCCCACTCGGCCAGGGGCAGGACGCGGACCTCGTCGTGCTCGCGCGGATTGAGCGTGATGCCCCGGATCTGTTCGGCGGTGAGACGACCGCCGTCGAAGATCAGCTGCAGCGTGCTGTACGGACGCTGTGCCCGGGGCTGTCCGAACACGGTGGCCAGCAGCCGGGGCGGACCCGCGGCGGTTATGCCGGTCTCTTCCCGGCACTCGCGCACCACCGCGTCCCAGGGCCGCTCGCCAAGATCCATCGCGCCGCCGATCATGTGCCAGGGGTGGCCGGGGGAGTAGACGGAGTGCAGCTGGAGCGGCCGGTCGCCCTCGTCGGTGACGTAGAGGCACACGTACGCGGCCGCCCGGGGCAGGGCGTCGGCGTACTGCTGCGGCGGCAACTACGTCGAATCCGGCTGCGCAACGGGTACGGCACCCGCACGTCGACGGTGGCGGGTCATCCGCATCAGCGCCGGATTGCCGCTGAAGCCGAGCTCCCGGTACAGGGGAGCGGCCTCCGGGCTGGTGTGCAGCTCGAACAGCGTGACGTCCTCGACGTCGGCCAGGTGGTCGAGGAGCGCGGATACGACGGCTCGGGCGTAACCGCGGCGCCGGAACTCGGGCTGGGTAGCGACGATTTGCACGCGGGCGGCCCGGCCCCGGGGATAGGCCGGGGCCGGGAGCACCGGGTGGATCAGGCCGAGAGCGCAGGCGGCCATCGTGCCGTCCGGGGCGTCGATCACGAAGGCTCGGGCGTCTCCCTCTGGCATGAGCCGTGGCGCCAGCTCGTCTGTGCACTGCCGGACCCAGTCCTCGGTGAACGGTGCGGACAGGACATGTTCGGAGCGCATCCGGGTGATGGCTTGGGCGTCAGTGGGGGTTGCCGCGCGGACCGGCGGCCGTCCGGCGGCGTCGCGCGGCTCGGCCGCGGCAGTAGCAGTGGGTGCCGAGTCGGCGTTCACGTCGCATCTCCTGTCGATGAGAGGGCGGCACAGTGCTCGGCGCGCAGGCGGGCCAGGGTCCGCTGGCCGCGTTCGACCAGTTCGGGGTCACCGTGGGCGGCGCCGTACGAGATCCCGCTCACGGAATCCAGAGCTGCGTCGATGAGGAGGCGGGCCTGTTCGGCGGCGGTCAGGGACCTGCCGTACCCGGACAGGAACGCCTCGAACAGGTCGGGGCGACCGGCCCAGGCGTCGGAAAGGCGGACCAGATCCCGTACGGCCGGTCCCGGCTCACTGCGCTCGAGGTCGATCACCGCCACGAAGACGTCGGGATCGTCCAGGCCGGTCGCGGCGTCGGGGGTGTAGAGGATGTTGCGGAGCTGGAAATCTCCGTGGGTCTCCACCCACTCCAGCGGTGGCAGGTTCTCGGCCTGCCGGACGAGCTCGCGGACTAACTCCTCGTCCCCCGGGAGCAGATGAGACCGTGCCCCGGCCAGGTGCCGGTCGGCCTTGTCGACGGCCGGGCCGCTGCCGGTAGGCGCGGGCCGTGGGGGAGCTGCCTGGTGGATGCGGCGCGCCAGCGTGCCGATCCGGTGGAAGACCGCCCTCTCCCGGTCCGGGGCAAGAACGGTGCCGTGCAGCGGGCGGCCCGGTACCGCGGTGAGGACCACCGCCCGCAGGGTCTCGTCGGCGGCGACCAGCCGCGGCGCGGCCGCCCCCAGCTCTGGCGCCCACGTCCGTAGCCCCCGTACTTCCCGGCCGTGGAAACGCTGGTTCTTTACCGACCATCGAGACGTCCAGTTCGTCTGTGACCTGCGTCGGAGCGTCGCGTGGCTGTCCGGGACGTTGTCCGGGGCCACCCCGGTGTCAGACCCTGGCCTTACGTTGTCCCGATGATTCACGATGCGCTTGATCCACGGGTAGTAGAGGCCGCAGCCGCCGACGTCCGGCTGGCGAGGGGGGAGTTTGACGGCGCTGGCCAGTGGCTGGCCACCGCCCGCCAGGGGCCCTCGGAGCCGCTTGCCGCAGAGGTGTGGGTCTTCGATGAGGATCTCGCTCGGGTACTGCTTGTTCATCACCGTTGGCGGGGTTTGGTCCCACTCCCTGTTCGCCCGAGCCGCAACCGATCTGCGGCCGGAAACCCAGGTCGGCCAGCGGACCGCTGCCGCGTCGGTGAGATGCCGGTCCCGGTCGAGGGTGACCACTCCACGGTCGCCGCAGATCTCGCACGCGACCGCGGCGGTCACCCCCGCACCGGTGCCGACGTCCAGCACCCGCTGCCCGGGACACAGTTCAAGCTCCTCCAGCAGGGAGGCGGTCAGGCCCATCACCGTCGACATCGACGTGATCGAAGCTCCCGAGCGCGACCCGCCGGCCCGGCTTAGCAGCGGTTCCCCGTCGTGCTGGACGAGCACACTGCCCCTGCCGTACAGCAGCCTGAGCAACTCGGGGCGGTCCTGCGGCGCTGACCAGTCCAGCAGATCCCACCGCGGCGGATCCTCGCCCTGCGCGCTGCGTTGCACGTACGCCTGTGGCATCAGGACCTCGCGCGGCAGTGCCAGCAGCGCGTCGCGCACCGGTCCGGACCGCAGCCCGTGCCTCGCCTCCAGCTCAGCCACCATCGCCCTGCGCGCGGCAGCCGGGTCCACCGCGCCCGAGAGCGGGTCGCTGTCGCCCGGTCCGGGCGCCCGGCCGGGGGTCGCCGGGCTCGTGTCCAGGGTCGTCATCGCCTGTCCCACCCCCGCTGCGAGTACAGGCGCCCGGCGAGCACGCCTTCGATCGCCTGGCGGGTGTAGGGCACGACGGCGTCCGGGAGATTCTTCGGGTTCCAGAACCGCCACTCGACGCACCGGTCGGGCTCCCGGACGGTCGGCGTGCCGGACCAGGTGCGGGCCCGGAAGATCAGGCCGATCCGGGGGCGGGCGGACGGTGAGTCAACGAGGTGGACGAGGTGTACGAGTTCGACGTCGTCCGGCTCGATGACCAGCCCGGCCTCCTCCTCGGCTTCCCTGATCAGGCAGCTGACCGCCTCCTCGCGCTCGCAGTGCCCGGCCAGGAAGTGCCACGTGTTGCCCGCGTACGCCGAGTCGGGGTGGCGCAGGCCGAGGAGGATCCGGCCGTGGGAGTCCTCCAGGTAGAGGTGGACACCGACGATGTGGAGCTCGGTGCCCTGCGGCGCCTCGCCTTGCAGCAGCCGGGTCGGGGGCGGCGGGCTGCCGGCGGGGGGATGCTCGGCGGCGTGCCGGCGGATGAGGTCACCCAGGCCGGGGCTCAGGTTCAGCCGCCCGAGCATGTCCGGGGCGAACCACCGCAGCAGCACGCCCTCTTGCAGGTCCACCGTCTCCGGCTCGCCGCTCCAGCGGGCCTGGAAGACCTGGATCGGCACCGCGAGGCCGTCAACGCTCGTCGCCTCTTCCAGCGCGTAGGGCGCCAGATGCTCCACCTCCAGCCCTGGTGCTTCCTCGGCAAGTTCCCGCCGCAGGGTCACCTCCAGGCTGACGTCGTCCCGCGTGCGGCCGCCGCCCAGGAGCGCGAACGTGCCGGGGGCCCAGATGCCTTCACGCTGGTCGCGCAGGTGGAGGAGGTATCTGCCGTGGCCGTCGTGGATCAGCGCGGAGGCGTTGACGGGCTCCGGCCTCCCGTCGAGACCCCGCGCGCGGGCGTCCAGGAGCTTGGCGCGCAACGTCGAGGAGCGGACGTCGGCGAACTCGAGCCAGCAAGCACCGGCGATCTCCTCGTCCTGCAAGGCGAGCCGGGGGTGCTGCTCGGGCACGAGGTAGAAGACGAAGTGGAAGTCGAAGTGCTGGTGGGCGCCTTCGCCCTTGGCTGGGTTGGGGCCGATGTCGTGGACGTCGATGTCGATCGGGGCGCCGAGGAACTGCGGGGTGAGACAGAGGTCGCCCGGCCGCAGGCCGGTCTCCTCGCACACTTCCCGCAGCGCCGCGGCCAGCAGCGTCCGGTCCTTCTCAATGTGGCCTTCCGGGTTGAGGAGTAGCCCTGTGCTCCGGTGGCCGATGTGCAGCACGCGCTGTTCACGGTCGATGACCGCCGCGCTGCACGTGACGTGACCGGGGAGCGTCGCGCGGTCGGCCGGGTCGTCGGCGCCGCCCAGGAGGGACAGCAGGCCGGCGAGGGAGTCCCGCTCGTGCGGATGCCGGGCCAGGTACGCCTCGGCGGTCGTGCGGATGTAGGAGCGGGTGAGCGGCACGTCATCACCTCGGGACGGCGGAAGAAGGGCGGAGAGGTCCGCGGCGGTGGGGGTGGTCGCTTCGGCGGGGCGCCCGGGAGTGGCGCGGGGGCGGCTCACGCGGGGGTCTCGTGCTTGTCACCGTCCGGCTCAGACGTGATCTGGTAGGACAGCAACTGCTGGAAGAGACCGGACTGTTGGGAGAGCTGGGCGTAGGTGCCCTCCTGGACGATCTTGCCTTCGTCGAGGACCACGATGCGGTCGGCGATGGCGACGTTCGTGATGCGGTGGGTCACCAGCAGCACCGCCCGGTCCCGCGCGAGGGTCCGCAGCCGCTGGAAGATGCGGAATTCGGCGCGGGGGTCGAGGTTGGCCGTCGGCTCGTCGAGGACCAGCAGACCGGCAGGGCGGAAGAACGCCCTGGCCAGAGCGATGCGCTGCCACTGGCCGCCGCTCAGTTCCTCCCCGTTGAGCCACTCGCGGGCCAGAAGTGTGTCCAGGCCGGCCCCGAGCCTGTCGACGACCTCGTCGGCGTCGGCCGCCTCGCACGCCTCGCGGACCGCTTGGTCGCCGCGCGCGGTGGGCTGGCCCTGGGTGACGTTCTCGCGCACGGTCAGCGGCCAGTGCGCGTAGTCCTGCGGCACGAGGGCGACCTGCTTCCACAGGGCCTGCGGGTCGGCATCGCCGGTGGGGACGCCGTCCCACAGAACCTGCCCGTCGGTGGGCAGGTACAGGCCGCTGACCAGCTTCGACAGCGTCGATTTGCCCGAGCCGTTGAAGCCCACAAGCGCGGTGACCTCGCCGCGGCGCAGGGTGAGGGAGACGCCGGACAGGGCGTCGCGGTCCTTGCCGGCGTAGCGGTGGGTGACTGCCTTGACCTCGATCGTCTCCGGGGCCGTGGGGTGGTGCGGGCCGCGGCGCATGCGGAAGCCGCCGGCCTTGTCGAGGAAGCCGGTCCAGTCGTCCATGTACAGCCCGGTCCGCACCGCGCGGGCGCCGACGGCCACCAGGCCGCGGACCGACATACCGACGGTCTGCAGGGCGAAGACCGCCGTGCCGGCATGGCCGACGCTGATCCGGCCCGTCGCAAGCAGCCACACGACCGCCGCCCACACCACGGCCGACCCCAGGCCCCCGCACATCGCGCCGACCAGGGACATCCGGGCGCCCTGGTCGGCCGCAGCCCGGTCCTCGCGGTTGATCCGGGCGACGGTGCTGCGGTAGCGGCCGGAGAGGAAGTCGGCCATGGTGCCAGCGCGGATCTGGTCGGCGGCGTCCTTGGTGTAGATGTGCCAGCGCAGCACGGACAGCATCCGGTTGTCGCCGTTGCTGCGGAGGTTCGCCAGGTAGCGGACGCGCGCGGCGCTGACCTGGGCAACGGCCTGCGGGAGGCTGGCGGTGACGAGCAGGGGGAGAAGCACCCAGTGCACGCCGGCCAGGACGATGGCTCCGGCGAGGAAGGCGGCAGCCGAGGCGATCAGGTCCTGGCCCTCGTTGATCAGGTCGCCGGTGACCTGGGCGCCGCGATCGGCGGCCTCGCGGTCGCGGTTGAAGTCGGGGTCGTCGTACGCGCACAGCTCGACCTCGGCGCAGCCGGTGAGCAGCATCTGCTCGGCCTCGCGGGACATCAGCGGCCCCAGCCGGGAGGAGAGCCAGTTGACGGTGATGCCGAGGAGCGCGCGCACGCCGGCGGCCCCGGCGAGCAGGGCGACGGAGGGCCACGCCTGAAGGAGCCGGTGGTAGACGTCTCCGTCGCGCAGCAGGGCGGTCAGGGTGCCGGCGATGGCGACCAGGCCCAGCGCCTGCATCACGCCGGTGACCAGTTGGCACAGCAGGAGGCCGACGGTCGCCCGCCGGTCGACGCGCCAGGCCAGGGCCAGCGAGCGGCGGACCAACTGCGGCAGGCGGCGGGCCATGTCCCGCATCCGGATCGAGCGGCCGGCCGCCTCGCGGCTGCCGGTCAGGTCGACATACCGCATCTGCCCCTCGGGCGCGAGCGCGGTGGCCGCCGCCGAGAGGGCGGACGGCGAGGGCTCAGGGGACGGCGTGGTGGTGCGCGGTCCCGGAACGCTGTCGGCTGATGCATCAGTGGACTCACTCATGCCGCCCACCCCGTATCCGGGCGTTCTGAGGTGCGCGTGCCGTCAACACCGCGGGTGGGCCGGCCGGGCCGCCGTTCGATTCCGGGAGGCTGCTGCAAGGGGGCGAGGGTGGGGTGCATGGCGTCCTCCGTCTGGGCGTCGGTGTGGCACTGATGCTCTAAAAACGCAGTGGATCTGGTCCCGTCACGGCCCGATCGGAGGGCAATTGGTGAACGCGAGTTCGAATGCCGGGGTCGGGCCGTGCGAGCTCTGGGCTGTCGCCGCTCAAACTCGTTCGATCAGGTCGGGTCACTCCTTCGGGGCATTGCGGACAGCAGGGACCGGGCCACGGCGCGCGATGGCGGCGGCGCGGAGGCAGCTTCTCGGGGCTGGAAGGGCTGGAGCGCGGGGTCAGGCGTCGAGAACGGTGAAAGCGACCGCCGGGAAGCGCCGGCCGTTGACCTGGAGAGCGAGGGAGTAGGAGCCGGGGGAGACCTTCCATCGGGCGGTCGAGCGCAGCGGGTGCGCCTTGGCGAGCTTCAGCTCCTGGCCCGGCTCGGCGGTGGCGCGGCGCAGGAAGGCCACCTTCTCCCGCGGCCGGCCGCCGGGCCCCGTAGTGGCGATCACGATCATCACGTGCACAGGGGCGGTCGCGGTGGCGGTGAGCGCGGCGGAGAAGTTCAGGGTGTCGCCGGCGCGGAGTTCGGTGCGTTCCAGGGCGAGCGGAGTGAGGGAGATGGGTGCGTCGTGGGCGTAGCCGAGGAGGGCGTAGACGGGCGGCCAGCCCTCCTTCAGCCGGTTGCTCAGGGCGTTGCGGGCGAGGAAGGCGAACTGCTCGCCGGTGACCCGGCCCGAGGCCTTCCACCGCTGGAGGGTAGCCAGCGCGAGGTCGGGCTGGGTGGCGGCGATATCCCCCAGGTGGTTGGCCACGGAGGTGCGGACGTAGAGGTGCGGGTCGTCGTAGAGGGTCTCGAGGACGTGCAGGCCCGCGTCGGCGGGGAGCGCGATCCGTGGGGCCCAGGGCAGCAGGGGCCGAGTGGCCTCGCTCGCCAGCCGCCGTACCCGGAAGTCCTCGTCGCGGCTCCACGCGTCGACGGCCTTCATAGTCTCGTCGGGAAAGTCGGCGAGAAAGTGCCGCACCGGGAGCTCGGCGGAGAAGTACCCCGTCATACGGGCCAGCGCGGCGAGCGACCGCTCCAGGTGCTCGGCGGTGCGCAGGTAGCGGGAGACGTAGTCGGAGTAGGGCGAGTAGAGGTGCAGCCCGAAGTCGTTGGTCACCCCGGCGGCTGCGGGCGTCGGCGGCAGCGAGCGCAGCAGGATGTCGAGCGCGTCGGGCCCGGTGACCGGGAGGTGGTCGTGCAGGCCCTG
The DNA here is from genome assembly GCF_043079545.1 of Streptomyces sp. NPDC015171. Lineage (NCBI taxonomy): Bacteria > Bacillati > Actinomycetota > Actinomycetes > Kitasatosporales > Streptomycetaceae > Streptomyces > Streptomyces sp. NPDC015171. The sequence goes on from NZ_JBIBUO010000020.1 coordinate 94,134, forward strand.
GCTGGTCCGGGCGATCCGGGCGCGCAGCTCCAACCGGGGAAGGTCCGCCATCACCGACGCGACGAACGCGTCGGTGTTGAACTCGGGGCACGCGGCGTGGACTTCGCGGCCGATACGGGCGATGCGCTCGGCGTTGAGGGCGGTCTCTTTCAGGGGAACCTTCGCGGACATGGACAAACCCTAGGGCCGGCTACAGGGGCATCCGCGTGTTCTCGCCGCGGGTCATCCAGCGGTGTGAACGCGGGGGCTTTCGGCTTGTCGGACGGCGGCGCGGTAGAGCAGCCGGCGGTGGCGGGAGCTGCCACAGGGAGAGGCGGTGTGGAGGGTGGCGAGGTTGTCCTATACGACCAGGTCGCCCTGCTCCCAGCGATGGCTGTGGACGTACGGCGCGCTGGTCGTGTGCTCCAGCAGCTCCTCCAGCAGCGCGCGGCTCTCCCGCTCCGCGAGCGTGCTGATGCCGCTGATCACCATGGAGCCGAGCAGCAGCGAGCGGGCGCCGGTTACGGGGTGGGTCAGCACGAGCGGGTGTACGACCTCCGGACTCGCGGCCAGGCTCCCGGCCGCGATCGACGACTGCCCACCGCTGGCCTGGCTCTGTAGCGCGCCGAGCCGCTCGATGGAGTGCACCGCGCGCATCGGCTCGATCCGCTGCCGCACCGCCGGGGCGAGGCCGGCGTATGCGCGGGTCGCGTCGGCGAAGCGGGTCTCACCACCGCGTGCGGGGGTGATGACCGAGTAGAGCAGCGTCGCCGAGGTGAGCTGGGGCTTGAAGCTGTTGTCGGCGTGCCACTCCTCCTCGTTGTCCCCGTCGTAGACCCCGATGTGCTCGCCGTCCTCGACGATGTTGCTGATGACGGTCAGCCCGGGGAAGCCGCCGACGGCGTACCGGCGGTCGACGCCGATGTCCACCGTCCCGAACCAGGAGGCGACGGTCAGCAGATCGGCGTGGGTCAGGTGCTGGCGGGGCACGATCAGCAGCCGGTGCCGATGCAGGGCCGCCGCCGGCTGGGGCGCGAGCCGCTCGGCGTCGGTCGCGAGGTCGGCATCGATGACGGCGCCGAAGCCGCTCTCGTCGAGCGGGCGCAGCGACAGGTCCATCGCCACTCCTCCCGGGACAGCGATTCGGTCCGAACTGGGGCGAGGGCTGGAAGACGCTGATGTCCTTGACGCTGAGGGCGGCCATGCACAGCCGCTCGATGCCGCTGCCAAGTCCGACGCTGCTGCCCGGAACACGTCCCGTGTCGATCACCTCTCTGGCCAGGGCCTGCTCGTCGTCGTACAGGTCCACCGCGCGGGCCCGGTCGACCAACGCGGCCCCGTCGGGCTCGTCCTCGTAGCCGTGGACGACCTCGATGCCGTCGACCAGGACCTCGAAGGGGTTGAGGACGGCGGTCGTGGCGGGCGCATGGCTCGTCCCCACCGACCGGGTACTCGGTCAGGAACAGCGCGGCGCCGGTGCTCTGGGCCTCCAGCTCGTGCTCCACGTACTGCCCGAGCACCGTCTTGAACGGCACGTCCGCGTTCATGCCCAGGTGGGCGGCCATCTGAGCGGGCAGGTCGCCGAGGGGCTCGCGGTGCAGGTCGATGCCGAACTGGTCGCGGACGTGGTCGGCGACGGACACGCCCTGCGGGGCCTAGGGGAGGTGCGGGCCGATCAGCCTCTCGGCGAGCGCCAGGAGGAAGTCGAAGTCCTCGCCGGCGGCGTAGAGGTCGAGCATCTGGAACTCGGGCGCGTGCAGCGCGTCGGGCTTCTCGGGCCGGAAGCACGCGCCGACCTGGAGAAGCTCTGCGGACGCCCGACCACCGGCCTGTGGGACGTCGCCTGGGACCTCATGGCGATCGCCGCCGCAGCGATCGCCGGACACCTCATCGGCCACGTCGCCGGCCCCCTGCTCGCCGTCTGCTACATCGGGGTGCGCCAACGCCACCTGTCCAACCTCGGCCACGAGTGCGTGCACTCCAAGCTCATGGCCACCCGCCGCGCCAACCGGATCGTCGGCTACCTCCTGACGGGCCTGCTCGGCGAAGGCTTCGAGCCCTACCGCAGCAGCCACTACGTCCACCATGCCAAGCTCGGCTCCAACAACGACCCGATGTTCCAGTCCTACCGCGCCGGCAACATCCGCGCCGCGGGACAGGCGCCCAGCCGCCGCGCCTTCGTCCTACGGGTCATCGTGCGCAACGCCCTGTGGCGGCTGCCGAAGACCGCAGCGCTGACCCTGGTCACCCCGCGCGCCGGGGGAGACCTGGCGGGCCCTCGCCACCCGGGCCGTGCTGTGGGCGGGCGTCGTCACGGCGCTGTGGCCCGTGGGCGGCGTGCCGTACCTCCTGCTCTACTGGCTGCTCCCCCTCGTCCTGGTGCGGCCCGTCGTCACCTGGGTCACCCATCTCGGCAACCACGCCGGGCTGATCGAGAACGGCGACATCCTCCTGCATACCCGCGGCTGGACCTCCCACTGGCTCACCCGGCACCTGCTCGGCGGCCATCTCGACGACATGTTCCACCCCATCCACCACTGGTGCCCGCAGATCCACTGGCGGCGCCTGCCCGAGGCCCGCGCCCTCACCGCGCAGCACCTGCCACGCTTCGGTGAAGTGCCGTGGTGCTCCGGCTACTTCTTCCGGCGCCGCGCCACCCCCGACCAGCCGTGCGTGATCGAGGACATCATCACCCGGCTCGCCGCCCCCGCCGCCTGCACCTCACGTCGGCACGCCTCGGCCGCCTGGCCTCCCCCCCGCCCGACCTCGAACCCCGAACGGCACCGCCCACCCCGGCCGCGCGGCCGGAGGCAAGGGCGCGCCGTCGCACGCCGCCGAGCTGAAGGAACGGCTCGCGAACGTGCCGGACGAGGAGTGGCACGGCATCGTGCTCGACATCGTGCGGTCCGAGGCCGCCGCCGTCCTCGCGCTGCCCGGTGCCGAGGACCTCGACACACAGGCGGAACTCCTCGACCTCGGCTTCTCCTCGCTCATGGCCGTCGAACTGCGCAACCAACTGGGCGCGATCACCGGCATCTCGGTGCCGCCGACCCTGGTCTACGACTACCCCTCCACCCACGACGTCGCGACCTTCCTGTGCGACGCGCTCGCCGCCTGACAAGGGGCACCTCGTGACGACGAACACCGTGCATCATTCGCCCTGGATCCGGCGCTTCCGAGAAGCGCCACAGGCCTCGCTCCGGCTGGTCTGCCTCTCGCACGCCGGCGGCTCCGCGACCTTCTTCTTCCCGCTCGCGGAGGAGCTCACCCCGCAGGTCGAGGTGATCGCGATCCAGTACCCCGGCCGCCAGGACCGGTACAGGGAACCATGCGTGAACGACATGGCGGAACTGGTGGAACAGTCGCTGGAGGCGCTGCTGCCGTGGACCGACCGGCCGTTGGCGCTGCTGGAGCACAGCATGGGCGCGACCGTCGCCTTCGAGGTGGCCCGGCGCATGGAGGCCAAGGGCATCGTGCCGCGGGCCCTGCTGGCGTCCGGCCGCCGGGCGCCCACCTGTGCTCCGGGCACCGGTATCGCCGCACTGGACGACCACTCCCTGCTCACCGAACTCGATCTGTTGCACGGGACGGACGCGCGGCTCTTCGAGGACGAGGAGCTGCTGGGCATGGTCATGCCGGCGATCCGCAGCGACTGCGAAGCACTGGAGGGCTACCGCTATCAGCCGGGTCCCGCGCTGACCTGCCCGGTCGTCGCACTGACCGGCGACAACGACCGCAGGGTGAGCCTGGACCAGGCTCGCGCCTGGTCCGACGTGGCCGACACCGCCTTCGGCCTACGGATGTTCGGCGGCGGGCACTTCTTCCTCGGCGAGCACACCGTCGAGGTCGCCGACGTGGTCAGGGGCGTGCTCGGGTGCTGACCCCACCGGCGGATCGATCAGGGAGCAGGCGATGTTCAGCGCCGCGCTGATCAGCTCGTCCCCGCCGCCCTCCGAGCGCTCGGCCTCGTCACCCGCCATGTGCAGGGCGGCGATGGCGAGGCGTACCCGCAAGGAGGCGGCGGGGTCGCTCACGCCGCCGGTCAGCACGCCCGGACCTGTCAGCAGATCGAAGAGCGTGATGATGTGCCCGCGCACCTCGGCCGCGAGCGGCTGTTCCTGCAGCGAGGGTTCGTGCTCCTGCAGCAGCCGGGCCGCGGCCGTGATGCCGTTCGCCGTCAGATCGGCGTACCGGCGCAGCAGTTCACGCCGGGTCCCGGGTCCCTTGGGCTGCTGTTTGCCCCAGTCGATGAGCTCGGCGACCGAGGTCGAGAAGTCACCGAGGACGGCGGCGAGGATCTCTTCCTTGGACTTGTAGTGGTAGTAGAGGGCGGCCTTCGTGATGTTCAGCTTCTCCGCGATCATGCGCAGCGACGTGCCCTCGTAGCCGTACTCGGCGAAGAGTTGAAGCGCGACGCGCTGTGCGCGCTCACGCGTATCGGTACGTCGCCCAGCCATGGAAGTCCTTCCTTCGCCCTCGTTGCGCCCAAAGCCTACGGTTCGGCGTCACCGAGAATGCGTCTCACTTCATTACTTGCCGATCGGCAGGCAATGAACTGCGTTGTCGATGTCTTCAATTTTACCTGTCGACAGGTAATGAATGTGGGGTTCCGGCCCCCGATCCCGAGAAGGTGTCTTTCCGCGATGACCAAGACCGACAAGGCAGCGGGGGGCGCGGCGGCTGTCGACCCCGCCCGGCTGCATGCCCGACGGTGGTGGGGGCTGGCAGCCATCGCACTCTCCCAGTTAATGATCACCCTGGACACGACGATCGTGACCATCGCGCTGCCCTCCGCGCAGCAGGACCTCGGCATGTCCGACGCGGACCGGCAGTGGGTGGTGACGGCGTACACCCTGGCCTTCGGCGGACTGCTGCTGCTCGGCGGCCGCATCGCCGACCGCACGGGCCGCCAGCGCACACTCGTCACCGGCGTCATCGGATTCGCGATCGTGTCGGGCATCGGCGGTATGGCTCAGTCCGGCTGGATGCTGATCGGCGCACGCGCCGGGCAGGGCGTGTTCGCGGCCCTGCTCGCCCCCTCGACCCTGGCGCTGCTGGTGGCGATGTTCCCCGAGCAGGCGGAGCGCGCCAAGGCGATCGGCATCTACACCGCCGTACTGACAGCGGGCGGCGGACTCGGCCTGGTCGGCGGCGGCCTGATCACCAGTTACCTGGACTGGCGCTGGTGCATGTACGTCAACATCCCGATCGCCGTGCTCGCCGCGTTCGGCGCGGTCTCCACGCTGCCCGACCCGCCCGGCAGGGCGGACGCGAAAATGGACGTCTTCGGCGCCGTCACTGGCTGTGGCGGTATCGCGGCCCTGGTCTACGGGTTCTCCGAGGCCGGCGAGCGCGGCTGGGGCGCCGACCGGGTCGGCGTCTCGCTGGGCCTGGCCGCCGTGCTGCTCATCGCGTTCGTGGTCCTGCAGGCCCGGCTGCGCAGCCCGCTGCTCCCGCTGCGGATCATGACCGACCGCAACCGGGGCATGGCGTTCGGCACCGTCGCCCTGGCCACGCTAGGCCTGTTCGGCGTGTTCCTGTTCCTCACCTACCAGCTCCAGACCGTGATGGGCTACTCCGCGGTCAAGGCCGGCGTCGCACTGCTCCCGCTGGTTGCGATGAACGTCACCGGCGCGACCCAGATCTCCAGCCGGCTGCTGCCCAGGCTGCCGTCCCGGCTGCTGATCGTGCCCGGACTGCTCGCGGCGGCCGCCTCGCTCGCCATCCTCACCCAGCTCACCCCCGACAGCTCCTACGCCGCGGTGATCCTGCCGGCCGAGATGCTGCTCGGGCTCGGCATCGGCACCCTGTTCGTGCCGACCGTGGCGGTGGCCACCAGCGGAGTCGACCCGCAGGATGGCGGCGTCGCCTCCGCGACCGTCAACACCGCCCAGCAGGTGGGCGCTTCGATCGGCACCGCGCTGCTCAACACGATCGCGGCCAGCGCCACCGCCACCTACCTGGCCGACCACCACGGCGGCAGCACCCTGCGCGACGCCACCGTCCATGGCTACTCCGTCGCCGCGACCTGGGCTTTGGGCATCATGCTGGGCACTGCGCTGCTGGTGGCGGTCTTCATCAACGCCGACCCCCGCAAGCCCGCGGCCCCCAAGGCGCCGGCCGACCCCGCCGACGCCCTGGCGAAGAAGTAGGACCGTGGACGGATCTCAGCGCGACAGCACAGTGCCCGGCCGGGAGAACCCGGCCGGGCACTGTCCTTGTTGCCGTACCGCGACCTGGTCAGTCAGCGGTGAGCAACGCCATCTCGATCAGCTCGTCGGCGTCCATGGACTCGAAGCCGGAGGTGCCCGGGACCGATTTCCGCGGACGCCGTGCCCCGGCCCTGTGCGAGCCTGCGCAACTGCTCGAGGAGGTTCGAACTCTCCAGCTGTTCCCGTGGAATGGCCGCCAGCGGGGTGCGGATCTCCTCGTCCGGGCCGCCGGTGTCGTCCGCGCCGAACAGCTCCGTGTGCAGGAACCGGGCCACCGCCCTGGACGTGGGATGGTCGAATACCAGGGTCGTGGGCAGCCGCAGCCCGCTGATCCGGCGCAGCCGGTTGCGCAGCTCCACCGCGGTGAGCGAGTCGAAGCCGAAGTCCTTGAACGCCTGCCCCGGTGTGATCCCCTCCGGCCCCGCGTGCCCCAGCGTGGCCGCCGCCTGCACCCGTACGAGTTCCAGGAGCCTGCGCTCCCGGGCGGCCGAGGACAGCCCCGCCAGCTCGGTCCGCAGGGATGTGTCGTCGCTGTCGGCCGCGTCCAGCACCAGCCGGACCTCGTTGATGTCCTCGATGAGCGGACGCGCACGAGCCATGGTGAAGCCGGGCACGAACAGCGACCAGTCCATGTTGCTGACGGTATGCGATCGGCAAGCTCGACCACACCCGGACCGGCACGGACAACGTCGACCTGCTCGACCTGTCCACGAAGATATCGGCCTACTCGCCGGTGGCGAACCCGTCTGCAACCCGTTGGCAGGCCAACGATGCGCAGATCCGCTGCGAGACGATCTCCTCGACCACACCCGGCTGTGCCTTCTACAAGTACGTGCCCACGTGGGTCATACTTCGCCAAGACACCGTCGGCCGTGGCTCACGCGTGGATGATCCAGTCCAAGCTGGCCAACCACCCTGGCAGCAAGGCCGCCAACAAACCTATGTTCTTTCTGCCCGGCAAGGACAAGAACGCCTCTGGCCGCAACCCGGACGCCACCACCGTTCCCGAGATCAGCAGTACCGACAAAGCCTCCTGCGACGAGATCGCCTACGCCTCCAGCTACAACTCCGGCGGCATGCCCTCCACCATCGGCGGGATGATCGAAGTCGACGCCGGAAACGACTGCGTTCAGACCTACGCGACCCGCGTCAAACAGGGCGAGTGGCATCTGTACGACGACATCCGCCAGGGTGCCCCTACGTGGAAGGAAGCATGCGGACGTTCAGCCATGTCGGGCTGGATCAACTCCACCTCGATGGGCGGGGCCTTCAGCTCAGGCTTCTCGGGCAGGTACCGACTGCTGGACAAGGACCCCTACTGGGTGGACTTCCCGCAGTTCGCACACTGCGACGCGTCCAAGACGACCGTGGCCTGCACAGTGCCCAAGCCCTGATCGGCCTCTGACTACTGGTGGGGCACAGCACCGGATCTACGCTGTGCCCCACCGGCTGTACGTAGGGACGGGAGAGCAGCAGTGCCCGAAAGCCTTGCCTGGATTGCCGATGCCTGGGGTGGCGCCCATCTGAACGCCAGAGATCTCTACATCACCTGCGCCCGCGGCCTCAGTTCTGAGCAACTCGCTGGACGCATGGCCGACCACGAGCCCGTGGCGATCGGAGCCGCCCTCACCGGCCGGGAGGCATCCGCCTTGGTCGACCTCAAGCAGGTCTACTGCGCCGGGCGCCTTGGCCAGAGTGGTGATTGGTCGTTCATCGTCGAGTCCGGAGGGAGCGAGGGCTGGGCTCTGGACCCCGCAGTCTCCCAGGGCGCCGAGGTGCTGATCTTCGACCCTCGCCCCGACGATCCGCCGTCCTTCTTCGTGTACCTGGCCGACGGTGCCGTACAGCTGCATTTCGAGCTCGGCGCCGGCTACGACCCCAGTGGTGCCCAGCCTGATTTGCTGCGCCCGGCGCTGGAAGCCGCAGGTGCCATAGCGCCGCAGGACACCCTCGATGACGTGCTCGGCTACGAAGAGGACATGTCCTCGCTCGAGGCCAGCGGCAGGGCCCTGCAAGTCATCGGCGAACACTTTGGTCTCTCCCTGCCGCGTCAGGTGCTGGAGACTGGCCATCTCCCCTCAGCGATCATCCGCATGTCACCGCCCTCGTCCTGGTGACCGCCTCTCTGTTCAGAGGACGCCTTTGGGCACGAGGGATGCATGAGCGGACGGGATGTTCCCGTGGTGCTTCGGGTCGACGGATGACGCGTGGCTTCAGCGTCGACGGGGGCAGGTCCGGATAGAGCACCGATGTCATACGAGATCTCCTTGCGGGTGAAGGGAGCGGCCAGCCCAGTTCAGGCGCTGCCTGGCGTTGTCGGTGAGCAGCGCGGCGGCCTCGTGCAGGGGGCAGGAGGCGTCACCGTCGTGGTCCGGCTCGATCTGCTCCGCCCGCCGCGCGGCAGTGGTGACCAGCTGCGCGAGGGCGGGGAAGAGGCCGCCGGGGTGGTTGACGTCCTCCTGGAGCTCATGCAGGAATCGCGGCGAGCTCCGGGCCGTCGATGCCGTCGGCGCTCAGGTCGTCCTCGATTACTGGAGGGCGAGCTGGGCGATGCCCACGGAGGCGCGCACCCGGTCCAGCCGGGTACGGGTGCGGCCGGTCACCGGCTGGTGGCCTTGGTGGTGGCGACCAGCGCGGCGACGGTCTCCCAGCCGTGGTGCCAGGCACCGTCCAGGTGGAAGGCGCCATTCATGCCGAAGCCGGCGAGCTTGTAGAAGCCGCCTTTGCCGGTCTTGGTGGCGATCCGCTCCAGCAAACCCTCGCCGGGGACGCGGCGGTCCGCCGCGTAGTGGGTGCCGAACGAGATGGCGAGCGCGGCCGCTGCGGCAACGGGGTGGATCCGGATGCCGAGAGCGCGGGCGCCGGCCCCGGCGACGATGGCCTGCGTGGCGGTGTAGGTGAAGCAGTGGTGCAGGCACGCTTTGCGGCCGTCAGCCGTGCCGTGGGTGGTCTTGTCGCCGGTGGCGGGGTCCTCGTAGGTGACCGGGTGGTCGTCGGAGGCGCCCTTCACCCGGGCGCAGAAGTCGTTCTGCACCCAGAAGTCACCGAGGGTGCTGCCAGCGCGGGTCAGTCCCAGGAGGGCGGCGAAGACTGCGGGGCGATGCGTCATGTTGGGGCTTTCCTGATCTCGAAACGGTTGAGGGAGCGGGCGGCCGGCCTTTGCCGGTGCTGCGGCCGCCCGGTTGTGCGGGGCCCGTCCCGGCCTGTGCGGTCGGGGCGGGGCCTGGCTCACGCGGCCAGCCGGTGATTGGCCGGGGCCGGGAGCGTCATGAGGCTGCTGGGGTCCGCGGGCGTGCCGTCGAGGCACTCCGGGCAGCAGCCCAGCTTCTTGGATACTGGCGCAGAGCACTTGTTCCGTGGCTGTCGTATTCCTGTGATGACGCTCCTTGAAAGTGGCTCTGGCCGCAGTTCCGTGAAGATCTCGGTGCGTGGCAGCTCAGGGGACACCGAAAATTGACGGGCCGAGGGCTCTATCCATCGACACACTGGGCCACGTACTCCGCCGCCGAAGGAGATGTGTCCGTGGAGGAGCCAGGGTTCGCCGTGCTTGTGACCGAGCCCGGGAAGGGCGGACAGGAGGCTCTGCAGGCAGTCAGAGCGGTGACCGGACTGAGCCTGTGGCGTTGCAAGCTTCTACTCGACCGCGCCCCTGTGACGGTTCTGGAGGAAGCCCCGCTCGACCGGGCGAGCGTGGCGGCCCGGTGGCTGCAGGACGCCGGCATCCCTGCAGCAATCCGCTGTACCTGGTGCGACAGGACGGTGCCCCGCGACGAGGGGCTGCTTGACCCAGGCCCCTGTGCATCCCGCTTCTGGCCGACCGCCCATTGCCAGGCGAACTGTCTCACCAGCTGTGATTGCGAGTTCTGCAGCGCCTACGGGCCGACCGTCCTGACCCTGTGATTGCAGGCTCATCCCGGGACTGAATGTTCCTGCGCGCGGCTCTTGAAGGTGGGACAGAGCGGCTCGCTGAGATTCCCCACCCACCCTCGCCGTCACGTACACCCCGCATGCGGTCCTGACCGGTGCGGCACAATCACGGTCAACTGGGCAAGCAACGGTGGGGGTGGGAACGTGGGGGGGTTTGGCTCGCGAAGCCGACGTAAGGGCATTCCGAACGAGCCAGCGCTACTGGCGGCGGCTGCTGAGAATCCCGGTGGCAGCGTCGCCGAGATCGACCCGACGTATATCGACGATCCGAACGGCTACGTACCGTCCGAGGCAATCCGCGGCGCGTGGTTGGTAGACAGCAGCGGGAAACTGACGGGTGAGTACCAGAAGAATCCTCGTCACGGGGTGCCGCAGGACGACTTCAGAAGGCTCACTGTCCCTGATCACTGGCTTGGCTGGCTTGGCGATGATCCCGCGATCGCCGTCCGGAAGGGCATCGAAGAGTCCTTGCGAGCCCAGGTGGCAGATGCAGTGGTCGAGTGGGTGAAGATCCTTGAGACGCCTCGATTTCTCACGGGTGGGCGTCGACATCCTGAGGATGAACAGGTCATGTTGGTGACCCGCGCGGCACTCGCTGCACCGTTTGCGTTGTCCGTGCGCACCACGCCGCACGGGCGTTCCATTCTTCTGGGGGTGTTCTCGTGGGCGGCGGTGAACCTCTCACCGCCCGGAGTCCGCAAGGATCGGCACTGGTTTGACCTGGGTGTGGAGCTCGACTGGGCCGGTGAACGGCTTCAAGGGCGGAGCTACGAAATTGACGGTGCGGACGGCACCGCCGAGCGGTAGAGCGGGAAGTCACTCAGCACCGGCGGTCACGTACGTGGCGCTGAGCCATCCGAATTCGCTGGTCGGCAGAGGGACCGGTTCGGGATGCTGCACGCGTGATCGAGCGAGAAGCCGTCGTTCGGGCAGTCGAGGATCAACTGGAGCGCGACTACCAGCAGTGGCGGCCTGTGAGCGCGGACGCGGTGAGGATGGCTGTGATCCGTATCGAGGAGCACGAGCTGGTGTGGATCGTCTCCTGGCAGTCCGAGGAGTTCGTACGCACCCGGAACTCGAAGTACGCGCTCACTGGCGGAGCGGCGGTATTCCGAACCTGCGCTACTCCCGTGACGGGCTCCAGGGCGGCTCAGGCGTGCGATGAGGTCGCCGCTGGCCCCCGCCCCGCGAGGGGATGGTAGGTCGTTCCGGTGGGTGAGGGATTTGCAGGTCGCGTCTCTGTCGACCGCCTATCGTCGGGGCCGTGAGTCTCTTCAAGCCCACCCCGAAGCTCTGCAAGCTGCTGTTCGGCCGCGCATCCCATTGTGCTTATCCCGAGTGCGAGGAGCTTCTGATCCAAGAGCACCGGGGGCAAATCAGCGTCACTGCAGAGATCGCGCATATCCGTGCCGAGAGCGCTGGCGGCCCCCGGTACGATCCCGCGTTCGAGCCGGTGAACAAGGAGGAAAACCTGCTCTTGCTTTGCCCGAAGCATCACGGGTGGATCGACGACTACGCGGACGACTACCCCGTGGAAGAGCTGCTCGACTGGAAGCGGGAGCAGGTTGCCCAGGGCCGGAGTGTCGGCCTCACTGAGAGCCAGGCGGAGCGGATCTTCAAGGCGCTCACCACGCCGCAGGCTGAAGTCGAAGCCGTAGGTGTCCTTAGTGCTGGTGGCGAGAACATCGTCGCCAAGATCGAGAACGTCAAAGCCTTCAACCCGATCAATGGCGAATCCGTCGAGCGCCATTTTGGTGTGCGCGTTTCCAACGTGGGTGCCATCGGGTTCAGCGTCGATGGTGTCGGCGTCATGTTCGACCTCGACGGACTGCCCTCTGCCTACCTCTTCCCGGCCGCGCACCGCCTTCATCGGCCGCTGAAGCGACTGGAGCCGCATGCCAACGGGGTCTGGCTGGCAGAGCCTGACCATCTCAGTTTGATCACCAAAGAGCTTCTCCGGAAGGCGCGGGTACCTATTCGATTCCGCGCCTTCGGCGACCTTGGTTCCGGCACTCGGGTCGACGGCCCGTGGGTCTCGGGCCTGCATCTGCCGATTTGGGAGGACCATGTGACTCAAGAGTGGGTGGACGCCCTAGGCCGTGTCTCTTTGATGGGTTGGTCAGTTGATCGGATGTGTCCATCCGATTAGTGATCACCGATGCGATGTGGGACCGGATCGAGCCGCTGATGCCGGCGGATCCGGTCCGCGGGCGTCGGCGGGCCGACCACCGCCGCACCCTCGAGGCCATCGCATGGAAGTACCGCACCAACTCGCCTTGGCGGGACCTTCCTGATGAGCTCGGCTCGTTCAAGACCGCTCACAAGCGGCTGATCAGGTCGGCCGTGGACGGCACGTGGGAGAGGATCCTCGCCGCGGTCCTGACGGCGGCGGACGCTGACGACGACATCGACTGGACGGTGTCGGTGGACTCCA